>DAIDHI010000067.1 GCA_027452025.1 Elusimicrobiota bacterium | reverse complement strand
GGCCGTGACCATGCGCTCGTAGCTGTTGCTCGTCCCCATGCCCTCGCGCATCCACAGCCGCATCTCGTGGCGAAGCTCTTCGTCGTAGCCCAGGCGCCGGGCCATGCGGCCCAGGGCCTCGCCGAGCAGGTGCTTCTCCTCCAGCCCCAGCTCGCTTCCCAGCCAGCGGTTCTCGCGCGCGGCGCGCACGAGCGCGGCCATGTCGGCGCGGTCGCCGTGATCGGCGATCGCCCAGAAGACGAGCAGGCGGCCGACCCCGTTGGGCTGGCGCGAATGGTCGCCGGACTTCCAGTCGGCGTAGACGCGGCCGAGGTAGCCGGGCTCGACGCGCTTGGCGTAGTCGTAGACCTCGGAGAGCGCGCGCTTGTCCCAGTCTTCGAGGACGAGCTTCCTGAAGTCGTCCGGGCCGGCGCTGCGCAAAAGAGCCAGGTACATGGCCAGGACGACGTCCGGATGGAGCCGCTCGGCCGTCGGCAGGCCGGCCTCCTTCTGGCGCTCGTAGGCCGCGAGGAGCTCCTGCAGCTGCCGGTCGTTGCCGGGCGTCAGCAAAAGGGCCAGCGCGCGCCGCAGCCTGTTGCGCGCCGGATTGGTGTGGTCCCAGCCCGTGGTCTTGGGAAAACGGTCGATGGCGGCGATCAGCCGCTCGCGGTCCTGCGCGCGGCTGCCGTGGCGCCCGATCACCTCGGCCGCCGCGGCGATCTGCGGGCCGTGCTGCTCGAGATCGGTGTCGAAGCGCAGCCAGTCGTTTCGCGCCCAGTCGAGGTCCTCGGGCGAAGACGCCTGCCCGACGACGTCGGCGGCCGAATAGCGCAGCGCCAGCCCCCGCGCCGCGCCCTGGCGGATGAGCTCTTTCATCAGATGCGTTATGTCGTGCTTGGCCTCGGCCGTGGCGCGCACGGCCGGCGCGGCGTCCGGCGCGCGCGTTCCCGAGACCGCGGGCGGCGCGGGCAGGGTCAGGATCATGCGCCCGCCGTCGGCCGTCGCCTCGACGGCGACGCGGCCTCCGAAGCGGGAGAGTTCGGCGACCGGGAGGGCGCGGTCCGCCCAGCGCTGCCAGGGGATCGGGTTGACGCGCGCGCCCGCGAGGCGCACGACGACCGTCAGGCCGTCCGGGGTGACGCGGTGGTCGACGAAAATCTTGTCCGTTCCGGTCGCCGCCGTCTTGGCCAGGCGCGAGGCCGCGTCGAGAAAGCGCGAGACGGCCTCGCGGGTCCCAGGCGCGGCGCCCCGCGAGGCCGAGTCCTTCGCCATCGAGAGTTCCCGGTCCTCGGCGTTGGGGGCGAAGCGATCGATCTCCTGGGAGACGAAGCCGTCGGCCTCGGCGCTTTCGGCTGCGGCCGGCTGGGCGGCCGGCAGCGCCGCCCAGATCGAGACGCCCCGGCCGTGGAGGGACTCGGTGCCGGAGCCGTAGCCCGTCGTCGCCCCGGAGGCGGCGATCAGCGCGCCAATCTCCTCCCGCCTGAAGAGCGCCCGGATCTCGGCCGATTCCTCCGGCGTGAAGGGCGAGCCCTCGGCCTGGATCACGACGGCCGCGCGCTCGGCGGTGACCGACCAGTTGAAGCGCACGGGCAGGCTCTCGGAGCGGGAGCGGTCGCGGAGAAACTCCGCCGCCGCGCGAGCCCCGGCGAGAAGCCCCGCGCGCTGCTGCGGGCCGTAGCCGCGGCGCGTCAGGTCGCCCTCCAGCGCGCGCAGCGCCGGTTCCAAGGTTCCCTGCTCGCCCATGAACGTCACGAACGATTCGCCCAGGTCCGGTCGCGACGAGGGGCGAGAGGCTTGCGCGACGGAGCCGCCGGAAGTCTCCGGCGGCTGCGCCGCGCGAGCCTGCTCGGGCTCGCGGTTTTGGGCTTGCTGTCCGGGCGGGGCTGCCTCGGCCGGCGTCTTGGGCAGCTCGAGCCAATAGTCCGTGCCGGCGCCGCCCTGGGCCGCCGCGCCCGTGGCGACGCCCAAGCGCGCGCCGGGGATGGCGGACAGGACCCGGTAGAGGTCGAAGAACAGGCGCCGGCCGTCCTTGCCCATCACGTTGAGCGCCTCGGCCTTGTCGCGCGCGGCCTGCGCGTCGACGGGCGCCGTGCCCGAGAAGTGCGTCCGCAGAAGCGCAAGCTCCCGCTCGCCGAGCGGGCCGTTGCGGTGCAAGACGACGCGGACGGCTTCGGGCGTCACCTCGTAGGCGAGTTGGAGAGGCGTGGCGCGCCGGTCGTTGGGCGTCATCTGCTTGGCCTGCTCGACGAAGAGCTTCAAAAACCCGACGTAGGGATTGGCGTGGTCCTCGACGGTGCGCAAGGCCGCCTCGCGCTCCGCCTCCGGGTAGCCGGCGGCTTCCAGCTTCTGCTTGAGCTCGCGAGACGCGGCGAGCAGCGGGGGGTCTTTGGCCAAGTCATAATGGGCCGACGACGCGCGGACCGCGGAAGCGGACAACGCCGGGGCCGGTCCTTCGATAAACGGAGTCGGCGCCTTCGGCGCCGAGGGTTGCGGGCTGGCGCCCGCAACCTTAGGAGCCGCGGGACCATCCGCAAGAGGCGCGGGACCAGCCGGCGGCACGGCCTCGCCCGGGAACGCCGCGAGGGCGTTGCGGACCCAGGCGTCGACCAGCTCCAGAGTGGCCTCCGGCGCGACCTTGTCGGACGCCGCGTGCATGGCCAGGTTGAGGGCCTGCGTGAAGACCTCCTGCGCCGCGCCCATGCCCGCGTCCTTCTTGGACACGACCTTGGGCGCGAGAGGCTGGATGTCGAAGGCGATGGCGCCGTTTTTGACGCTCAGTGCGATGCGGCTGGGACGCGGCTTGTTGCCGTTGGCCACGGCGGCCTGGAGCAGGCTCTTGGCGAGCGGGCTCGAGATGTAATGGTCGATGGCGTTTTGCAGCGGCCGCGCGCCGAGCGCCACGTCGAAGCCCTTCTCGACGAGGAACTTCACCACCGAGGGCGGCGGCGGGGCGAGCTCGTGGCCGGCGAAGGCCATGACCTCGGACAGGTCCTTGAGGTTGAGCTTGACGATGCCGTCGGCCATGTCGGGCGTGATGCGGTCGAAGACGATCGGCTTGGCGGAAAGGCGCCCGCCGAACTCGGGAGGGTAGACCTTCGGGAACGCCTCCTCGGTGATCGCCTGGGCCTTCTCCTTGCTGACGCGGGCCAGCTCGACGGAGAGCTGCCGCTGCTCGGCTTCGATCGCGGCCTCGGCCGTCTTGTCGCCCGCGGCGCGGGCGGCGTCGAGGCGCGCTTGCGTCTGCTTGAAGCGGGCGACGTAGGAGTCGATCATGGCCTGCATCGACTCGTGATTCATGGCCAGGTTCGAGGTCATGAGCACGACGGTGTTGCTGAAGTCGACGGTGCGGCCCTGGCCGTCGGTCAGGCGCGCCTCGCCCAGGATCTGGAGCATGAGCAGCCAGACGTCCGGGTGCGCCTTCTCGATCTCGTCGAAGAGCACCACGCTGTAGGGCTTCTTGCGCACGCGCTCGGTGAGCTGGCCGCCTTGCTCGTAGCCGACGTAGCCGGGGGGCGCGCCGATGAACTTGGAGACGGAGTGGCTCTCCATGTACTCGGACATGTCGACGCGGATGACGGCGTCGGGGTCGTTGAACAGGAAGCGCGCCAGCTCCCGGGCGAGATGCGTCTTTCCCGAGCCCGTCGGGCCGGTCAGGTAGAACGCGCCGATCGGCTTGGGCTTGCGCGGGTCGCTGAGGCCCGCCTTGTTGCGGCGGATGGCCTCGGAAATGGCGCTCACGGCCGCCTTCTGGCCGATGACGCGCTGGCCGAGCAGCTCCTCCATGTTCAGATACCGGTCCATCGACTCGTTGCCGCTGGACAGTTGGCCGGAGGCGATCCCCGTCTCCCGGGCGATCTGCTCCTTGACCATGTCGGCCGTCACCGTCGGAGAGCCTTGCGCCGGGATAGCCGCGCGCTGGCGGTAGAGGGAGACCAGCCTCTTGGACAGCTCGACGGCGGCGTTGTAGAGGTCGATGGTCCCCGGCTCGTCGGACTTGATCTTCTCGGTGACGCGGTCGGTGGTCTTGAGCTCCTCGGAAAGGCGCCCGAGGACGTATTGCAGCTCGTTGATCGTGTCGGCGATGGCCAAGCCGACGCGGTCGCGCTGGCTGTCGAAGTCGGCTTCCTTGAGGGCTAGCAGCAGATACTTGAACGCTCGGCCGGGTAGGAAGACCTCCTGGTCGAAGCGCGAGTCCTCGGCGGCTGACTTCATGGCGCCGGGCTCGATGTTGGCGCCGTAGAGTCCCTGATAGTAGCCGCGGGCGCCCTGCAGGCTGCGCAGAGTCTCCTCGACCGACGACTCCTCGACGCGCACGGGGATCATGCGTCGCCGGAAGGCGTCGTCGTGCTCCATGTATTTCTTGTATTCGGCTTCCGTGGTGGCCGCGATGATGGACAGCGAGCCGTTGCGAAGCGGCTCCTTGAGGAAGTTCGCCATCAGCTCGCCTTTCGGGTGCTGGAAGATCTGGTGGATCTCGTCGACGAAGAGGATCACCTTGTTGCCGCTGCGCTTGTTGGCGTCGTTGAAGTTCTCGAGCAGGGCGACGAGCTGGTCGAGGCTCTTGGGCGGATCGTCCTGGGACAGCAGGCGCGTGAGATTGAGCTTGACCAGGTAGCGGCCCTTCATCTTGGAAAGCGCGAAGGTCCCGTCGGGCTGCAGCTCGGACTGGGCGATCGCCTGCGCGAGCTTCTCCGGGATCGCCGTCTTGCCGACGCCCGCCTTGCCGATGAGGACGACGCTGTTGATGTCGCCGCGAGGCGCCGTCACGTTCTTGTAGACCTTCCCCATCTCGTCGATGCGGCCGATGACGGGCGGCTTTTCGTCCAGCTTCATCTCGCTGAGCATGACCTGCAGGAGGGCTTTCTGCTGGGGGGCCAGGCGCAGCTCGGGATCGTCGAGAGCCTCCTGGAACGTCGGCGCCCTGGCCGCGGGCGCGCCCGCGACCGCGCCGATGAGGCCTAGGCCGGCGAGCGCGGCGCCGTGCGGCCCGCCGAAGAGGTGCATGCCCAGCGCGCCGAGCGCGACGACGCCGAGGACCTTGCCGGCGCTCTTGAGCTTGCCGGAGCCGAGAGCGTCGGCGTCGTCCTTGCCCTTCTTGCGCTCGGGGCTGTGCCACTTCGCGAAGACCTCGTAGCTCTTCATCCAGCCCTTGACCTGCTCGAAGAACTTCGCTCCGTTGCGCCCGAGGAAGGCCTTGATGGTCGCCTCGTCGTCCGAGGCCATGCCCTTCTCGTGCAGGGCCTTGGCGGCCGCGTCCATATAGGCGCTCTGGAAGCGCTCCCACTTCTGCTCCTCGCTGAGCTGGGCGAAGCCCTCGGAGTCGATGACCTTGTCGAGCGTGTCTTCCAAGGCGTTCTTGAGGGCGTGCTCCACTTCCTCCGTATTCACGACGGAGCGGATGGATTCGTCTTCCTCGGCGGCCTGGGCGAGCGCGGAGGAAAAGCCCTGCAGGAGATCGGTCAGCGCCTTGACGGCCTCCTCGTTCTGGATCTTCTCTCGGATGCAGTAGTAGTCGTAGCTGCAAACCAGCGCCAGCAGCACGATCGGCCCGCCGAGCCAGGCGTGCGTGAGGATCGCCGCCGCCGCGAAGGCGCCGAGCGTCCACAGCCGGGTCGTCCAATTGACCTGGCCCTGGCCGTCCATGCCGACGGCGTTGAGCAGGGCCGAAGGCCCTTCGTAGAGCCGCTGGAAGACGCCCTGATAGGCCGGCGCCACGCGGCGGTTGCGCGTCAGGCGCGCGTAGAGCTTGCGCGGCAGGACGCTGACCAGGATCTTGAAGCCGTCGAACTGCGGCCCCGCGGGCAGCAGATTGAAGGCCGCCAGCAGCAGGTTGATCTTGGCCACGCTCGCGACGGCGGCCATCGCCGCGCCGGCCGGGTGGGCGAGGAGGGCCAGGCCGAGCAGGCCGGCCAGGGCCGCGTTGGCCAAGGGCCCCGCGGCCGCGATGGCGCGCGCCGCTTTCTTGGGATCGCCGGGGCGGTTGAAGTCGATGGGCACGGGCCTGGCCCAGCCGAGGACCAGCGGCACGCCGAGAAGCGCGCCGCCGAGCGCGGCCGAAAGCAGCGGCACGGCGATCGTGCCGACGGGGTCGATGAGCTGGAGCGGGCCGGTCACGCCCTGCTTGCGGGCGGTGTCGTCGCCCTTGAGCCGCGCGACGAGCAGGTGGGCCGTCTCGTGGAGCACGATCGAGGCCATCGCCCCGGCGGCGACCACGAGCGAGAGGGGGTGGAAGGCGCCGGGGGCGGCGGCGGCGGCGACCGCGGCGGCGGAGACGGCGACGAAGGGAACGGCCTTCTTCAGGACCTTGGCCCGGCGGGCGGGGGCGAGCGCCTCGGCGGGAGCCGCGGCGGCGCCGGAAACGGGGGCCGAAGGGGCCGCCTTCCAGGCCGCGGCGCCGGCCAGGACGGCGCGGGCCGAGGCTTGCCGCCGGCGTTCGAGCTCGCGCGAGACGGCGCCGCGCTGCGCCGGCGTCAGCAGCAGCGAGTAGCGCTGGGCGCTCTCCAGGGCGCGCGCGTCGCGGGAGGAGAGGTCGCCGGAGGCGGCCGCGCGCACGCCGGCCGCCGCCGAGGTCATCGCTTGAAGGACCTCGGCCTGCGGGGCCGCGGGCGAGAGGCGCGAAAGGGCGTCGAAGACGGGCTGGACCCGCGCGCGGCCTTCGGCCGAGCGGGCGTCGACGGCGGAGAGGCTCTCAAGCAGAGAGCCCACGTCGACGCCGTTCAAGGAGACGCCGGCCAGTCGAGCCGCCTCGCCGGGCGCCGAGAGCCGCTGGACATAGGGGCCCCAGGGTCCGCCCGAGGGCAGCCCGGCCGCGCCGGGCGCGGCGGACTCGGCCAGCGCCGCGTAGGCGGGCAGGCCGGGCGATAGGAGGATGAGGGCCGCCGACAGGGCGGCGGTGGTCAGGCGGGCGAACGGGCTCGTGTTTTTCATGAAAGCGTCTCTCCTTGAGTGCTCATGCTATTAATAACAGGGAGCAGTCACGTGAGTCGAAAGTCCTTCCTTAGAAGGAGACATTGGTCCTAGTTTGGCAGGGACTGGTGGCCCAGGGGCGGGCCGTAAGGAATCGTGCCCGCGCGGCGTCCGAAGTAATATGATGAAGGGCTTGCTTCGTCGCCTCTCGACGTGGGAAGCGGCCTGCGCCGCGCTCTGCCTCGCCTTGGTCGGCTTCTCCTGCCGCGGGGCCTTGCTTTGCGCCGCTCGCGGCGGGCTCGACGCGGGCTCGCTGGCCGTCATCGTCCGCTGGGACGTTCCGGCCCTCGCCTTGGCGGCGCTGCTCGTGCTCGCCTGCTGGGGCCTCGGCTTGCGCCTGCGAGACGATCTCGACGCGCCCGCCGCCTTCGGGCTCGGCCTGGGGCTGCTCGGCTCGGCGGTCCTCGCGCTCGGAGTCTTCGGATGGCTGCGCCGGCCGGCCTTGGCCGCGCTGCTTGCGGCCGCCGGCGCGGCCGGCCTGCCCGCGCTGTGGGCGCATCGATTCGCCGGCGCCGCAAAGAAGCCTTCGGCCGCGCGGTCGGCTTGGGCGCCGCCGGCGGGCGCCGTGCTCGGCTTCGCGGGGCTCAGCGCCCTGGCCGTCGCGCTGGCTCCGGCCACGGCCTGGGACGCGCTGGCCTACCACCTCGCCGAGCCCAAGCTGCTCCTGCGCGCCGGCCGCGTCCTCGAGATCCCGTGGATGGTCCATAGCCATTGGCCGAGCCTCATGGAGACGCTTTACGCCTTGCCCCTCTCTTTCGGCCTGGACTGCGCGGCGGCGCTTCTTCATGCGGCGGCCTGCGCGGCCTGGCTGCTCGCCGTCTTTTCCGCGGCCCGCCGGCGCCTGGGCGAGGGCTGCGCTTGGCTCGCCGTCGCGCTGCTTGGCGCCCAGCCGCAACTCCTGGAGCTGGCCGGCACGGCGCACAGCGACGGGGCGCTCGCGCTCTTTCATTTTTTGGCCTGCGTGTCGCTGTGGGACTGGAAAGAGGACGGCCGCGAGCGCGATCTGGCCCTCGGGGGGATTTTCAGCGGGCTGGCGGCCTCGTGCAAGCTTCTGGGCGCCATTCCTCTGGCCGCGCTCTCGGCCTGGACGCTCTGGCAGGCGCCGCGCGGCGGCAAGACGCGGGCGTGGCTGCTCTACACGGGCGCGGCGCTCGCCGTCGTGGCGCCGTGGTATCTCAAGTCGTGGGTCCTGGCCGGAGATCCGGTCTGGCCCTTCCTGCCCTCGCTTTTTGCCGCGCGCTTCGGCGCGCGGTGGGTGGCCGCCGCCACGCGCGCGGCGGACGCGGCGTCGGTCCCGGCTTGGCGTCTGCTCGTAGGCGGGGGAGCGCTTTGGCTGGCCGTTCCCGCGGCCGCGCTCTCCGCGGCGGCGCTCATGGCCCGGCGGCGCTGGCCCGGCTTTCTGGCGTTTCTGTGGCTGCCCGTGCCGCTCTATGTCCTACTCGTCGGCGCGCACGCCGAGCTGTGGCGGCTGCTTTGGCCGTTTTGGCCGGCCTTCGCCCTGACGGCGGCCTACTGGGCGGGACAATTCGGCGCCGCGGCCGCGCCGGCGGCCGCGTTCGGGCTTTGCGGTCTTGCGGCCGTTTCGCCCAACAACGCTCTCTTCGGGGCGCTGGGGCTGCGGCCCGCTTCCGGCGCCGCCGACCGCCGCGCGCGCTACCTCGACGCGGCGCTCGACGACTACGCCTTCGAAGAGAAGGTGAACGCCCTGCTCGCAGGCCGGCCGGCGAAGGTGCTCCTGTTTCGCGAGATCCGCGGCTACTACTTGGACGTCCCCTACGAGTGGGGCGATCCGGTCAACCAGGGGCTGATCCGCTACGACCGCCTGCCGGACGCCGCGGCGCTGCGCGAACGTCTGGCCGGGCTCGGCGTGACGCACGTCCTGGTCGACGAGGGGCTCGCGATGTACGCGCCCGGCGCGACTTATTACTCGGCGCGCACCGTTTCGCTCATGGACGCTTGCCTGCGTCTCTACGCCGTGCCGGCGATGCGCGAGGGAGCCCTGGCTCTTTTCGCGCTCAAGCAAAGCCCGGTTCCCCAGATCGCCGCCGACGCCAGAAGCCCCGGAAACATCGGCTCGAGGCCGAGCGGCGGAGAGCCCCTGCGCAAGCCCGCGGCGAGCCATCCGGTGGACAGCAGCCACCCGGCCAGGCCCGACGCGAGCGCCGCCTTCGGCGCGGGGCGAAAGCGCGGGAAGTAGACCCCGAGCAGCGGCAAAAGCAGCCCCGGGATCACGGCGCTGCCGATGTCGTACCAAAGCCCGACGACGGAAGGGATCATCAGCGCGAGCGCGTAGCCGAGAAGCGCGGAGAATACGAGCGCCCAGCGGGCGAAGGATTCCTGGCGCGCGTCCGGCGCCGACAGCCAGCGCCCCAAGCCGTCCTTGCCGAGGGCGATGGAAGCCTGCAGCGTCCGCCCCTGGAGCCCGGCCAGGATCGACGAGAACAGCGCGGCGAAAAAGAGCCCTCTGACTCCGGCGGGAAGGAGGAGGTCGGCGAGTTTTGGGAAGGCGAAGAGCGGCCGCGCCAAGTTCGGCAGGGCCGCGCGGGCGTAGAGGCCGGCGGCGGTCGACATCAGGTCGAAGAGCGCCCAGCAGCCCACGCAGAGGAGTATGCCGTTGCGGGCCGTCCGGGGCGAGGACGCGGCGGCCGTGCGCTGATGGAAGATCGGGTCGACGATCGTCCAGACGGCGATGAGCCACCAGCCGGCGGCACGCAGGGGAGAGAGCCCTCCCGTCAGCGAGCGGTGGGACGGCGGCAGAAGCGAGAGGAGCCGGCCGGGCGGCGCGATCTTGGCGGCGGCCGAGGGGAGGATCACGGCGAAGCCGGCGAACATGAACAGGAATTGGACGACGTTGGCCCAGACGTCGGAGCGCAGGCCCGCGCGCAAGAGCAGGATCAAGGCGGCCGCGCCCCCCAAAGCCATCGCCAGCGGCAGGCTCATCCCGGTGAAGAACGAGAGCAGGACGCCGATCATCAGGAACTCGTCGGCGGGCGAGGAGATGAGGAACACCAGGCAGGCGGCCAGCAGCGCCGCCGGACGGCCGTAGGCGCGCTCGAAGTGGTCGGGGATGGTCATGCCGGGTTCCAGGCGGACGCGGCCGGCCAAAAAGAGCGCGTAGGCCGCGGCGAACACGTAGTACGGCAGCGCCATCAGAAACCAGTTGGAGATCCCATGCCGCCACGTGAATTCGCCGATGCCGAGCACTCCTCCGTAGAAGGAGGGCACGAGCGTCGCGACGAAGAGGGGCAGGGTCAGCGAGCGGCTGGCCAGCACGTAATCGGCGACGCCCCCCTTGCGCCGCCGCGAGCCCCAAAGCCCGGCGCCGACGACGATGAGCAAATACGCGGCGATGATGAATCCGTCTAGCATGGTGTCAGGCCTTGACTTGTTTTCCTTTTCGCAGACGAAAAGGAAAACAATTCAAGGCCTGACACCACAACACCCGGCCTTACTTCAGGCTCGCCGAGATGGCGAGCAGGAGCCGGCGCGAGACGTCGCTCACCGCGGTGTAGCTTTCCCGGCCGCGGCGCCAGTTGAGGACCTTGCCGGAGGCGGAGAGGCGCAGTTCGGTGGGCCCGGAGGTGTTGTAGACCACCGTCGTGCCCTGCTTGGGCAGACGCACGGGCTTGTCGGTGACGAAGATCGAGACGATGGCCAGCCCGTCGGTGTAGCGCGCCTGGCGCACCACGTTGCGCCCCACTTTCATGTAGTCGGCGCTCTCGAACTGGAAGCCTCCGGGAAGGCTGTCGGGCAGGTTCGCCTTGCGTCCCGTCGCCTTGGCGAGCTCGTCGAGGGAGAGGAACTGCGGCTCCAGGTTCTTGGGATGCAGGACCGTGGCCGAGGAATCGGAGAGCTCGAAGAGGGAGTCGTCGAGCCTTCGGCGAGGCTCGAAATCGACGAAACGCGACATGGCGGCGAAAGCGCCGCCCGGAAGGAAGCGCTTGTTCTCGAGGATGGTGCGTGTGCGCTGGTCGATCCAGAGCTTTTGCGAGGGCTTGCCCGGAAACTTGGGCTTGAACTCCAGGGTCCAGCAGGCGCGGCCGGCGATGCTTTTCGGGCCGCCGGCGATCAGGTCGTAATTGGCCAACAAAAGCTGGCGCTCCTGGTCGGAGGGCATGACCTTCTCGTAGACGCGCGCGGCGTCGCCGGCGAAGATCTTGTGGGCGCGCGGAAGGTAGACCTGCTCGCGATCGCCGTCGGTGACGATCACCCGGCGCACCCGGCCGTCCGGGGCCAGGAACTCTCGGCGGACGCGGTTGCCGGAGGCGTGGTAGACCTCCACTTCCTCGGCGCGCGCCTGCTTGCCGAACCACTCCGTGATCATCGTGCGGCCCTCGTAGCCGATGTCGGGCTGATCGAGCACCCAGCCGAGCAGTTCCTCGGCCTTGGGAGGCCGGGAAGCGAGCGCCGGCGCGGCGGCAAGCAGCGCCGCCGCCAGCATCGCCGCCGCCTTACTGCTGCGAATCCCCGCCGTCCGCATTGGCCACGTGGAGAGAGTAGCTGTCGGCCACCATGTTGTCTTCCGGCACGAGGGACTCCGCCTCGTAGCGCGCGTGCGCGGCGAGCAGCGGCTCCAAAGGCACGTATTGGTCGGGCTCTCGGCTGGTCAGGCCCATCCACAGGCCGACGATGAGGCCCGCGGCCGCGAGCATGCCGGCCGGGATGAGGACCTGCGGGCGGCCGAGCACGGGAAACCACCGGGCGCGCCACGGCTTGACCAAGCGGCTCTCGATGTCGGCGATGAGGTCCGGCGGCATGGCGCGGCGGCCCGCGCCGGCCAAGCGCTTCTTGGCCTTGCCCAGCCCTTCGAGCTCCCGGCGGCAGTCCGGGCAGACGCCCAGATGCGCGTCGACGCGAGCCTTCTCCTGAACGGAGAGCTCGTCGTCGAGGTAAGCGGAAAGCAGCGCTTCCTCGTGATTCATTGCAGCCGGCCTCCCTTTTCCAAATCCTCGAACGCCCGGCGCAGCAGGACTCGCCCCTGATGCACGCGCGAGCGCACCGTCCCGACGGGGCAAGACATGATCTTGCCGATCTCCTCGTATGACAGCCCTTCGATGTCGCACAGGGCGATCGCCGTCCGGTAATGGACGGGGATCGCGTTGAGGGCCTTCTGCACCAGCCCGGCGGTCTCTTCCCTCATCATGCCCGCCGCCGGCTCCGGATCTTCCCCGGTGAGGATTTCCTCCCAAGCCGAATCCTCGACCGGCGAAGGCGCATCCAGCGAAACGGTATGGCCGTGCGCGTAGCGTCGGACTCCATCCAAATAGATGTTATGGAGGATCCGAAAGAGCCACGTCTCGAACGGCCTTTTCTCGTCGTACGTCTCGAAATGGGCATAAGCCCTCACGAAGGCTTCCTGGACCAGATCCCGCGCGTCCGGCTCGTTGCCCGACAGACGATACGCCAAATTGTAGGCCTTCTCCCCGCACTGCCGGATGAGCTCCGAAAAGGCCTCGGAGACGGGCGACCCGTCGGAGGACGGCTTTTCGCGGCTCACGGTAAGGCTCTCTTTATAATACGGACGAGAAGCCCGGAAGTTCGCGCCCGGCCCAGCCCCGCGCCGGTCATGGCGCGGTCTTGAGACCGGCGCGCGCGCGATGGCGGCGCAGCGCCAGCGCGATGAGGCGGTCGAGGAGCTCCTTGGTCGGCAGGCCGGAGTCGCGCCACAGCAAGGGATACATGCTGCCGGAGGTGAATCCCGGCAGCGTGTTCATCTCGTTGAAGTAGGGGCGGCCGCTGCGGCGGTCGATGAGAAAATCCACGCGGGCCATGCCGTAGCCGTCGAGGGCCCGGAAGGCCGAAAGGGCGAGCGCGCTCAGGCGCCGCTGCAGGGGCTTGCCGATCGGAGCCGGGACGATGAGTTTGGCGCCGTTCGGATCGAGATATTTGGATTCGTAGGTGTAGAACTCGGCGTTGGGGGCGATCTCGCCGAAGATCGAGGCCTTCAGGCTCAGGGGGTCGGAGGGCTTGGCCCACGGGTCGCCGAGGACGGCGCACTCGATCTCTCGGGCGCCGATGCCCTTTTCGACGACGGCCTTGTCGTCGTAGCGGAAGGCCGCGCGCAGCGCCAAGGACAGCTCCGAGGCGCGCTTGACCTTGGAGACGCCGACCGACGAGCCCAAGCGCGCCGGCTTGACGAACAACGGAAGCCCGAGGCGGCGGACGAGCTCGGAGGCGTCGTCGCCGGGACGCACGACGGCGTAGGGCAGTTGCGGCAGGCCGGCGTTGGCGGCGAGGATCTTCGTGATCTCCTTATCCATGCCGACGGAGGAGCCGAGGACGCCGCAGCCGACGTAGGGCATGCCGCGCACCTCCAGCGCACCCTGCAGGCAGCCGTCCTCGCCGAGCGAGCCGTGGACCATGGGGATGACGACGGTGTCCGGCGCGACGTCGCGAAGCGGCCGGCCGTTCCTGGCGAGACGCGCGGCGTTTCGCCCGACGCGCGCGGGCAAGAGCGCAGGATCGATCGCCAGCCAGCGGCCTTGCGCGTCGAGAAACGCCGCCGCGGCCGCGTAGCGCGAGCGGTCGAGGTTGTCGAGGACGGTCTTGGCCGAGACCAGCGAAACTTCCTGTTCGGCCGACTTGCCTCCGCAAAGGACTAGGACCTTCTGCTTGATAGACTCCTCCGGGTGTCAGACGTTGACTTGTTGACTTGCGAAGCAAGTCAACAAGTCAACGTCTGACACCCATAGTTATCAGTTTGCGGGGCGGGCGCTCAAGAGGCGGGCGAGGTCTTGAGCAGCTTCATGAGCTTTTCGGTGAAGACGGCTTTGTCGAAGGGCTTGAGCAGCACGTCCTGCGCTCCCGCCGCCCTGGCGCGCGACACGGCCTCCGAATAGCCGGTCAGCACCAGGATCGGGATGCGCGCGGTATCCGGGGCCTTGCGCAGGCGCTCGATGACCTCGAAGCCGTTCATGCCCGGCATCATGACGTCGAGGATCATGAGGTGCGGCAGCTGATTCTTGATGGCGTCGAGAGCCTCGAAGCCCGAATGCGCCGTGACCACCTCCAAGTTCTTGCTGATCGTCGAAAGGAACAGCTCCAGGATGTCGATGATGTCGGGGTTGTCCTCAACGATCAGGATGCGCTGCTTCTCTATCTGGACGGGGGCTTCGACGACCTTGCCCGGAGCGTCCTTGGTCGAAAGCGGGATCGACACGAAAACGGTCGTGCCCTGGCCCTCGGTCGACTCCAGCCAGATGCGGCCGCCGTGCTGCTCGACGATCTGTCGCGAGAGGGCGAGGCCGAGGCCCAGGCCGGCGTGCTCGCGGGTGGGGCCCTTGCCGGCGGCGCCGAAGGTCTCGAAGACCTTCGGCAGCATTTCCGGCGGGATGCCCGCGCCCTGGTCGCGCACGCTCAGCACGGCGCTGCCGTCTCGCGCGTCGAGCGCGAGTCGGACGATCGACCTTTCGGTGCCGAACTTGCCCGCGTTGGACAGCACGTTGTCGAGCACCTCGGAGAGCTGGCCGCGGTCGGCCTTGACCCAGACCTCGCCGGCGGGGGTGCGGCACTCGAGGCTTATGTCCTTGCGCGTCATCTCCTTCGTCGCCTTGGCCGCTTCCGACAGGAAGGCGCGCAGCTCCAGCGGCTTGAGGACGACCTGCTGCTTGCCCTCATGGGAGTCGCGCACGCGCAGGATCTGGTTGAGGGTCTCGAGCAGGCCGTGCGAGCGGCTCAGGATCGAGTCGATCGCCTTGACCTGCCCGTCGGTCAAGGGGCCGAGGTTGCCGCTCTTGAGCGTCTGCGCGTAGCCCATGATCACCGCCAGCGGCGTGCGCAGTTCGTGGGAGACGTTGGCGATGAACTCCGTCTTCATCTGGTTGACCTGCCGCAGCTCCATGTTCTGGTCGACCAGGTAGCGCATCTCGATGACCCTGCGGAAAAGGTGGGCGAAATCGAGCTGCGAGAGCGTCTGCTGCGTCATGTAGTCCATGGCGCCCTTTTTCATGGCCGCCACGGCCAACTGCTCATTGCCGGCCGACGTCATCATCAGCACGGCGGATTTGGGATGGAGCTGACGGATGCGATCGAGGATCTCGAGGCCGGTGACGTCGGGCAGCCGGTTGTCGAGAAAGATCAGATCGTAAGGAGGACCCTTGAGTCGTTCCAGGGCGTCGGTGCCGGTGGCGGCGGTGTCGATCTTGAGGCTCCAGCCGGAGACGTCCTTGAGCCGGGAGGCGATGTTCGCCCGGTTGAAGTCTTCGTCGTCGATGATGAGGATGGAAAGGGCGTGAGGGGCTTTGTCGGGAGCAAGCTGCATGGCCCCAGTGTAATACGCGAACTATTTTCGCGCCAGGGGCGCTCCGCCAGCCGGCGGCCTTGATTCGCCCCGTTCGGAAACGCTATTCTATAAAGAACATTCATGCCAGCGAGGTCCGTTCCGTCGTCCGTCCATCCGGATATCGAGCGCGTTCTCCTGGATGAATCCGCCATCAAGGCTCGTATTAAGGAATTGGGGCGGCAGATCTCGCAAGATTACGCCGGGCGCAAGCTCACCTTGGTCGGCATCCTCAAGGG
Source organism: Elusimicrobiota bacterium (assembly GCA_027452025.1). Classification (GTDB taxonomy): domain Bacteria; phylum Elusimicrobiota; class Elusimicrobia; order UBA1565; family UBA9628; genus DAIDHI01. Next base: position 31,855 of record DAIDHI010000067.1, on the reverse strand, counting down.
GAGCATCGTCTTCATGGGCGACCTCATGAGGTCGATCGCGGCGGAATGCACCATCGACTTCATGGCCGTGTCGTCGTACGACGGCGTGTCGTCGACGGGGGTCGTGCGGCTCAACCTCGATCTGCGCGAGAGCGCCGAGGGCAAGGATCTTTTGATCGTCGAGGACGTCGTCGACACGGGATTGACGCTGCATTATCTGCTCGACAATCTCCGGTCGCGCAATCCGCGCAGCGTCGAGGTCTGCGCGCTTCTCGACAAGCCGGACTGCCGCAAGGCGCAGGTCCGCGCCAAATACGTGGGGTTCTCGATCCCCAACGAGTTTGTCGTGGGATTCGGGCTGGACTATAACGAGCTGTATCGCAATCTCCCGTACGTCGGGATACTGAAAAAAGAAAAGCAAGCGAGCTAAGTGGAAAACAAGAACATCAAGCAACTCGGCATCTGGGCCCTGGCCATCTTCCTGTTGATCATCCTGTTCCAGAGCATCAAGGCGCCGACCCCCGAGACGGAGATTCCCTATTCCGCGTTCAAGGCGCAACTGCGCGCGGGCAAGGTCATGGACGTCAAGGTTCGCCCCGACCTCATCCAGGGTGAGCTCAAGGAGGACAGCGGCAAAGTCGAGCACTTCCGCACCCTGCCGCTGCCCGACGCCAATCTCGTGCAGGACCTCGAGAACTATCACGTCCAGAACTTCCAAGGCGAGCCTGACCGCAGCTGGCTGACGGGGCTGGTCGTCAATATAGGCTGGATCCTCCTGTTCTTCGTGCTGTGGTGGCTCTTCGTGATCCGCCAGGTCAACGTGGGCGGCAAGCAGGCCCTTTCCTTCGGACGCAGCCGCGCCAAGATGGTCGACGATAAGAACAAGAAGAAGACCACCTTCGCCGACGTCGCCGGCTGCGACGAGTCCAAGGAGGAACTGCAGGAGATCGTCGAGTTCCTCAAGAGCCCCGAGCGCTTCACCAAGCTCGGCGGCAAGATGCCGCGCGGCGTGCTCCTTTTCGGCCAGCCCGGCACCGGCAAGACCTTGCTCGCCCGCGCCGTGGCCGGCGAGGCCGGCGTGCCCTTCTTCTCCGCCTCGGCTTCCGAGTTCGTCGAGATGTTCGTCGGCGTCGGCGCCTCGCGCGTGCGCGACCTTTTCGACCAGGCCAAGAAGTCGGCTCCGGCCGTTATCTTCATCGACGAGCTCGACGCCGTGGGCCGGCACCGCTTCGCCGGCATCGGCGGCGGCCACGACGAGCGCGAGCAGACCTTGAACCAGCTGCTCATCGAGCTCGACGGCTTCGAGCAGAACCAGGGCATCGTCCTGGTCGCCGCCACCAACCGCCCCGACGTCATCGATCCGGCGCTGCTTCGGCCGGGCCGCTTCGACCGCCAGATCCAGGTCCCGGTCCCGCATCTCAAGGGCCGCGAGGAGATCCTGAAGGTCCACTCCCGCAGCGTGAAGATGGCCGACAGCGTGGACTTGGCCGTCATCGCGCGCCGCACGCCGGGTTTTTCCGGCGCGGACCTGGCCAACGTCGTCAACGAGGCCGCGCTGCTCGCCGCTCGGCGCAACAAGACTCAAGTCGAAATGGCCGACCTCGAGGAGGCCATCGAGCGCGTGATGGCGGGCCCGCAGAAAAAATCGAGCTTGATGTCGGAGACGGAGAAGCGCGTCGTCGCCTATCACGAGTCCGGCCACACGCTCGTCGCCAAGCTCCTGCCCAACACCGATCCCGTTCATAAGGTCTCGATCGTCTCCCGGGGGCACGCCCTGGGCTACACGCTCCAGCTGCCGACGGAGGACAAGTATCTGACCTCGCGCAGCGAGATCCTCAACCGACTGGCGGTCCTTTTGGGGGGGCGCTGCGCCGAAGAGCTGGTCTTCAACGAGATCACGACCGGCGCGGCCGACGACCTGTCCAAGGCGTCGGCCTACGCCACGAGGATGGTCACCGAGTTCGGCATGAGCGAAAAGGTCGGCCCGCTTTCGCTCAAGAAGCCCGAGCAGGAAATCTTCCTCGGACGGGATTTGGGCCAGCAAAGCGCCTATTCCGAGCGCACGGCCCAGCTCATCGACGAGGAGGTCAAGCGCATCGTCACCGAGGCCCAGACCAAGGCCAAGGAGATCCTGGCCAAGCACAAGAAGATCCTCGACGACCTGGCGTCCAAGCTGTTCGACCGAGAGGTCTTGAACGGCGACGACATCGACGCGATCCTGCAGGCGGGGCTCGCCTAGGCCGATGACCAAAGCCGCGGTGTCAGGCCTTGAATTGTTTTCCGTTTTGCCGGGCAAAAAGGAAAACAATTCAAGGCCTGACACCAAGCGACGCCCGCTGATCATGGGCGTGGTCAACGTCACGCCGGACTCCTTTTATCCCGGAAGCCGCACCCCCGACGCCGAGTCGGCCGTCGCCCGCGGCCTTGCTCTCGTCGAGCAAGGCGCGGACCTGCTCGACATCGGAGGCCAGTCGACGCGTCCGGGCTCCGACCCGGTCGCGCTCGGCGAGGAACTGCGGCGGGCGATCCCCGTCGTCGAGGCGCTGGCCGCGCGCGCCGGCGTGCCGGTTTCGATTGACACCGACAAGGCCGAGGTCGCGCGCCTGGCCCGCGCCGCGGGTGCCAGGGTCCTCAACGACGTGACCGCGCTGCGCGCCGACCCGCAGATGCTGCGCGTTTCCCTCGATTTCGAAGCCGTCGTGCTCATGCACATGGGCGGCGAAAGCCCCAAGACCATGCAGGAGAGCCCGCGCTACGGCGACGTGGCGGGGGAGGTGGTGCGTTTCCTGAAGGAGCGTCGCGACGCTTTCGCGCGCGCGGGCGGCGATCCCGGCCGCCTCATCTATGATCCCGGGCTGGGCTTCGGCAAGGACCTCGAGGAAGGCCACAACTTGTCGCTGCTCAAGCGCCTGGAGGCATTGACGCACCTCGGCCCCGTGCTCGTCGGCGCCTCGCGCAAGGCCTTCCTGGGCCGCCTGGCCGGCGGCGCCGGGCCGCAAGATCGTCTGGAAGGCTCCCTGGCCGTCGCTTGCTGGGCGGCGCTGCGCGGCGCCGCCATCGTGCGCGCGCACGACGTGCGCGCCACTCGGCGGGCGCTGGACGTCATCGCGGCGATCTCGGAGGCGCGTTAGGTGAGCGAGAGGCTCTTCGGCACCGACGGCGTGCGCGGCATCCCCGGGCGCGAGCCGCTGCTGCCCGGCACCATCCGCGAGATCGCCGCCATAGCCGCCGCTCTCCTTCGAGCGCGCGCGCCGGCCTCGGGCAACGGAGCGGGGCCGTTCGCGCTCATGGCTCGCGACACCCGCGGCTCCGGGCCCGCGATCGCCAAGAGCCTGGTGGCGGGCTTTCGCGACTCCGGGGTGCGCGTCGTCGACCTCGGCGTCACGCCCACGCCGTCGATCTCCTATCTCACGCCCCGGATGGGCGCGCTTTGCGGCGTCGTCATCTCGGCCAGCCACAATCCGGCGGAGTTCAACGGGATCAAATTCTTCGACGGCGGCGGCTTCAAGATGGACCCGGCCACCGAGGACGCCATCGAACGGGATCTGCGGCGCGGGCGCCGTCCCAAGGCCGACGGCGCGGCGCTTGCCGCCCCCCGCGTCGAGGACGGGGCCGCCAGCGTCGAGCGCTACGTGCAATTCTTGCGCAGCACGTTTCCCGCGACTCTCGATCTCTCGGGCATGCGCGTCGTCGTCGACTGCGCCAACGGCGCCTCCTCCGACATCGCTCCTCGGCTGCTGCGCGGCCTGGGCGCCGAGGTGGCGGCGATGAGCTGCTCTCCCGACGGCCGCAACATCAACGCCTCCTGCGGCGCCCTGTTTCCCTCGGCGATGCGCAAGATGGTGGTGCGCAAAAAGGCGGATTGCGGCGTTTGTTTCGACGGCGACGCCGACCGGGCGATCTTTTCGGACGAAAGAGGGGCGTTGATGGACGGCGACGCCATCATCTGCCTCAACGCGCTGCGGCTGAGAAAGCTGGCTCTTCTCAACGGCGACAAGGTCGTCCTGACCGTCATGTCCAACTTCGGGCTGCTCAAGTTCCTGAAGGAGCAGGGCATCGCGGTCGAGACCGTGCCCGTGGGCGACCGCAACGTCACCGAGGCCATCGAGAAGGAAGGGCTCAGCCTCGGCGGCGAAGCTTCCGGCCACATCATTTTCCGCCGCTTCGCCGTCACTGGGGACGGCATGCTCACCGCCCTGCAGACTTTGGCCGCGCTGCGCGAGTCGGGCCGTCCGCTGTCGGCTCACCGCAAGAGCTTCCACGCCGTTCCGCAGGTGCTCCAAAACCTGGAAGTCGGCAGGAAGATTCCGCTCCAGGAGCTTCCGAAATTCGGCCGGCTGCTCGCGGGCTTCCAGCGCGAGTTGTCCGGGGACGGCCGCATCTTCGTGCGCTACTCCGGCACGGAACCGCTTTTACGCATCATGATCGAGGGACCCCGGGAGTCGCGGCTCAAGGAAATGGCGCGCGACATCGCCGCCGCGTATCTCGAAGAGACAAGGCAGGAGGCCAAGAAATGAGGATCGGAAACAACGTCAAGCTCGGCGTCAACATCGACCACATCGCGACTTTGCGCCAAGCGAGGCACGACATCGATCCGGATCCCGTCGCCGCGGCGCAGGTGGCCAAGCAGGCCGGCGCCGACATGATCGTCACCCATTTGCGTCAGGACCGACGCCACATCCAGGATGCCGACTTGGCCAAGCTCTGCGAGCTCAAGGGGGAGACCCATCTCGAGATCGCCGACATCCCGGAGATGCTCGCCATCGCCTTGAAGTGCAAGCCCGGCAGCGTCTGCATCGTGCCCGAGCGCCGGCAGGAGGTGACGACGGAAGGGGGGCTGAACCTCTCCGCCGGAGCCTCGAAGTCGATCGCCAAGAGCGTCGAGCGCCTCAAGAAGGCCGGCATCGAGGTCAGCCTCTTCATCGACCCGGAGGCCGCCGCCGTGCGCGCGGCCAAGGGCCTGGGCGCCGACACCGTCGAGCTGTGCACCACCTCCTATTCGGAGGCCAAGGGCAAGGCGAAGGCCAAGGCGGAACTCGAGCGCCTGGAACTGGCGGGTTATCTGGCCTACGAGCTGGGTCTGAACCTGCACGCCGGCCACGGCCTGGATTATCACAACGTGCGGCCAGTGGCGGGCATCCCCCACCTCAGCGCCCTGAACATCGGCTTTTCGATCATCGCCCGCTCCGTCTTCGTCGGCCTCAAGTCCGCCGTGGCGGAGATGAGGCAACTCGTCAGTTGACCGGTATCGGTGCCTGGCTTTAACTTATTTAACTTATTCTTACTTTTGGACCCTGTATGAATCGGACTCATGAAGAAGTTAAATTAGTTAAAGCCAGGCACCGATAAAGATATGTGCGGAATCGTCGGATACGCGGGAAACCGGCAGGCGCCGTCGCTGCTGCTGGAGGGGCTCAAGCGGCTGGAATACCGCGGCTATGACTCGGCTGGCATGGCCGTCGCCGTCAACGGGCAAATCGAACGCCGCCGGGCCGAGGGAAAGCTCGCCAACCTCGAGTCGCTGATCCAGAAGGACCCCATCAAGGGCGTCGTCGCCCTCGGTCACACGCGCTGGGCCACGCACGGCAAGCCTTCGGAGGAGAACGCCCACCCGCACGCCGACTGCAGCCGGAGTCTCGTCGTCATCCACAACGGCATCATCGAGAACTACGTCGAGCTCAAGGACGCGCTGCTGGCCAAGGGCCACCGCTTCGAGTCCGAGACCGACACCGAGGTCGTCGCCCATCTCATCGAAGAAAAGCTCAAGAATCTCCGGCCCCAGCCGATGCCCGACCTCAACGAGCCGCTGCTTTTCGAAGCCACGCGCTTGGCGCTGGGCGACGTGCGCGGCGCCTATGCCCTGGCCGTGCTTTGGAGCAAGGCTCCCGGCGTCATCATCGCCGCCAAGACCGCTTCCCCCCTGATCATCGGCCTCGGGCAGGGCGAGAATTTCCTGGCCTCCGATATCCCCGCCTTCCTCGCGCACACGCGCAAGGCGGTTTTCCTCGAGGACGGCGAGATGGCCGTGCTCAAGGCCGACCGGTGCACCTACTTCAACCTCGCCGGCAAGCGCCTCGAGAAGACCCCGGTCCAGATCCAGTGGGACCGCACCATGGCGGAGAAGGCGGGGCATCGCCATTTCATGCTCAAGGAAATTTACGAGCAGCCCTCGGCCTGCGAGGACACGCTGCGGGGGCGTTTTTTCCCGCTCAAGGACGCCCTGGAGCGCGAGGCCGGCCTCCCGGCTTACGTCATGAAGGACGCCCGCTCGATTTACATGGTCGCCTGCGGTACGGCCTACCACGCCTGTCTCGTCGGCAAATATTGGCTGGAGCGGCTCGCCGGCATCCCCGTTCACGTCGAGACGGCGTCGGAGTTCCGCTACCGCGAGACGATGCTCGGCAAAGAGGATTTGGTCGTGACCGTCAGCCAGTCCGGAGAGACGGCCGACACGCTGGCCGCCGTGCGCCTGGCCAAGGAGAGGGGCGCCAAGGTCCTGGCGATCTGCAACACCGTCGGCTCGGCCATCACCCGCGCGGCGGATTTCAATCTTTACACCCATTGCGGCCCCGAATTCGGAGTCGCGTCTACGAAGGCCTTCATCGGCCAGCTCGCCGCGATGGCGGTCTTCTCCCTTCACTGCGCCCTGGCACGGGGCAAGATGAGCGAGCCGCAGGCACGCGAGCTCGTCGACGAGCTGCTCAAGGTCCCCGGCCAGATCCGCGCCGCGCTCAAGCTCGAGCCCAAGATCAAGGAGATCGCCCGCCGCTACTTCAAGAAGGAGCATTTCCTCTTCATCGGCCGTTACGTGAATTTTCCCGTCGCCCTGGAGGGCGCGCTCAAGCTCAAGGAGATCTCCTACATCCACGCCGAGGGCTACGCGGCGGGCGAGCTCAAGCACGGGCCGATCGCCTTGATCGACCCCGACATGCCCGTGGTGGCGATCGCCACGCGCTCGCGCGTCGCCGAAAAGACCGTCAGCAGCATCCAGGAGGTCAAGGCACGCGGCGCCGAAGTCATCGCCCTGGTCACCGAGGGCGACCCTAAGCTCAAGGGCGTCGAGCACCAGCTGGCTTTGCCGGCCGCAACCGAGCTCTTGTCGCCCCTGATCAACACGATCCCTTTGCAGCTCTTGGCCTACCACATCGCCGACCTGCGCGGCTGCGACGTCGACCAGCCGCGCAACCTGGCCAAGAGCGTCACGGTGGAGTGAGGCCATGGAGATCGGCCTCGACATCGTTGAGATCGGGCGCATCAAGAGCCTGGCGCGCCGCACGCCGCGCTTCCTGACCCGGGTCTTCACCGCCGACGAGATCGCCTATTGCCGGGCCAAGAAGAGGCAGTGGCAGCACTTCGCCGTGCGCTTCGCCGCCAAGGAAGCCGTCTGGAAGGCGCTCGACCGCGACGGTCTCAGTCTCAAGGACATCTCGGTGTCGCGCGATCGGCGCGGCAAGCCCGGGGTCCTCGTCAAAGGCCGGCCGGCGAGAGGGTTCGCGCTGTCCTTGTCGCACAGCGAGAGCTACGCCGTGGCGGTGGCGGTGAGGCGCTGAGGACGGGCGGCGGCGGGGGCGTCGAGCTGGCCAAAGTCGGAGGCCGGCTTTATTTGAGGCGCGGCGGTCGCCTCCTCGCTCGGGTCGCGTCCGCGCGCGCCCGCGCGCCCTTGAGAGAGGTGCCGTTCGCGCTGTTTTGGCGCCCGCGGGTATTGATCGTCGGCGTCGGCGGGGGCCTCGACATCGCCGTGGCCGCGCGACACGCCGGCGCCATCGACGGCGTCGAGGCCGACGCCGGCGCCATGTCCGTAATGAGCGGCCGGAAATGCTCCCTCTATCGCCGGGCCAGCGTCTATTGCCGCCAGGGACGCGAGTTCCTGGAGGAAGGGGCGCGGCGCTATGACCTGATCATGCTGCCCTGGCCCGATCAGCGTTTGAGCCCGCAGGTCGAGTCCACGAAGCACTCGCTGTTCACCCTGGAAGGCTTGAGCGCCTGTCTGCGAGGCTTGCGGCCGGAAGGGGCGCTCTTCGTCGCTCATTATGAGGATTGGATCCCGGGGATCTTCGCCGCCCTGAAGCTGCTCGCCGGAGGGGGCCCCGGCTTTGTCGGGCGCGCGTTCGTCTACCGCAAGGCGCGAGAGGGCGCTTTTTTGATCTATCGCCCCGGCGGGCTCGAGGCCCGAGACGCGGAGACGCTGGCGGCGCAAGTCGAGTCCGCCGGCGGCGAACTCCTGCTGCGGCCGGATGGAAGAGCGGCCGGGGTCTACGCTGATCTTTCCGCCGCCTCGGGCCGCCAGGAGCTGGACGCGATCCTGCGCGCGGCCCGGTGCCGCTGGTCCGCGCTCACGGACCTCGAGCTCGCGGCGGCGTGCGCCTTTCGCGATTTTGTATCTTCTGTTCATGAGGATGCTGTCCCGCGCCGAACTGCGAGCCGCTCTCGTCGCGCGCAAGCCGCAAGACCATAAGGGCCATTTCGGCCACGTCCTCGTCGTGGCCGGCTCGCGCGGGATGGCAGGCGCGGCGATTTTGTCCACGCGGGCGGCCCTGCGCAGCGGGGCCGGCCTCGTCACGCTGGCCGTGCCCTCCGGCCTGCAGGACGCGGTGGCCGGCCGCGTGCCCGAGGCCCTGACGATCGGCCTGCCGGAGAACGCCGCCGGCTGCCTTCGGCCCGAGGGCGTCAAAGCGCTCAAGCAGGCGCACAAGGAGCGGCAATATGCCGCTCTCGCCGTGGGCCCCGGCCTTTCCAGGCATTCCGACACCGCCCGCTTCGTCATCCATGTGCTCAGCAGCTTGGCGGTCCCGGCCGTCGTCGACGCCGACGCCCTCAACGTGCTCTCGGCGCAGGACGGCGCCGGCGTGCGGCAGATGCTGCGCTCGCGCGGCGCGCCTTGCGTCTTTACGCCTCATCCAGGCGAGATGGCGCGCTGCCTCGGCTCGTCGACGGCGCAGGTGCAGCGCGACCGGCTCGCAAGCGCCCGCCGACTGGCGCGAGAATGGGGCGGGATCGCCCTGCTCAAGGGCCACGACACCATCATCGCCGGCCTGGACCGGGAGGCGCTCAACGGCACGGGCGGCTCGGGCCTCTCCAAGGGCGGGACCGGCGACGTCCTGACGGGCTTGATCGCCGGTTTGTGGGCGCAGCTCGTCGCCTCCGGGCAGGCGCCGGCGGACTGCGCTTTCGGGGCCGCGGCGCTCGGCGCGCACCTGCACGGCGCGGCGGGCGATCTGGCCCAGCGCGCGCGCACGGCCTGGGCGATGACGGCCCAGGACGTCATCGAAAACCTCGCCGGAGCGTTCGCGCGGCTATGACCTTCCATACGGAGACGCCGGAGCAGACGCGGCGGCTGGGGCTGCGGCTGGGCAGGCTTTTGCGCGGCGGCGACGTCGTCTGCCTCTACGGGAATCTGGGCAGCGGAAAGACCACCTTCACACAGGGCGCGGCCAAGGGCGCGGGCTTTCGCGGCCGCGTGGTCAGCCCGACCTTCGGGCTGGCGCGCCAATACCGCGCGCGGCGGCTGACGCTCTACCATCTCGACCTTTATCGCGTCGGGGAGGACACCGGCGACATCGGCCTGGAGGAGTTCCTGCGCGATCCCCGGGCCGCCTGCCTCATCGAATGGCCCGAGGCGGCGAAGGCTTACCTGCCGCCCGAGCGCTTGGACGCGCGGCTGTCCCACCGGCGCTCCGGCGGCCGGACGCTGACCTTCAAGGCGCGCGGCGGCCGCGCGAGCCGCTTGCTGCGGGGGTTGTCGGGCCGATGACCGGCTCCTGCTGCCTGCTGGCCGTCGACGCCACGTCGCAGCGCCTTTCCGTCGCCGTTGTCTCGAAGGGCAAGGTGACCGCCGTCTCGCGAGAGGCGGCGCGGCCGCACGACGAAATATTGCTGCCCGTCGTCGAGCGGCTTTTGCGCCGAGCCGGCGTGGCGCCGGCGCAGCTCCAGGCCGTCGCGGCCGCCAGCGGCCCCGGGCGCTTCACGGGCATCCGCATCGGCATGGCGTACGCGGCCGTCGCGTCGAGAGCGCTGGGCGTGCCGGCGCTGGCGGTTTCCAGGCTGGAGGCCCTGGCCTGGGCGGCGGCGCCGGGGACCGTCTGCGCGGCGATACCCGGCTGGAAGGGCGAGCGCTACTATCAGATCTTCCGCGTCGGGCGAGCCGGCCGGGCTCCCAGGGCGGCCGGCGCGCCGGTTTGGGTCTCGGCCGAGAGCTGGGAGGCGCAGAAGAAGCGCCTGGGCGACATCGTTCTGGTGGAGCGCGAGGCCACGGCGGAGGATCTGTTGGCTCCCGCGGCCGAGCAGCTGCGCCTGAGGGCCAAGCCGGACTTCGCTCCGCTTTATCTCAAGCCGGCCGGGTATGAAGCCCTCCGGTGAGGCGCTTTTCCTGATCCGCGCCGCGCGCGCGCAGGACGTGCCCGCCGTCGCGGCGATCTCGGCGCGCTGCCCGGCGGCGGCCGGATGGACGCCGCGCCAGTTCGAAGAGGAGCTTCGCAGCGTCAACTCCCTCTTCATCGTCGCCGAGCGCGGCGGCCGCGTGGCGGGTTATGCCGTGCTTTGGATCGTGGGCGAGGAAGCGCAGATTCTCGACGTGGCCGTGGACCCGGCTTGCCGCAGGCGCGGCGTCGGCCGCGCGCTGTTTTCGGAGCTCTCGGTCCGGGCCCGGGCCGCCCGCTGCGTCAAGGCCACGCTCGAAGCCAGCGCGCGCAATGAGCCGGCGCTGGGGCTTTACCGGCGCCTGGGCTTCCGCGTTGTGGGCCGTCGGGCAAAGTTTTATAATGACGGCGCCGACGCCGTCCTGATGGACCTCAGCCTATGAACAGAGAACCGACGATTTGGCTTTTGCTTGCCTGCCTCTGCGCGGCGTCCGCGGCGCCGGCGGCCGAAGGCGCCGCGCCCTCCAAGCCGGCGCAGCTGCACTACGTGCGCGGCGTCCTCTACGAGAACGCGGGCGCGCTTCCCCAGGCTTTGGCGCAATACGAAGACGCTCTCAAGCGCGACCCCGGCTCGATCTATCTGGCTCGGCAAGCGGCGGAGGCGGCTCTGGAGCTGGGCAGCGCCGACAAGGCCCTCGACTGGGCCGAGGCCGTGGAGAAAGCCGAGCCCGGGGACCCCGACGGCGAGATTCTCCTGGGCCGCGTGCTGTGGGCTCGCGGCGACGCGGAAAAGGCCGAAGAGGCGTTCCAGAGGGCCCTCAAGCTGGATCCCGATTCCGTCGAATCGGCGCTGTCGCTGAGCGCTCTCATGAGCGGCGACGAGCCGGCCAAGGCCAAGAAGCTGCTCGAGCGGTTCATCGAGCGCGATCCGGATCACGCGGCCGAGGCTCGCTTCCAGATCGCGAAAATCGACCTGCAGGAGGGCGACGCGGCGGGCGCGCGCAAGCAGCTGCGGCAGTCCATCGACATCGAGCCCGACGAGTCCTCGCTGCCCGCCCGCTACGCGCTGGCCCAGTCCTACGAGGTTGATCACGACACGCAGGCCGCCCTCAAGGAATACCTCGAGATCGCCAACCTGGAGCCCGACAACGTCGCGCTGCTCGACCACATCGGCGAGACCGACCTGGAGCAAGACGACGAGGCCGCGGCCAAGGCGGCCTTTTCGCAGGCCAAGCGCGTGCAGGGCTCCGATCCCTCGGCCAATCATTGGCTGGCGGCCATCGCCGAGAAAGACGGCGATTTCGCCGCGGCGGCGGCGTATCTCGAAGCCAGCGCCGCGCTGCCCGAGGAGCCCGCCCTGAACCTGCGCTTGAGCTACTATCTGACGCAGGCCGGCCGGCTGCCTGACGCGGTCCAGGTCCTGGAGCGGGCTCACGCCCGCTGGCCCAACAACGACCAAGTCTCCTATTTCCTCGCGCTCGGCTACGACGACATGAAGCAGGACGACAAGGCCCTCAAGCTGCTGCGCCGCGTCGTCGCCGTCAAGCCCGATTATCGCGAGGCCCGGTTCCAACTCGGCGTAATATTGGAGAAGCTCGACAAGATGGACGAGGCCGAGCGGCAGTTCCGGGCGCTGTTGGCCGACACGCCCGACGACGCCGCCGTCTTGAACTACCTGGGCTATTCGCTGGCCGACCGCGGCCTCAAGCTTGCCGAGGCCGCGCAGCTCATCCGGAAGGCGGTCGATCTCGATCCGCAAAACGGCGCCTATCGCGATTCGCTCGGCTGGGTCGACTACAAGGAGGGCCGCTCGACGGCGGCGGTCTCCGAGCTGCTGGCCGCGCTCAGGCTCATGCCCAACGACGACACGGTCTGGGAGCACGTCGGCGACGCGGAGTCGGCCGCCGGGAATCGCCGCGAGGCGTGGCTGGCGTGGATGCGCTCGCAGGCGCTGGCCCAGGACGCGACGGACGCCGGCAAGAAAGCCCGGCGCGAGGAGCGCCGCTTGGGCTCGGCGCAGACGGGGCAGCTCTACCAGGACTACCTCTCCTACAGCCAAAACGCCCTGCGCAAGCTCGACGGGTTGTGCAAGCTCAGCGGCTCCGTGCTCGGCCATGCCTTTTCCTACGACGCGATGGTCCATTTCAAGGCTCCGGACCGGCTTTCCATCGATTTGCTCGGGCCCTTTTACACCCCGCTGCTGACCATGAAGCTGGAAAACGGGAAGTTCTCCTCGCCCCCGATCCGCATCCCCGGCGTGCCGCCGCAAAACGCCTACGCCGCGGGCGCGGCTTCCTTGTCGGCCATCTCCGAATATCTTTCCGGCCGCGTCTTCGCCCTGAGCCCCGCGCGCTTCCGGCGCACCTTCTGGCGCCGGCGGGGGCTGGTGAACGCCGGCGGCTGGACGCTTGAGCTCAACGACTCGGAGACCCTGGCTTGGCGGCTTCGCCCGCCGGCCGGCCCGGTCAAGGCGCTCGAGCTCGGCGACTTCGGGCGCGACGAGGGGCGCTTCGTGCCCAAGACGATCACCGTCGCGGGAAGCGGCTTCCGGTTCGCCCTCGATTTCACGGACGTCAAGATCGATCTGGCGCCCGAGACCGTGCCGATCCCCGTGGGGAAGTGACGCCGTGAAGGTCCAGTGCCCGGCCAAGGTCAACTTGTTCTTGGATGTCACGGGCCGCCGCGCCGACGGCTATCACACGCTGGCGACGATCTTCGCCAAGCTCAATCTCTACGACGTCCTGGACCTGCAGATCACCAATTCCGGCCGCCCGGAGCTCGAGATAGAGACCGATCCGGACGGGCCCGAGCTGGCCGCCGGCGACGACAATCTCGTCCTGCGCGCCGCGCGGGCGTTTTACCGGGCTTTCGGCGTGGGGACCGGGGTCAAGCTCGTCTTGACCAAGCGCATCCCGATCGGCGCGGGCCTCGGCGGAGGCTCCTCCGACGCGGCGGGGACCCTCCTGGGGCTTGCGCGCCTCTTCAAGATCGAGCTCGGGGCCAAGGAAAAAGGCCGCCTGCGCAAGATCGCCGCCGGCCTCGGCGCGGACGTCCCGTTTTTCCTGCATCCCTCCGCTGTCTGCCTGGGCCGGGGGGTGGGAGACCGCCTCTCGCCCGTGCCGTTGGGCAAGTCCTTGCCTTACATGGTCTTGGTCTATCCCAATCTCCACGTGTCGACGGCGCAGGCCTACGCGCACCTCGAAAAGCCGGCCCGGACCGACGTGTTGACAAGGTTGTCCGAGCTTGATAAACTGCTCCTCGGTTTAAGGAAAGGCAGGCCCATCGAGGAGTGGCAGGGCCTGCTTTTCAATCGTTTGGAGCAGGCCCGGCTGCCGGAACTGGCCACGGTGGAGCAGGCCCGGCGGATCCTGGAAAAATCGGGCGCCGCGGGCGTCAGGATGTCGGGTTCGGGCTCCTCCGTCTTTGGATTTGTGCCCTCCCACAAGGAGGGCGAAGCGTGCCTCAGGCGCCTTCAAGCTTACCCTTGGAAAGTCTTTCTGACGAGCATCCAGGGCTGATCGCAAGACATCGCGTACGACAACATGGAGATCACCGAGATCCGAGTCCATTTGCGCAATGAGGACAAGCTGAAGGCCTTCGCCACGGTCACCTTCGACAACTGCTTTGTCGTCCGCAATATGAAAATCATCTCCGGGAACAAGGGCCTCATTCTCTGCATGCCCTCGCGCAAGCTCGAGGACGGCACGTACAAGGACATCGCTCATCCGATCAACATGGAATTTCGGAAAGTCCTGGAGGACCAGGTCCTGGCCTGTTACGAAAGGGAGGTCGCGAAGAACGCCGGCAGCAACGCTTCGTCGTCTGACTCCCGGGTGGTGTAATGGTAACACAGCGGACTTTGAATCCGCTATTCCTGGTTCGAGTCCAGGCCCGGGAACCATTTGCCGGCGCATCAAGGCGATAAAATCATGATCCATTCCAACAACCATAAGGCGCAGAAGTCCCTGGGCGTTCTCATCCTGGCGGCCGGCGAGGGCACGCGGATGGAGTCCTCCATCCCGAAGGTCCTGCACCACGTCGGCGGCCGGCCGATGATCTTCTACACGCTGCGCCTGGCCAACGCCGTCAAGCCCCTGGCCATCGGCGTCGTCGTCGGCTACGAGGCCGAGCGCGTCAAGACCTCCGTCCAAGGGCTGGCCAAGGACTGCCAGATCGCCCGCCCGATCAGCTTCATCCTGCAGAAGAAGGCCCTGGGCAGCGGCAACGCCGTGCTCGAGGCCATGCCCTTCTTGAAGAAGTTCAAGACCGTCGTGGTGCTCTGCGGCGACACGCCGCTTTTGACCTACGAGAGCATCTACGGCCTCTTCCAGAGCCACGAGGAGCAGAAGGGTCAGGTGACCCTGCTCACCGCCCGCTTGGCCAATCCCAAGGGCTACGGGCGCATCGTGCGCTCGCCGCTGGGCGAGGTGCAGCGCATCGTCGAGGAATCGGTCGGCACCGCCAAGGAGCTGGCCATCAACGAGATCAACTCCGGCGCCTATTGCTTCGAGGTAGAGGCCCTCATGAGCGGCCTCAAGGAGATCGGCGCCAAGGGCCCGAAGAAGGAGCACTTCCTCACCGACGTGCTCGAGCTCATCCGCGCCCGCGGCGGAAAGGTCAACGCCTACGTCAGCCAAGTGCCTGAAGAGGTCCTCGGCGTCAACAGCCGCATCCAGCTCTCGACGGCCGAGCGCATCATGAACCGGCGCCTGCTCGAGCGCTTGATGCTCTCCGGCGTGACCGTCGTCGACCCCAACTCCACGCACATCGACGCCGACGTGGAGATCGGGCAGGACAGCGTCATCTACCCGGGCACCATCCTGCGCGGCAAGACCAAGATCGGCAAGATGTGCCGCATCGGACCTTACACCCACATCTACGAGGCCCAGATCGGCAACGAGTGCGTGGTGCGGATGTCCTATCTCGACACGTGCCGCGTCCTCGAAAAGAGCGAGATCGGCCCGTTCTCGAACATCCGCCCCGAGTCGGTCATCGGCCCGCGCGCCAAGGTCGGCAACTTCACCGAGGTCAAGGCCTCGCGCATAGGCTTCGGCAGCAAGGTCAATCATCTCAGCTACATCGGCGACTGCGAGATCCACGAGGACGTCAACATCGGCGCCGGCACCATCACCTGCAACTACGACGGCAAGGCCAAGCACAAGACGACCATCTCCGCCAAGGCCTTCGTCGGCTCGAACGTCAATCTCATCGCGCCCGTCAAGATCGGCCGCGGGGCCAAGATCGCGGCGGGCTCGACCGTCACCGAGGATGTCCCTGATGAGGCGCTGGCGATCGCCCGCGCCCGGCAGGTGATCAAGCAGTAATGGCCAAGGCCGTCTTGGAGCGAAGGAGCATGCCACCGACGAAGACCAAGGAAGAGACCCGGTTCGTTGACGGCGTGAAGCTGTTCCAGCACTTGAAGATCTTTTCCGGAAACGCCAACCGGCCCTTGGCCGAGGACATCTGCCGCTATCTCGGCGTGCCCTGCGGCGAATCGCACGTCGGGCGCTTCGCCGACGGCGAGATCAACGTGCAGATCGACGAGAACGTTCGCGGCTGCGACTGCTACGTCGTGCAGCCCACCTGCCGCCCGGTCAACGAGAACCTCATGGAACTCCTCGTCATGATCGACGCCCTGCGGCGCGCCTCGGCCGGGCGCATCACGGCCGTCGTCCCGTACTTCGGCTATGCCCGCGCCGACCGCAAGACCTCTCCGCGCGTGCCGATCTCCTCCAAGCTCGTCGCCAACCTGATGACGACCTCCGGCGCCAACCGCGTCATCACGATGGACCTTCACGCGGCGCAGATCCAGGGCTTCTTCGACATTCCCGTCGACCATCTCTACGCCGCTCCGATCGTTCTCGACTATATCCGCAACAAGGGGCTCAAGAACATCGTCGTCGTGTCGCCCGACGTGGGCGGGGTGGAGCGCGCGCGGGCCTTCGCCAAGCGCCTGGGCGTGGACCTGGTCATCATCGACAAGCGGCGCCCGCGGCCCAACGAGGCCTCGGTCTACAACATCATCGGCGACGTGGCGGGCAAGAACGCCCTTATCGTCGACGACATGGTGGACACGGGCGGCACGCTCACCAAGGTCGCCCAGAAGATCCGCGAGCAGGGCGCGCTCAAGGTCTACGCGGCCTGCGTGCACGGCGTCCTCTCCGGCGCGGCGCGCGATCTCGTCGAGAAGTCGGCGCTCGAGGAGATGATTTTGACGGACTCGATCCCCGTCCATTCCCTGGAGGGCGGCAAGATCAAGGTTCTTTCGATCGCACCGCTCATGGGCGAGGCGATTTCCAGGAATCACCAAGGCAAGTCTATCAGCGCACTATTCGTGTGAGACTAGGCTGGTGTCAGACGTTGACTTGTTGACTTGATCACCAAGTCAACAAGTCAACGTCTGACACCCTAAGGAGACTGACCGTTATGGAAGAGATCAAGCTGCAGGTTGAGAAGCGCGACGGCAAGAGCACCAAGAAAGTGCTCTCGGGGCTGCGCGCTTCCTCGAAGATTCCCGGAGTCATCTACGGCGGCAGCAAGCCGGCCGTCGAGGTGGCGCTCTCGGAGCGGGAGCTGCTGGCCGCCCGCAAAAAGGGCGGCATCAACGCCATCCTGCATCTCGAGGTCGGCAAGGACCAGGAGACGGTCATCCTCAAGGAGCTGCAGCGTCATCCGGTCACCGACCGGCCCGTGCACGCCGACTTTCAGCGCATTTCGATGACGGAGAAGATCGAGGCGCGCGTTCCGCTCCACGTCGTGGGCGAGGCCCCCGGCGTCAAGACCTCCGGCGGCGTGCTGCAGCACGAGTTGCGCGAGCTGCGCATCCGCGCCCTCCCGGCCAAGATCCCGCAGGCGATCGAAGTGGACATCTCCGGCCTCGAGATCAACCAGCACCTTTCCGTCAAGGACCTCAAGGTCGCCGAGGGCATCGAGGTTCTGGACGCGGCCGAGCACATCGTCGTCCACGTCAGCCAGGTCAAGGAGGAGGTGGCCGCCGCGCCCGCCGCGGCCGCCGCCGCGCCCGCGGAGGGAGCCGCCGCCGCCGCCGGCGCGGAGCCGGAAGTCGCGTCCACCAAGGGCAAGAAGGACGAGGAAGGCAAGCTCGTCAAGGAACAGCCCAAGGCCGCTGCCGCCGCCGAGAAGGGCAAAGAGCCCGCGAAGAAGGAAGGCAAGTAAGGCGACGAAACGGTGGCGCTGCGCTTGGTCGTCGGCTTGGGAAACCCAGGCTCGAGATACGAGCGCACGCGCCACAATGTCGGCTTCCGGCTGGTGGAATTCCTCGCCGGGGAAGCCGGCGGCTGGAAGGACTTCAAGGGCCTGGGACGCTATTGCCAGGAGGGCGGCGTCCTCCTGGCCGAGCCGCTGACCTTCATGAACGACTCCGGGCGCTTCGTCCAGCCCCTGGCGGCGTTCTACAAGGTCTCGCCGGCGGAGATCCTCGTTTGCTACGACGAGATCGCCTTGCCCCTGGGCCGATTGCGCCTGCGGCCGTCGGGCTCGGCCGGCGGCCATAACGGAGTCCGGTCGCTCATCGAGTGCCTCGGCACCGACGCTTTTCCCCGCCTGCGCATCGGCGTGGGTCCGCAGCCGCCCGGGGTTGACTCGGCGGCCTGGGTTCTGGGACGATTCGGCAAGGATGAGGAAGCGGCGCTCGCGTCCGTCATCGAAAGGGCCGCCGACGCCGTGCAGGCGGTGGCCGCGCAGGGCCTGGAAGCGGCCATGAATCATTTTAATGGGGATCCTTCAGCGTGATCCCGCGTTCATGAACGCCTGCTACAAGGTCGGCTTCGGCCTCGTTTCCCTCTTGCTCGGGCTCGGCTATCTCTATCGCCCGGACCTCATCGAGCGGATGAACGCCATCCTGCGCGACTATCTCCTCAACGATTCCTATATCGCCCTGGAGCGCCGGAAATGGGGCGTCTTCTTCCTGCTCATCGGCTTCCTGTTCCTTTATATGGGGCTCACGGCGCTGGGCCGGCCGTGAGCGCCGATCTGCGGGACGCCGCGCAAGGACTGCTGTCGCGCCTGAAGGCGCATATGCTCCCGGGCATGGAAGGAGAGCTCTATCTCTCCCGCAGCGAAGAGCGCAGCCTTGAGCTGCGAGACGGAGCCGTCGACGCCGTCGAGCAGTCGGCTTTGCAGGGCATGGGCCTGCGCTTGTTCCAGGGGGGGCGTCTTGGCTTTGCCTGCGCCGGAGAGGTCTCGCACGAGGCCCTCGACGATCTTTATCGCCAGGCGTCGGCGCAGCTGCCCCACCAGCGCCCGGACGCCGCGCGCGCGCTACCCGCGCCCCAGGCTGCGCGGGCCGACCCAGAGCTCGAGACCGGCCTTCTCGATTCCTCCTTGTTCGCGCAGGACTGGGAGGCGCTCAAGCCCAGGCTCCTGGAGATGGACGAGGCGGTGCGCCGCTTCGACCCGCGCATCGAGTCGGTCTTGAGGGCGGGGTATGAAGAGGCGCGGGGTGAGGTGGTCATCGCGAGCACCCTGGGCGTGCTGACGCGGGAGACAGGGGGCTCGGTCAGCGTCGGCGTCTCCGCTCTGGCCGGCGACGGCGCGGACCAGCAGGTCGGCTCGGCTTTCCAATCCTGCCGGCGCCGGCAACGCCTGGATTTTTCCCGCGTCGCGCGGGAGTGCGCCGAGCGGACCGTAGCCTTGCTCGGATCGCGCAAGCTTCCGGGCGGCCGGCGCGCGGTGCTCTTCGACCCCTGGATCGCCGGCGAGTTCCTGGAGCTGGTGTCCGGCCTATTGTGCGCCGACCAGGTCCAGCGCGGCAAGTCGCTGCTGGCGGGCCGGCTCGGAAAGAAAGTGGGCTCCTCGCTGGCTACTTTTGTCGACGATCCCCGCATGAAGGAAGGCATGGCCAGCGCGCTCTTCGACGACGAGGGGCTTCCCACCAAGCGCAAGGTGCTCATCGAGCAGGGCGTGGCGCGGGAGTTCTTTTATGACACCTACACCGCTAATCGCGAGGGCGGCGAGAACAACGCGAGCGCCGCGCGGGGTTCTTACCGGGGGCTGCCCTCGCCGGCGAGCACGAACTTTTATCTGGCGCCCGGGGGGCTTTCCCGCGACGCCGTGCTCAAGGATACGCAAGACGGCATCCTCATCCTGGACGTCATGGGAATGCACATGGCCGATCCGATTTCCGGGGAATTCTCCATCGGCGTCAGCGGGCTCGCCGTTTCGGCAGGCCGTCTCGGCCCGGCGGTCAAAAACGCGATGATCAGCGGCAATCTGCTCGACTTGCTCGCCAACATCGACGCCGTGGCCGACGACCTGACCTTCCACGGCAGCATGGGCGCGCCGACCTTCCGCGTCGCCGGCTTGAGCGTCGCCTAAAGCGAGCGCAGCGCGGCTGTTTGTCGCCGGAGCTTGCGCTGCGTCATGACGCGGATGGCGGCCGTTTTAATCGCGCCGGTCATAAGGTCGGGGATCGCCGGCCGGCCGGGAGCGGACAGGTCGACCAAGGCCAGCCGGTTATCGACGAGTCTCGTGCCGATCCCCGCCTTTTCCAACTCGGCGATCTTGAATCGAACGATGGGCAGGCCGTTGCCGTCCCAGCCCCTCCAAATCTCGACGACGTGCACATAGCCATCCGCGACGTAGGCGCCGAAGTAAAGAGCCTTCGGATTCTTCCTGGTCTCGCCGATCCTTTTGACGATCGTGGCCAAGGCGCGGTCGCTCGAGGCGCTCAAAACCGGCTCCAGACGGTCGGCGACGGGTTGTTCGACCGCGGCTGAAGCGGCCAGCGAGCCGCGGACGTTATTCCCAGGCTCAGCGGTAGCGATCGGCCCAGGGCACGTTCTCGGCCGGACGGCGCCGCCAGCCGCGCGAGGTGACTTGATAGGACGCCTTGTCCTCGACGATGCGGTCGACGAGCAGATGGACACGCGATTGCCGGCTCGAGATCGCGTCGGGATAGACGCCCGCCAAGTCGCCCTTGACCGGGGCGCCGACGTTGCCGTGGCTGTTCATCTCGACTTCGATGGTGAGGGGATCCTCGGGGTGGGTCCCCGGGACGACCAAGTCCTGGTCCGTCATCTGATAGCGCACGGGAAATCGGGGATTGACGATGCGCTTGACGGCGACGGGGACTCCGCCGAGGTTTGTGACCACGATGAATAAAGTCGAGTTGTCCCGCGGCAGGCGGCTGACCAGGGGGGCGGCGACCGTGATTTCCCCGGAAATCTTCATCCCGCGGGAGAACGGCCGGCAGCCCCAAACCAGCAATGCGGCTGCGGCGGGCAGCGCCCAGAGCTTCAGGCGGCGGCGGGCGGCGGGGCGTCCGGCGTTTGAGTGCGCTTGACGGCAAGCCATATATAGACGCTCGTCAGGATCAGGGACACCAGGGCCGGCGCCGGCATGCCCACGGGCATGAAGAGGAATATGCCCTGAAGCAGGACGATCAGGGTCTGGGCGTAGACGGCGATGCCCAAAAGCTGCCTGTAGCTCAGCCGGGTTTGCGCGCTATTGTTGATCGTCATTGCGACCAGCGAGTAAAACAGCGAGGCGAGAGCCTTCCAGACCAGGAAGAACAGGAAGACCAGCGCGAAGGACACGGGATAGAGCGCGCGATCGAGGACCTGGCGCGAGGACTCGAAGAAAGAGGCGTCGATCTTGACCGGCCGGTTCGTCGCGGACTTCGAAAGATCGATGACCCGAACCTCGCCTTGGCCCTGCTGGAGGTAGACGGCATTGGAGGTGACGTAGGCGGCGAGCCTGTCCTTTTCGAGCATCTCGGGCGTCACCGGCTCGACGCGGCTGGTGTCGATGGTGACGGCCAGGTCGCTGTAGTCGGGGTGCCGCAGGGTGACGGGCATGGGCGCATCGGACGTCAGCTTGCCGTTGGAGAATTGAAGCGTGGGGACGGAGGTCTCGAGCCAGTGAAAGGTCTCGTCGAGGGCCGGGCCGACGCGCAGCTTGATCGCCGTCGCCGCCGCCACGGAGAACAGCAGCGCCACGTAGACCAGGTATAGCACCGTGCGCCGCGCGGACTGCTGGGCCACTTTCCGGTAGAAGTTGACGCTGGTGATGCTGTTGATCGGGTCTAGGACGAACATCGACGAATTATATACCATTGATGTCGAGCATGTCAGCCCAGTCCACCCTGCGTCGCGGCGTCGGCCTCACCAACGAGGAGATGCGCCATGTGGGCGGCCTCTCCGGAGTCATCGCGCTGCGGCTGCTGGGGCTGTTTCTCGTCCTGCCCGTCCTAAGCGTCTACGCGCTGGGCCTGCGCGGCTCCACGCCCTTCCTGGCCGGTCTGGCCGTCGGCTTCTACGGCCTGGCGCAGATGATCATGCAGGCCCCGGCCGGGATCCTTTCCGACCGCTTCGGCCGCAAGCCCGTGATCGTGGCGGGCCTGCTCATCTACGTCGGCGGCAGCATGCTGGCCGCCCTGTCGCACGGCATCTACGGGCTGCTCGCGGGCCGATTCCTTCAGGGCCTGGGCGCCATTTCGTCGGTGATCCTGGCGCTGATCGCCGATCTCACTCGCGACGAGGTGCGCGGCCGGGCCATGGCTTTCGTGGGCATCGGCATCGGCCTGAGCTTCACCCTGGGCTTCGTGGTCGGGCCGATCCTCGCCGCCCGCCACGGGGTTCCGTTCCTTTTCTGGGTCCTGGCCGCCCTGGACGCTTTCGCCATCGTCTACGTGCTCGCCTTGATCCCCAGCCGCCCGCCGAAGCGCGCCGCCGCCGTCACGCGCGGCAACCTCGCCATCGTGCTGCGCGACCGCAACCTGGTCTCTCTGGACGCGGTGATGCTGCTGATGCATATGGGCCTGACGGCCGTCTGGGTGGTGACGCCCGCGATCCTGCTCGATCACTGGAGCCGCCGCGGCATCTGGCACGTCTACCTGCCGATGATCCTGCTCGCCGGCTTCATCATGCTTCCTGCCATGGGTTTTGCCGAGGCCAAGCAGAGGCTGCGCACGCTGCTGGCCGCCGGCTTGACGCTGGCCGCCGCCGGCCTGGCCGTCCTGGCCTTCTCGCCGGGAAGCGCTCGCCTGACGGCGGCGGGGCTCATCGTCTACTTCGTGGGCTTCAACCTCATGGAGCCGGTGCTGCCGTCGCTTGTGTCGCGCTTCGCCCCGGAGGAACTGCGGGGCAGCGCGATGGGCCTGTTCAACATGTCCCAATGCCTGGGAAACTTCTGCGGCGGAGCGCTGGGGGGCTTCGCCCTCGGACACGGGCGCTACGTGCTCTATTGGGTCCTGCTGGCCGCCTGCCTGCCCTGGGTCTGGTTCGCTTCCCGCGTCGAAGCCCCGCCGCGCCGCAAGCTCGCCCAGGACCTCGAAGCCGACGTCGCCGCGGCTTGAACCGGTCTCGACGAGCCTAGGCCGGGCGTCCTCAGGCGGACGGGCCCTGCCACGGCGTCTCCGCGCGGCCTTGCTTGGCGTTGACCCAGCGCGCGGCCGTGAAGAGATGGTCGGACAGGCGGTTCAGGTAGACGACGATCTCGGAGGGCACCTTCTCCCCGCCGGCCAGAGCGACGACGGAGCGCTCGGCGCGCCGGCAGACGGCGCGCGCGACGTGCAGGGCGGCGCCCGCGGCGGCGCCGCCCGGCAGGATGAAATGCTCGAGCGCGGGCAGTTCGGCCGTCCAGGCGTCGATCTCGCGCTCGAGAGCCGCGACGGCGTCCTGGCCGACGGCCGCCTTGGATGCCTTATCCTGCGGCGTCGCCAGAACGGCTCCGACCGAGAACAGCTCCGCCTGGATGCGGGCCAGCGTCCGGCGCAGGGGCGAGAATCCCTCGTCGGAAGGCAGCGACGCCAAGACCGCGCCCAGCTCGCAATTGAGCTCGTCGACGTCGCCGTAAGCGGCCACGCGGGGATGGCTCTTGGGCACGCGCGCCCCGCCCCACAGGCCCGTCTGGCCTTGATCGCCGGTCTTGGTGTAGATCCTCACCATCGGCCCATTTTGGCGAACGCGGACGTCGTCTTGGCCTGGCGCTGCGCCAGGCGGCGGCGCAGCCCGCCGCGCAGCGCGGACTGTTGGGGAAACAGGCGGGCGGCCTCCCCGAGCAGCGCGATCGCCCCGGCCGCGTCGGAGAGCCGGACTTTTTCCGGCGCCACGGCCGAGGCGCCCCAGCCGTTGTGGTAGTTGACCAGCGGCACGGCCACGCCGCCGGCCTCGTAGCCGAAGGCCTGATAGGCGGCGGCCTCGCAGGTGCCTCCCATCAGCCGCAGGCGCTGGCAGCGCAGCCCCCGTCGAGCGGTGTTCTTGGCGGCCAAGTCGAGCAGAGCGGTCAGGTTGCCGTCGAAAAGGCAGGCCTTGTCGCCCAGGCGCACGACGGGCCCGCGCCCGGGCCGCGCGCCCGGCAGCTCCCGCGAGGTTTCCACCGAGATCACCGAATCCTCCGGCGAGACGGCGCCTTGCGCGATCAGATCCAGAGCGCCGATAAATCCCACTTCCTCGGCGCGGTGGAGCAAGACCGTGAGGTTGGTCTTCCAGCGGCCTGCGGCCGCCTGGCGCAGCACTTCCAGGGAGATCGCGCAGCCGAGCAGGTCGTCGATCGAGCGCGACAGCAGCCAGCCGTTTTGGATCGAGAACGGCGTCAGCGCCAGGACGGCGAAGGCCGGCTTGGCGCCGCGGGCGGGCGGGACCGTCCAGCGGATCGGAAAAAAGCCGCCGGCTTCAGGGCCGCTGACGAGCCCTTGCGCGGCGGGGACGTTGGAGCGGGCCCCGGCCTCGAACGCTTCGACGGCCGCGCCCTTGAGCAAGTGCGCCGGGAGGCCGCCCATCAGCCTGCCGGCGGCCCCTTGGGCCGTCGCTCGCGAGAGATGGAAGGCGGGGTGGTCGAGATGGGCGGCCAGCGCGAGCGCCGGCCCGGGACCCGCGCCGCGGTAGCTCAGAATCAAGCCCCCGCGCCGGCGGCGTACCGCGACGGACCGGCCGAGGCGGCCCCGAGCCCACGCCAGGGCTTGAGCGGCCGCGGAACCCTCGAAGAAAGGCGCGGTGGGGACGCTGGTGAGCGCGGCGAAAAGCGCAAGCGCGGAGCGCATGCGGCCAGTCTAGCTAATTGCCCGGCCAGGCCGCACGCGCGGCGGCCGCGTAGCGGCGCGCCAAGCCCTCTTGGCCCATGCGCGCGAAGGCGGCGGCGAGGAAGAGAGCCGCGCGCGCGAAATCGCGGCGTTGGAGCACTCCCGTGACGTCGAGGACGAGCGTGCCGTCGGCGGCGTGCTGGGGATGATATTGCGCCGGGTCGTAGATGGGGGGGACGGCCTTCGGCGCGATCCCGGGCTCTCCTTCTTCGTAGACGCGGTAGTCGGCGTTTTCGTAGACGAGCCGGAAATGCCGCAGCGCCTCGGGATGGAAGTGGAAGAGCACGGCGGCCGTCGAGTCGCGCAGGGGCGGCGCCGCGGCCATGTAGCGCGGTCCGTCCCGCGTCTGGTCGAGGAGGTCTGCGGCGCTGTAGACGAAGAGCTTGGCGCCGTAGCGGCGGCAGTAGGCGTCGAAGTCGTCCTCGCCGGAATAGAGGGCGTGCAAATAGGCCGCCGTCTTTTCCCGAAGAGGACCGGATTCGAATTTCGGCTGCAGCAGCACGGGCGAGGGCGTGTAGGCGAGGATCGAGGCCGATAGCCCGAAGTCGGCGAGCACGGGACGGCCGCCCCCGTCTCTCGACAGCCAGGCCAGGAGCCGCCGTTCGTTTTGGCCCGAGTAGCCGGGCTGGCGGTCGGGGGGCGTGAGCGCGGCGGCCACGCGCATGAACGGATTGAGGCGCGATTGCGGGGCCACGGTCTTGAGCCCCTCGCAGGCGGCCACGGCGGCGGCCAGCGCGAGGACGGCGCGGGGTCGCCAGCGGCTGGCGCGGCGGCGCAGCGGCGCCGCCGCCAGGAAGAAGACCAGGACGTCGGTCAGGCGCAAGACCAGCGCCGTCGAGGCCAGCTCGATGAGCAGCAGCGCGTCGCAAAGGTCTCCCGCGGCGTCCTCCGGAGCTTCGGGCTGCCGCGACGGCCATAGGCGCGGAAGAGCCAGCAGCGCCAAGGGAAACAGCGAAAAGAACAGGAAGCCCGCGTCCGGCGAGTTGAAAGGCCCCGTCCACAGCAGGCGGGCGTCCTGCGAGAGCAGGCGGGGATCCTCAGGCTTGACCAGGCCCAGGCGCAGCTTGTCCCAGAGAAGTCCCCAGACGTGGCCGTATGCGGCCGATTCCGCCCCGCGCGACCAGGCCGCCGCGGCCGCCGCCGCAAGGGCCCCGAAGGCCAGGCCGCGCGGCCCGAAGGCCAGCCAGGCCGCCAGCGCCGCGCCCGCCCACATCTCCGGAGACAGCAGAAAATCGGTCTGCCGCAGGACTCCGGAGGCGAGGCCGGCCGCGGCGGCGCCGGCCAAGAGCCAAAGGACGGCTCGCAGCAGGCGTCGTCGGGCGCCGTCGTCTTGGCGCGCGCGCCAGGCCGCGAAGGAGAGCGCCGGCCACAGCGTCAGGAGAAAGAAGCGCGAGAAATGCCAGCTCGCCAGCGCCAAGGCGAGGGCGGCCGCGGCGCCCGCCGCCGCCGCGTCGGCGCCGGGGGAGTCCTCGCGCAGCGCGAAGGCCAGCGCGGCCACGGTCCAGAACAGCAGCGGCAAAGCGAAGGTCTGGAGGCCGTAGGTGGCGGCCATCGGCGAGACTTGCGCCCAGGCCACGGCGTAAGCCGCGGCGCAGGCCAAGGAGAGCCCGGGCGGCGCGCCCAGGGCCAAGCCGAGGGCGAAGAGCGCGAGCACCGAGAGGCTCGAAAAGCCGGCCACCCAGGCCACGACGAAGCGGTGGAACTCCCGGACCGACGTTCCGCCGAGCAGCCAGAACGTCCAGGCCGTGGCGCGCTCCATGATCAGGCTGACGTCGCGGCCCACGCGCAGGCCCTCGGGATACTGCGCCTTGACGTCGACGTCTGGGATGTCCTGCCCCGCGGCGAGGAGCTTGGCGTAGCGGTATTGCAGCGCGCCCTCGACGTGGAAGCAGGCCGTGTCGTCGCGCGCGTCGAAGGTCGGCATGGCCTGCGACAGGCCGATCTTCAGATAGGCGCTGAACAGGGCCGCCGTGAGCGCGGCGAGCCAATACGTCCAGGCCGGAGGACCCGCGGGCGTCTGCTCCACGGGCATATTATGCTAAAATCTCCCGTCGGTCCGGGTCCTGGTGGCGCGTTCGTCTAGCGGCCTAGGACATCGCCCTCTCAAGGCGGAGATCATGGGTTCAAATCCCATACGCGCCACCAGGCCCCGGACCTCATCATGCCCCCAAAGGCGCTGAATGCTCGCGGCATCCAATCCAGGGCGTTCGTCGGCCTCAATAAAGGCGCTCACGACGCGGGGCTCTGCCTCATAGAGGAAACCCGTGGGCGCGCGCGGGTTCAACTGCTGCTCAAGGAGAGGCTCCTCGGCCGGAAATTCGATTTCGATCCTTCCGACCTGGGTCCGGTGATCCGGGCGCTGCCCCGAGGCTTTCAGCCGGGGCGCGCGGCCATGGCCGAGAGCAGCTGCGGCGAGCGGCCGCTCGAGGCCCTGTCAAAGACGGCTTACCGGCGGTTCTGGATCCGCGCTTCGAAGAAAGGGAACGCCGTCGGCGTGTTTGAAAGGGCCGGGGGCCGGGAGCTGCGCCCCTATATCGCCCGGCACAACCCGCGTCTCGCGTTCGTGCCCCACCACTACTGCCACGCCGCCGCCGCCATGGTCTGCGCTCCCTTCGCGAAGGCCCTGATCGTCGTCTTGGACGGGGCCGGCAATCTCGCCGGCGCCTTCGACCGAGACTGGCCGGAGTTGCGCGGCTTTCCGCCGCCGTCCGGTCCCGGCGTCTTCGCCGAGGCGCTGTCGGTCTATGCCTGCGAGGGCTCGCGCCTGACCTGCTTGAGCAAAGAATGGCAGAAGCTGGAGCCGGCGCCGGGAGGCGTGCCCGCTTTGGGGTGGCCCTGGAGCCGGGGGCTGGGCCTGCTTTACGAGAACGCGGCCCGATTCGTCTTCAACAACCCGCGCCATGCCGGCAAGGTGATGGGCCTGGCGGCTTACGGACGAGCGCGCCCCATTCGCGACAGGCTCGCGTTCATCGCGGGTTTGGATTGGCCGCGCCGGTTTCGAGGCTCGACGACGGCGCGCTGGGAGGCCTCGCCTCATTTTCGATATTACGCCGACGTCGCCGCCTCCGTCCAAGCGCACTTCGAGAGGTCGCTTCTGGACCTGGCGCGGGACTGGCGCCGCCGCTGGCCGGCCTACGACAAGCTCGTCTTGACGGGCGGCTGCGCGCTGAATTGCCTGGCCAACATGCGGCTGGCGGAGTCGGGCCTCTACCGCGAGGTTTATGTGCCTCCGTTTCCCGGCGACGAATCCATCGCCTTCGGCGCGGCGCAGCACTTGCGGCTTGAAAGCGGGCTGCGCCGCAAGCCGGTCCCGTGGCGCCTTCAGCGTCCCGATTTGGGACCTGTGGCGTCGGTGCCGAGCCGGGCGCAGCTCGCCCGCGCCTTTGGCCGCCGGCAGGCGCGATTCTCTCGCAGCCTCCCGCGCGAAGCGGCGGCGCTGCTGGCCCGGGGCCGGACGCTGGGCTGGTTTCAGGGGCGCAGCGAGTCCGGGCCGCGGGCGCTGGGGCACCGCAGCCTGCTCGCCAGCCCGCTGAAGGCGGGGATCAGGGACCTCCTCAACCGCCGGATCAAGGGGCGCGAGGGCTTCCGGCCTTTCGGCTGCTCGGTGCCCTGGAAGAGGGCTGCCGACTATTTCGTCGTGCCCAAAGGCTTCGAGTCGCCGTTCATGTCCTTCGCGCCGCGCGTCAGGCCGCAGTGGCGCGAGCGGCTCAAGGAGGTCTGCCACATCGACGGCACGTCGCGCGTCCAGACCGTGCGCCGGGAGCAGAACCCCGCGTTCTACGACCTCATCGAGGCCTTCGGGCGGCTGACCGGCGTCTACGTCGTGCTCAACACGAGCCTCAACGTCCGAGGCGAGCCGATCGCGGAGACGCTGCAGCACGCCTTGAGCGTGCTCGACAGGACGCCCTTGGACGCCCTGGCCGTCCAGGGCTGTCTCGTGATCAAGCGGCCATGAGCCGGGCGCCCGTTCGCGAGATCGTCGTCCTGACGAGCCGCCGCTCGTCGTGGCTCAGCATGCGCCGGATCATCCCTGCCCTGGAGCGGGCCTGGGCCGCGCTGGGGCGCGAGCCGGGCCGAAGGGTGCGCGTCGTGGCCGCCGGCGAGGCTCGCTTCGCCTCGGTCATGGGGACGCTCTTGAAGGCCGATCTCGTCGTCGTTACCGTGCTCACGCCGGCGACCAGACGCTGTCTCCTCGCGCTGCGCGAGCGCCTGCGCGTGTGGACCCCGCTGGTCCTCCACACCCACGGCGAAGGGACGGCCGCCGCCGCGAGGTTGGGCGCGCTCGCGGGTATCCTGACCGAGGCGGACCTGTTCCTGGCGGCGAGCCGGCGCGAGGCGCGCAGCGTGCGCCTATGCTTTCCTCGCGCGGACGCGAGGGTCGTCCCTTTTCCCATCGGGCTTCCCGGCCGCTTAGTTTCCCGGCGGGCCGAGAGCGGCCCGCGGCGCTTCGTCTTCGCGGGCCGGGTCTCGGAGCAGAAGGGTCTGCATGTCGTCTTGCTGGCGCTGCGCGTTCTGGCGCGGCGTCGCCCCGCGTGGCGGGGCTCGCTCGACGTGTACGGTGTCTCGGATGGGCTCGGCAGTCCGAACATGGGCTTTCGGTTCAAGACCTACGGACGCTTCCTGCGAAGGGTCGCGGCGACCCTGGGCCTTGGGGAGCGCGTGCGCTGGTTGGGCCGGCTGTCGCCGGACCGTCTGCGCGGCGCTCTCGGGCGGGATCATGTCTTCGTTTCCGCCAGCCTGCACTCTGACGAGGATTTCGGGGTGGCCGCTCTCGATTCCCTGTGCCTGGGCGGACGCGCGGCGCTCTCGGACTGGGGAGGGCACGCCGACCTCAAGGAGCGGTTCGGCTCGAGCGTTTCGCTCGCGCGTCCTCTCGACTCGCCCTTCGGCCCGTTCGTTCCGGCCGACCGGCTCGCCGACGCCATGGCGCGGGCCCTCCAGGCGCGGCCTGGAGGCGCAGACGGTGCGCGTGCCTACTCGATCGAGCGCTGCGCGCGGGCGCTGAGCCGGCTCTGCGAGAGGGTCGGCGGCCGGCCCGCTCGGCCGCTGCGCTTGGGTCCGGCGGCCGCGCGCGTTCATTCACGGATCGGGCGCCTGCCGCCGGCGCGGCCGGGGCCAGGCTTCGCGGCCCTACCCGGATATGGGTCGGCCCGGATCTTCGCCGGCTACGACGATGCGCTTCTCAAGCCTTTCCTGAGAGCTTACGGCGTGGGGCGGCGCGGCGTCCGGGGCGGCCGGGTCGCGAAAACGCTCCTTCTGGTCCCCTGGGTCCGCGTCGAGCGGGATCGCGTCGTCGTCCGCGATCCGCACCGCGGGTTCCGTGCTCTGCCCAGGCGGAGCGCGCGGCCGCAGCGGACGGTCGCCTGCCGAGACGTCCTCGGGCGTTCATGGTTGCTGTCGCGCCGCCTGGCTTTCTGGCTCCTGCGCTGCGGGCTGGCCTGTGGCCGCCAGTAAGCGGCGGGCGGCCTGCCGGAATTCCTCGTTGTCGAACGGCTTGGCCAGGTAATCCGCGCCGGTCCTGGACAAAAACCCCAGGACCTTGGGGTTGAGGATATCACCGGTCACGAACAGTATCTTGCAGGCGGGAAAGGCCCCCGAGGCAGCGAGCAAGGCGTATAACTCGGTCCCTTTGACGTGCTCCATCTCGATGTCGGAGACGACCAAGTCGAAGCGCCCCGATTCCAGCAGCCGCTTCGCCTCGCCCCCGTGGTAGGCGACGAGGACGTCGTCGCCGTCCTCGCGCAGCAGGCGCGCCATCGCGTCCGCCAGGTCCCTCTCGTCGTCGGCCACCAGGACGCGCCGGGCGGGCACGGCCTTATAAGTGCGCCAAAAGATCCCTTCGTCGGCTGCGTCCGCGCAGGCGGGCGCCGAAGGAAGGCTCAAGACGAAGACGCTGCCCCGCGCCGGCGCCGACCGCAGCAAGACGTCGCCGCCGTGATCGCGAGCGATCTGACGGCAGATCGACAGGCCCAAGCCCGTGCCGTGGCCCGGGTCCTTGGTGGTGAAGAAGGGCTCGAAAACGCGCTCGGAGAGTTCCGTCGCGATGCCCGGGCCGTTATCCTCCACCTCCACCGTCGCCGCGCCGGCGGATGCGCCGGTGCGCAGGACCAGGACCTTGCCGGCGGCCGGGGTCGACGACGACATCGCGTCGCAGGCGTTGACGATGAGATTGACGAGAACCTGGACGACCTGGTGGAAATCTCCCATCGCGTCGGGAGCTTCCGGGCAGAGCTCCTGGACGACTCGCACTCCCTCCGTCTTGGCCAGACGGTAATCCAGAAGCTCCAGCGCGGCCTTGGCCGCCAAGTTCAAGTCGACTCGCTTGCGCTCCGACCGGCTCTTGCGCGCGAAGATCAGCAGGCCGTCGACCACTTTTCGGCACCGGAATACGTTATCGTAGACCCGCTTGAGATCCTCTTTGACTTGCGGCGGGCAGCCGTCCAGGCGCGCCAACTGCACGTAGCTGGAGACGGCCGCCAGGGGGTTGTTGAGCTCGTGGGCGACCGCCGAGATCAGCTGGCCGATGGCGGAGAGCTTCTCCGATTGGACGAGCTGGGCTTGGAGCCTCTGCGTCTCCCGGCGCGTATCCTCCAGGCGCAGCGCCATCTCGTTGAACGAGCGCGCCAGCGTCTCCAATTCCTCGGCGCCGGAAAGCCGCACCCTCTGCGACAGATCCCCCTCGCCGATGCGCCGCGCGGCCGCCCCAAGCTCGGCGATGGGCCGGACCATGGAGCGCAGCACGAAGAGCAGCATGCCGACCAGCGCGGCCAAGCCGGCCAAAGCCAGGGCGATCGCGGCGCGGCGCACGCGGCGCAGCGGTCCCAGGAACTCGTCGGGCCGCGCCGTGACCACGACCGTCCATGGCCGGCTCGAAAGCGCCCCCTCGGCGCTCAGCCAGCCCTCCCGGGAAGGCAAGCCGCGCAGCGTGGACCCGTCTTCCAAGCGCAGGTCGACGGCTCCGTCTTGGCCGACCGCCACCGAGGCCAGCTGCCGGCGCAGCCGCGTCAGGTCGTAGCCCAAAGCCAGCACGCCCTCCAGACGGCCGGTCTTGTCGCGAGCGGGCCCGGCGAAGTAGAGGATCGGCTGCGGGCCGCCCTCTCCCTCGGGGAACGCCCGCCAGCCTCCCGCCGGAAGGCGCGCGGCCTGCGAGAAATCCCGCGCCGTGAACGGCGGCAGGCCGGACGCGGCTTGCGAGCGGCAGACTGGCCGGCCCGACCCATCCAGGAACTCCACGGAGGCGTAATCTCGGTCCCGGGCCAGGAAACGGTCGAGATAACGCCGCAGGCGCCGGCGATAGGCGGCGGCCTCGTCGAGCAGCCCGTAGCGCAGATCCTTGTAATACTGATATACGCATAAGTAATATGACAATCTAAGACCAGGGCAGGTCGGACGCTTTTACACAGGCCCAGAGCAGACGCTGGTTCTGCCGGAGCCTTTGAAGCGGTGGGTGGATGAGCCGCTTGAGGTGCGGGAGGTCGGT
>DAIDHI010000066.1 GCA_027452025.1 Elusimicrobiota bacterium | reverse complement strand
CGAGCGCGCGCTGGCCGTCGCCCAGGAGTCGGTCAAGAGGCTCGAGGCGGCCGATGAGCGGCACGCGGCCCGCTACGAGGAGCAGCGCCAGTCCTGGGACCGGGAGCGCGCCGAGCTCGACGCCGAGCTTTCCGAGCTCAAGCGCCGCTCGGCGCAAAAAGCCGATCTGCTCGTGGAGCTGGAAAAGAAGCTCGCCGCGGAGCTCGCCGAGCGGCGGCCGCCCGAGTCCAAGCCCCCGGACGCCGCCTGAAATCAGGCCTGCGGATCCGCGGGGAGGCCGAGAGCCTCGCGGACCTTTTCCCGCAGCTTCTGCAAGGAAAAGGGCTTGGTGATGTAGCCGTCGGCGCCTTGCGCCAGGGCCTTCTCGACGTCTTTCATCTGAGCCAGCGCCGTCATCATCAGGACCTTCACCCCGGCGACCCTCTGCTTGATGACGCGGCAGGCGTCGTAGCCGTCGGTGCCGGGCATCATTATGTCCAGGAGCACGAGGTCCGGCTTTTCCCGCTCGGCTTTCTTGATGCCCTCGGCCGCCGTGCTCGCGCTCAGCACGTCCACTCCCAGTTCCCGGATCGCCAGCGCGACGAAGCCGAGAATATCGGCCTCGTCGTCGATGTGGAGGACGAGCGGCTTTTCGCGCTTGGGCGCGGAGCGGCTGAAGATCATAGGCAAGGCCCTTAGGCGGCGGGGCTCGAACATTCTAACAAAACGCGGGACTCGACAAGCGCGGGAGAATAGGACAGGCGGTCGGCGAGCTCGGCCGCCGGCGGGGGGAGAAGGCCTAGGCGACGGCGCCCTTTTCCGACAAGAGGAGGGCCTCGGCGCGTTTTTCGACGGGGTCGGAGAGCGCGTGCCACCAGCGCCCGCTCTTGATCAGCGCCTCGTCATGGGAGCCGACGACGTCGAGGAGCGCCGCCCCGGCGCACAGGCCGACGGGATAGGCGCACAGGGCGATGATCCGGGTGCGCGGCGCGGCCTGAGTGGAGAGACGCTCGTGCTCGGGAAGGCGCAGGCGATCCTCGGGGTGCCGGATGACGGACGTGTCGGCCGCGC
The DNA here is from genome assembly GCA_027452025.1 of Elusimicrobiota bacterium. GTDB lineage: Bacteria > Elusimicrobiota > Elusimicrobia > UBA1565 > UBA9628 > DAIDHI01. The sequence goes on along the minus strand of DAIDHI010000066.1, from coordinate 29,782 downwards.
CGCGAAGCGCGGAAAAGCCGCGGTCCAGGGCCTCGCGCTCCCGCTCCAGCCAGCGCGCCAAGATCTCGTCGGTCCGCCTCATGCGCCCGGCCGCGTCGAGGTAGACGCTGCCGCCGTCCTCGACGGCGAGCTGGCCGCGCGCGGCCACGCCCCGCAGGTCCGGCAGGAGAAGGCCGAGGCGCTCCCGGACTTCCTCGGCCTCGGCGGGCCCGGGCGCCAGCCACCAGCAAGCCTGGCCGCGCTCGAGCCCGGCCTTGAAGAACGCCGCGAGCAGCTCTGCCAGCGCCGCCGGAGAGCGATAGACGTGGCACAGGTGCGAGCCGGGCGCGAGACTCTCGACGATGGCGGCGGCTTCGCTCCGGGGGACCTTAACGGCTTGGCGCTTGACGAGGAAGATCAGCAGCTCGGCCAGGACGTTGGGATCGGTCTGCCCGTCGGTCTCCCGGCTGAGGATGGTGGGGAACATCTCGGCCAGCGACTCGAAATCATGCGCCGCCTCGGGAATTCCCAGGCCGACAAGCTCGCAAGCCAGCTTGGCGTCGATAGGCATGGGTGATGCCGCTCACCGTCGAGCCAGTATAACAGCCTCCGCGCGCCTCGTCAATGACGCGGGTCGGGCTTGACAAAGCGGCCGTTTTCCATCTACATTTAACCTAATGGTTAACCATAATCGGCCGCTCGATCTGGCTTTCGGGGCGTTCTCGCACCCGATCCGCCGCGGGATTTTGTCGCGCCTGGCGGCAGGCGAAGCCGCCGTGGCCGACTTAGCCCGCCCTTACCGCGTCTCAGCGCCGGCCATCAGCCGGCACCTGAGGATCCTGGAGCGGGCGGGGCTGCTTTCGCGCCGCAAGCAGGGGCGCGAGCACCGCCTGCGGCTCGAACACCGGCGCATGGAAGAGGCCCAGCGCTGGCTCGACGAGCAGCACGCGCTCTGGAACCAGCGGCTCGACCGTCTCGAGAAATACCTCAAGGAGAACCCATGAACACCACACCGGAGGCCGGATGTAAAATCCTCGTCTCGCGAGTCATCGATGCGCCGGTCGAGCGCGTCTGGGACGCCTGGGCCGATCCCGCGAAACTCGCCAGATGGTTCGCGCCCCAGCCCCTGACGCTGGCGGTCGACAAGATGGACCTGCGGGCTGGCGGCGGATTCGCGATGGCCATGCTCTGGCCCGACGGCCGCAAGCACGAGTTCTCCGGCGTCTACCGCGAGGTCCAGCCGCGAGCCCGCATCGTCTGGACCGGGGAGTTCCCGGGCGATCCGAAGGACAACATGCGCACGGAGGTGACATTCGAGGCGCAAGGGACGCGGACGCTGATCCGCGTCCGTCAGACCTTCGCGAAGATCACGCCCGTCAACGAGCAGGCCGCGCAAGGTTCGAGACAAGGCTGGACGATGACGTTGGACCAACTGGCGGGCGCCTGCAAATCGTGACCGTTCGGACATGGAGACGAAACCCGGGCGAGCCGTACCATTAGATCGTCGGCAAGGAGGAGAACATGAGACTGACGACGATGATAGCGATCATGGCCTTCGCGATCGCGCCCGCGATGGGAGCGATATCGATGGCGCATGAGTACAGCAAGCACGACGTGAAGATCCTCAACGACTCGGTGTCCGCCCTGTCATCCATCAACCCGGACTTGTCCGCCAAGCTCAAGGCGTTCACGGACCGGGAAGCGACGATGACCCGCACCGAGGAGCGCCAAGAAAGCTCGGCGACCCAGTCCGAGGACGTCAAGACGCTGCGCGATTCGGCCAACGCCCTGCGCGCGGCGCGCCCGGACCTCTCCAAGAACCTGGACAGCTTCGCGGCCAGCGAGGAGAAGGCCTGGCACCAAGGCGCGGGCAATCAAGCCCAGCCGCAGCAACAACAGCAGCGAACCCCGGCGCCCGGCTACTGAGCCCGGCACGATCCCGGCCGCGGCGGCCAGCGCCGCCGCGGCCCTAAGGGGCCGGCTTTCGGAGGCGGTCTAGCGCCGCGAGGACCTGCGCGCCGTGACCGGCCGGGTCGACGCTCAGGAACTCGGCGCGGATGACGCCGTCGGGATCGATGAGGAACGTCCGGCGCGCGGAAAATCCGGCGACCTCGAGATCCAAGTAGGAGCCGTAGGCCCGCGAGACGCGGCCCCGGGCGTCGGAGAGCAGCTCGAATCCGAGGCCCTCCTTGGCGCGGAAGGCGCGGTGGGAGGCGGGCGGCTGGACGCTGACGCCGACGATGACGGCGTTCCTTCTCTCGTATTGCTTCGCGTCTCGCTGGAAGCCGCGCGCCTCGAGCGTGCAGCCCGGCGTGAAGTCCTTGGGATAGAAATAGAGGACGAGCCACCGCCCCCGGAAATCCGACGGGCGGACGAGCGCGCCGGAGGCGTCGGGCAGGGCGAAGGCCGGCGCGGGCGAGCCGACGGGCGGGGGAGAGCCCCGCCGGCAGGCCAGCAAAGACGCCGCGCCCAGCAACGCCAGCGCGCCGGCCCTACGCCAGGACGTCAACCGCGTCTCCCGGGCGCACGAGGCCCGGCGAAAGCACGCGCGCGTACCAGCCGCGCCGGCCCGCCATCGCCTTGACGAACTCGGAAACCTTGCTCGGGCCGACATACGGCAGGTGCCCGAGCGTCTTGCAGGGCGTGCAGGGCAGCGCCACCTGGATGACGGCCTCTCCCACCCGCGCCCGCGTCCCGACCTCGAAGGCCGCGTATGGCAGGCCTTCGCAAGTGATGTTTTCGCCGAGGTCGCCCGGGCGCATCGGCCAGCCTTCCGTCTCCAGTTCCCGCAGCGTCTCGACGGGAATGAGGAGAACGGCCATGTCGGGGCTTGCGGACTTGCGCTCCTGCCGGTAGCGGTTGTAGTCGCCGGCGAAGCCCTCGACCGAAAGATAGCTCGAGGCCACGGGCTTCTTGGGCAGCCCGGGCTCGCCGGGCACCCGCGGCTTGACGTTGAGCTGGAGCACTCGCCCCGAAGGCATGAGAGGATTCTGCCAGATTCCCCAAACCTTTTACAAAACGCCAACCAAGCGCGCGGCCGGGCCCTGATAAGATGGCGCATGAATCCAAAAACGCGGCTCGAAAAGCTGGCGGCGCTGGTCCGCTACTACATCATCGCGTGCACCAACGAGGCGGGGTCCGGGCACCCGACGTCCTCGCTGTCCGCCGCCGACTTGATGACGGCGCTCTTCTTCGGCGGCTTCTACCGGTATTTCCCGCGCGATCCGGGGCACCCCAACAACGACCGGCTGGTGTTCTCCAAGGGGCACGCCTCCCCGCTGCTCTACGCATTGTGGACCGCGGCGGGTCAGATCGGCGAGGAAGAGCTTCTGACCTACCGGCGCTTCGGCAGCGTCCTCGAGGGCCATCCGACGCCGCGGCTGCGCTTCGTCGACGCCGCAAGCGGCTCCCTCGGCCAGGGCCTCTCGATCGGCGTAGGGCTCGCTCTCAACGCCAAGCTCCTCGACAAGCTCGGCTACCGAACCTTCGTTTTGCTCGGCGACGGCGAGATGGCGGAAGGCTCGCAATGGGAGGCGCTCCAGGTCGCGGCCCATTACGGCCTCGACAACCTCGTGGGCATCCTGGACGTCAACCGCCTAGGACAGAGCGCGCCGACGATGTACGGCCACGATCTCGACGCGTATCGCCGGCGCGTCGAGGCCTTCGGCTGGCAGGCCGTCGTCGTTGAGGACGGCCACGACATGGACGCCGTCTCGACCGCCTACGAGAAGGCCCTCGACGGCTCTCCCAAGCCCAAGATGATCGTCGCGCGCACTATCAAGGGCAAAGGCGTGCCCTCGGTCGAGGACCGCGAGGGCTTCCACGGCAAGGTCCTGGGGCCCGAAAAACTCGCGGAAGCGCTGGAGAACTTCGGGCCGGTCGAGCGCAAGCTGCGCGGGGAGATCGCGGCGCCGCAAGACGTCCGCCCGCGCCTCCACGCCCGACGCGCCGCGCCTGCGCCGTCCGCGCCGCCTTACGCTCCGGGGCAGGAGGTCGCCACGCGGCAGGCCTACGGCGACGCCCTGACGCGTCTCTATGAGCTGCGCCCGGATATCGTCGCGCTCGACGGCGACGTGGGCAACTCCACCGGGGCCGAGGCCTTCAAGAAGGCGCATCCCGACCGCTACTTCGAGATGTACATCGCCGAGCAGGACATGGTGGGCGCCGCGCTGGGCCTAAGCACGCGCGGCAAGGTCCCGTTCGTGGCCACGTTCGCGGCCTTTTTCTCCCGCGCCTACGACCAGATACGGATGTGCCAGTATTCGCGCGCCGACATCAAGCTCTGCGGCTCGCACGCGGGAGCGTCTATCGGGCAGGACGGCCCCTCGCAGATGGGCCTCGAGGACATCGCCCTCTTTCGCAACATCCTGGGCTGCGCCGTGCTTTATCCGGCGGACGCCGTGTCGATGGAAAAGCTGGTCTTCGAAGCGGCCCGCCGCCGGGGGCTCGTTTACCTGCGCTCGACTCGCGAGAAGACTCCGGTCCTCTACCGCCCCGAAGAAGCGTTCCCGATCGGGGGGCACAAGATCCTGCGCCAGAGCGACGGCGACGTCGTCGCCGTGGTGGCGGCGGGCGTGACGGTGTTCGAGGCCCTCAAGGCGCAGGAGGCGCTGGAGAAAGAGGGGGTAAGCGTCCGGGTAATCGACCAATACAGCATCCAGCCCATCGACGCCGCGGCCCTGCGAGAGGACCTCGGTCGCGTCAAGGGCGTCGTCACCGTCGAGGATCACCACGTGACGGGAGGCCTGGGAGAGGCCGTGCACAGCGCCCTCTCCGGCTCGGGGCTGCCCGTCTCGCGCCTGGGCGTGACCCGCGTCCCGCGCAGCGGCACGGCCGCCGAGCTGCTCGACTTCGAGGACATCGGCGCCGAGGCCATCTCCCGGGCCGCGCGCGCGCTGGCGTCGGACCGCAAGCTCGGGCGCCCCGCCGGCCTCAAGACCCGCATATTCCTCGACGGCGGCGATCCGCGCCAGACGCGGGAGTTGCTGCGGCTCCTGGGCTTTCTCGACGGGCAGACCACGAACCCAACGCTGATCTCGAAGAATCCCGAGGTCCGGGAGCGCCTGGCCCGAGGCGCCGGATATACCGAGGACGAGCTGCTCGAGCTCTACCGCGACATCGTCGGCGAGATTTCCGAGCTCATCCCGGAAGGCTCGGTTTCCGTCGAGGTCTACGCCGACGCCTCGACTCGCGCCGGCGAGATGCTGCGCATGGGCCGCCGAATGTATTCCTGGATCCCGAACGCGCACGTCAAATTCCCCTGCACCGAACAGGGCCTTGAGGCCGCGGCGGGGGCCGTGTCCGAAGGCCTGCGGGTCAACATGACCCTTTGCTTTATGCAGCGCCAGGCGGCTGCCGTGTACGCGGCCACCGAAGGCGCCCGCCGGGGAGACGTCTTCGTCTCGCCCTTCATCGGCCGGCTCGATGACCGAGGCGTCGACGGCATGGACGTCGTCGCCGACATCCTTAAAATGTACCTTGGCGGGGACGGCCACGTGCAGGTGCTCACGGCCAGCGTCCGCTGCGTGGATCATCTGCTGCGCGCCATCCAACTCGGCAGCGACGTCGTGACCGCGCCGTTCGTCGTCCTGCAGGAATGGGCGCGCCGGGGCCTGCCGCTGCCGGACCGGAGTTATCAATATCCGCGGCCCAAGCCCCTCGAGCCCGTCCCTTACGAGACGCTGCGCCTGGGACGCGCATGGCGCGAGTTCGACCTTCGCCACGAGCTGACCGCCAAGGGCCAGGAGCAATTCGCGGCCGACTGGAACGCCTTGATCGCGCGCCGGCCGGCGCAGCGCTGAGCACGCTCAAAGGAAGGGCGCGAAGCCCACGAAGGCGCGGACGCTCTCCCTGGTCGCCGCGTCGGCGATCTCTTCGTCATCGCCGATGAGCGCCCCCTTGCGCTTTTGGCGCTGGTCTGCTATTATTTTGATATCAAACTATGGGCACCAAATACAGGGGCGGCGAGCGGGAAATGAGGGCGCTCAACGCCTTCATCACGCTCATGCGCTCGGCCGATTCGATCTCCGCCTTCGCCCATGGGCATCTAAAGGACGCCGGCCTGACCGTCAGCCAGTTCGCGGCGCTTGAGGCGCTCTACCACTGCGGCGACTTATGCCAGGGAAATCTGGCGGGCAAGCTCCTGCGCACGATGGGAAGCGTGACCTCCCTCATCGCGGGGCTCGAGCGCAGGGGGCTGGTCAAGCGGGTCCGCGAGCCTGGAGACAAGCGGTTCGTGCGCGTGGGTTTGACCCAAAAGGGGCGCGGCCTCATCGGCCGGATCATGCCGAGGCACGTCGGGCTGATCACGCGGCGCTTTCAAGCGCTCTCGCCCGCGGAGCAGGAGCGCCTGCGGGAGCTTTGCCGCAAGCTCGGCAAGGGGGGCCGCCCCGTCTCATGAAAACAACCGTAGAAGTGCGCCGCAAAGCCGAGGCCTTCCACACGCGGACGCCGTGGCTGAACTCCAGGCACTGCTTCAGCTTCGGCCAGCACTACGATGCGCGAAACACCCACCACGGGCTGCTGCTGGTCAGCAACGACGACGTGATCCGCCCGGGCACGGGCTTCCAGACGCACCCGCACCGGGACATGGAGATCGTCACCTGGGTGCTGGAAGGCGAGCTCGAGCACAAGGACTCCGAGGGCCATCACGGCATCATCTACCCGGGCCTGGCCCAGCGCATGAGCGCCGGCACGGGCATCTGGCACTCGGAGATGAACCCGAGCGGCAGCAAGGAGGTGCGCCTGGTGCAGATGTGGGTGCTGCCGGACACCGCGAGCGTCAAGCCCGGCTACGAGCAGCTCGACATCAACCGGGAGCTGGCCAAAGGGGGCTTGGTGCCGATCGCCTCGGGCCAGGGCCACGCCGCGGCGATCTCGCTGCGCCAAAAGGGCGCCGCGCTGTGGGGCGGCCGACTCAAGAAGGACGAGACGGCGCGCCTGCCCGACGCGAGGAACGTCCACCTCTACGTGGCGAAGGGCTCAGTCGACCTCGAAGGAGCGGGGCTGCTCTCGGCCGGCGACTCCGCCCGGCTGGTCTGCGCCGGCACTCCGGCGCTCGCCGCCGGGGCGCAGGGCGCGGAAGTGCTCGCCTGGGAGACCCGATAAAATCCGCTATAGGCGTTTAAACCAAGGAGGACTCATGATCAAGAAGCTTCTCGCAACGTCGGACAATTACGGTCTCGTCGCGGCTCGCATGGCGCTCGGAGTCGTCTTTTTCGCGCACGGCGCGCAGAAGGTGCTCGGCTGGTGGGGCGGCTACGGCTGGTCGGGCACGATGGGATTCTTCACCCACAGCATGGGCATTCCCGCGCCCTTCGCCGTGCTTGCCATCGTCGCGGAATTCGCCGGGGGCATCGGCCTGATCGTGGGGGCCCTGTCGCGGCTGGCGGCATTCGGCATCTTCGTCGACATGGCCGTGGCCGTGGCCATGGTCCACTGGCGCAACGGCTTCTTCATGAACTGGTTCGGCAACCAGAAAGGCGAGGGCTTCGAGTATCACATCCTCGCCATGGCGCTGGCCCTGGTCATCATCCTCGGCGGAGCCGGACCGCTCTCCATCGACGCCGCGGTCTCCGGGGAGGGGAAATAGCGTGGAAAAGCGAAAATTGGGAAAAAGCGGGCTCGAGGTCTCCGCCCTCGGGCTCGGCTGCATGGGCATGAGCTACGGCTACGGCCCGGCGCCCGACAAGCGCGAGATGATCAAGGTGCTGCGCGCGGCGGTGGAGCGAGGGATCACGTTCTTCGATACGGCGGAGATGTACGGCCCCTTCGAAAACGAGAAGCTGGTGGGCGAGGCTTTGGCCCCGTTCAGGGAGAAGGTCGTCATCGCGACCAAGTTCGGCTTCAAGATCGAGCCCGGAGCCGCCCGCCCGTCCGGCGTCGACAGCCGGCCCGAGCACGTCAAAGCGGTGGCCGACGCCTCGCTCAAGCGCCTGGGAGTCGACGTCATCGACCTGTTCTACCAGCACCGCGTCGATCCCGAGGTGCCCATCGAGGACGTCGCCGGAGCCGTCAAGGACCTGATCAAAGCCGGCAAGGTCCGCCACTTCGGCCTTTCGGAAGCCGGCGCCAAGACCATCCGCCGAGCGCACGCCGTGCAACCGGTGGCCGCGCTCCAGAGCGAGTATTCCCTGTGGTGGCGCGAGCCCGACAATGAGATCCTGCCAACGGTCGAGGAGCTCGGGATCGGCTTCGTGGCCTACAGCCCGCTCGGGAGGGGATTTTTGACCGGCAAGATCGACGAGAAGACCCAGTTCGACCAGAGCGACTTCCGCAACACGGTGCCTCGGTTCGCGCCGGAGGCGCGCAAGGCGAACAAGGCCCTCGTCGACCTTCTCGCGCGCGTCGCCAAGGGCAAGGGCGCCACGCCGGCCCAGCTCGCGCTCGCCTGGGTCTTGGCGCAAAAGCCCTGGATCGTCCCGATCCCGGGTACGACGAAGCTCTCGCGCCTGGAGGAGAACGCCGACGCGGCCGCGCTCTCCCTGACCAAGGAGGACCTGCGCGAGCTCGACGCGGCGGCCTCGCAGGTGCGGATCGTGGGCGCGCGCTATTCGCAGCAGGCCCAGAGCCTGGTGGGCCGATAGCCGCGGCCCGCCGGGCCTTCGAGAACCGCCCGAGCAGAGGACTCTCTGGGCCGAAACGTTGCACGGGGGCGTCCGTGCTCAGAGACTCCGACGACCTGTCCTGGTACGCCCGCAAGGCCGCGCTCGCCCTGACCCCGGGAAGGGAAAGCGCCGATGACGGGCTGCCTCGGCGCCTGGAGCGGCTCCTGCTGCGGCTGCGCGCCGCCGGAGTCAAGGGAGACGCGTCGACGATGACGCTCTTTACGAGGCGCCTGCCTCCGGGCTGCCGGCCCTGCCTCGCCGGCCGGGGCACGAACCTCTACGCCACCGGGCTGTGCACGCGCGACTGTTTCTTCTGCTTCAATCAGAAGCCGCGCAAGGACGAGCTCGTCGTCCACGGCATCGGCGTGAAGACTCCCGAGCAGGCGGCGGAGATCGTCGAGCGCTACGGCCTGCGCAGCGTGGGGATCTCGGGCGGCGAGCCGCTGCTTTTCGCGCAGCGCGTGCTGGACATCGTGCGCGTCCTGCGGGCCTTGCCCCGCCGCGTCACCATCGACCTCTATACCAACGGCGACCGCGCCGACGAGCCGACGCTGCGCGCCCTGCGCCAGGCTGGCCTAGACGGCATCCGCTTCGATCTGGCGGCCCGCGACTACGACACGTCTCCGGTCGAGCGCGCTCTCGCGTTCTTCCAGGACGTCACAGTCGAGATTCCCGCCGTCCCGCGCGACGTCGAACGGCAGCGGCGCATGATCGGCGAGCTCGACGAGCTGGGCGTGCCCTTCCTCAACCTCCACGAGCTCTTCGTCAGCCCGGAGAACGCCCAACGCATGAAGGCCGAAGGCTATGAGGCCGTCGACGGCGGGCACGAGAGGCTGCTGTGGCAGCCCGTGCCGGAAAGCGCGGAAGCGGCGCTCGAACTGCTGGTCTACGCCTGCGAGAAAGCGCGGACGCTGAGCGTGTACTACTGCTCCTGCGGCACGCAGGACGCCATCAGCCGCCGCGGCCTGGCTTGGCGCCGGCGCGCCCTTGCGCGCCCCTGAGAAGGATCGGCGTTCCCGGCTCCTTTTCGACCTGCCACTGCTTGCCGGGATGGAATTGCGTCATCGCCGCGGCGGCTTGAGCCGTATTCTCGCCAAGATTGCGGCTGTAGACCAGCCCGCCGCGGCCGACCAAGAACGTCATGATGCCCGATTGCCCCCAGGCTTCAGGATAAGCGAGCAGGGCGGACTCCGCCAGGGTCCTGAAATAGTAGCCGTGGACGGGCTTGGCCGGGAGGGGGATGCGGCGGAAATACCCCCGCGCGTAGGCGCGGCAGACGCCGATCGCGTCCAACTCGTTTTTGCCGATGCGCCGGTCGATGACCTCTTCTTCGCCCGAATAGGTGTCGAAGTACCACCCGTTGCCCTTGTTGACGATCGGAACGGGGAAAGGCCAGCGCTTCTCGCCGACCTCGATGACGATCTCGTCGGATCCCTGCCGCGCGAGCGCGAGCTTGGACGACGCCTCGGCGCAGAACCTGGACAGGTCGGCCGAGTCCCGGGCGTCGTCGCCGCTGAGCAGCCTGCGGTACTCGGGACCGAAGATCTCGGCGAGCGCGGCCTTATCGCCGGCTCGGGCGGCCGCGCGCAGCGCCTCGACGGCTTCTTTGGGCGAGGCGAACACCCTCTGGCTCGCCGCGGGCGGCGGCTGGCTCGGGCCCTGGGCCGCCGCGGGCAGCGCAAGCAGAAAGCCCGAAGCGGCCGCCAACGCCATGCGCCGAAATTCGCGAAGTCTGTCTTTCATCTGCGCCCTCCGCGGCCCCAGTGGCTCCCGGCAAAGCTTCGGCTGGCGAATCCCCGGCCGCCCATCGCCTGCCCCGCGAACCGGCGGCTTTGGAAGCCGCGGCGGCCGTAATAGCCTTCTTCCCAGCCGCCCCAGCCGCCTCGACCGCCCCAATATCCGAAAGGCGGCTGCTGGGCGTACGCCCAGGAGTCCCAATCGACGGGTTGATCGTAGTAATCCGGACCGAAGTCCATGCCGTAGCCGCCGTAGTAGGCGCCGCAGCCGGCCAAGATCGAACAGGAGAGGAGGGCCAAGAACGGCACGATGAGGTATTTCTTCAAATCCATTTCCCGCGGGCCGGAGACTTCTTTACGCTACAAAATCCGTGCGTTGTCCAGCCAGGAGACTGCGGCCAGGCAGGCCGCCGCCGCCGCCAAGGGTAGGCGCCATTGGCCGGGGGTCAGAGCGACCGTTTCCAGCAGGGCGTTGAGCCGCGGCAAATAGAGCATCAAGGCGAGTATCGTCAGGCCGGCGGCCAAGGACAGCCACATCGCGCGGCTGGCGTGGCGGACGGCCGTCGCCAAGCCCCTCCCTCCCGCCAGGATCGGGAAGGTCTGGGCGAGCAGGCTGACGCCTAGGGCGCACATGGCGAGCGTCCGCGCCGCGGCGAGCCCGCTCTCGAGCGAGGCCCGGTAGATCGCGAGCGCGGCGGCCCAGATCACGACGCTGCGAAGCGCGAGGGACCGTATCTCGGGCCAGCCCAGGAGCCGGGACTTTCGCGAGCGCGGCGGCTCGCGCATCACGTCCCGGGGGTTGGGAGCGACGGCGAGCCCCATCGCGGGGAAGATGTGGATCACCAAGTTAAGCCACAGCAATTGGAGCGCCGTCATCGCGAGAGGCAGCCGCAGCGCGATGGACGCCATCATGAGGCCGATGTTGGCGAAGCTGCACAAGAGAAGGTAGCGGACCGACCTCTGGAGGTTCGCGTAGATCCGCCGCCCTTCCTCGACGGCGGTCGTGAGGGTGGCGTATTCGGCGTCGGTGATCACCAAGTCGGCCGCCTCCTTGGCGACGTCGGCCGCGCCCACGCCCATCGCGACGCCGATGTCGGCCGCCTTGAGGGCGGGAGCATCGTTGATCCCGTCGCCGGTCATCGCCACGACGTGCCCGCGCTCCTTGAGGGCTTCGACGAGCCTCAACTTATCCTCCGGCGAAACCCGCGCAAAGACGGCGACGGATTCGAGCTCATCCCAGGCTCGACGCTTAATCATGTCCGCCAGCTCCTGGGCGTCGCGGACGGCGCCGTCGGCCGCGGGCAGGCCCAGCCTCGCGGCGATCGCCGCCGCCGTCCCTTTCTGGTCGCCCGTGACCATGATCGTGCGCACGCCCGCGCCCTTGAGCGCGGCCACGGCCTGGGCGGCGTTTCGGCGAGGGGGATCGAGCAGCCCGACCATGCCCGCCCAGACGAGCCCGGCCTCCGGCTCGTCGGAGACCGATCGCATCGCTTTATAGGCCAAGCCCAGCACCCGCAGGCCTTGAGCTCCCAATCGTTCGGCCTCGAGGGAGATCTCCCGGCGCGCCGCGTCGCCAAGCGGCCTCTCCGTCTCGCCGGCCAGGAGACGCTCGCAGAGAGGAAGAAGCGCCCCGACCGCGCCCTTGGCGTAGGCCCCGGCTGCGCCCCTCTCCTGCACGACGACCGTCATCCGCTTGCGCGACGAGGTGAAGGGCACCGCCCTGCGCCTGGGCGCCTGCTTGCGCGCGGCCTCCCAGTCCAGGCCACCCTCGGCGGCCAGGGTCAGCAGGGCGCCTTCCGTCGGAGAGCCGTGAATATGCCAATGATCGTGCGCTTCGAGAGCCGCGTCGTTGCACAGCGCCGCGATCCGCAAGAGAACCTGCAGGTCCGGCAGCCTCGCCGGCTGGACTTGTTCCGTGCCTTCGGTGAACCGCGCCTCGGGGACGTATCCAGATCCCGACACGTCCAAGCGGCGCGCCGGCAGGCAGACGGCGGACACGCGCATGACGTTCTCGGTGAGCGTGCCCGTCTTGTCGGTGCAGACGACGTCGACCGAGCCGAGAACCTCGACGGCGGCCAAGCGCCGCACGATGGAACGCTCGCGAACCATGCGCCGCACGCCGCCCGCCAGCGCGACCGTATTGACCGCCGGCAAGCCCTCGGGGATGGCGGCGATCGCGAGGAGAAAGCCGGTTTCCAGCATCTCCCAGGGCGCCTGCCCCAGCAAGAGCCCGAGAGCGGTCGCCAAAGCGCAAAGCACCAGGATGAGGACGCCCAGCCGGCGCCCCAGAGCCTCGACTTGGACCTCCAGCGGCGTCTCTTCCTTCTTGTAGCCCTGCACGAGCCGTCCTATGCGGCCCAACTCCGTGTCGAGGCCGACGGCCGTCGCGAGGAAGCGGCCCGACCCGGTCACCGCCGTGGTTCCCGCGTAGACCATATTCCGCCGCTGCGCCAGCACGGCCTCGGTGGACACGACCCCCGCCGCCTTCGTCACGGCGGCGCTCTCGCCCGTCAGCGCGGATTCGTCGACCGTCAGCTCGCTGACGCTGATCAACCGGCCGTCCGCGGGGACCACGGCGCCCCCGCGCAGGAGCACGAGATCGCCCGCCACGAGACGACCGGCCGCGATCTCGATCATGACGCCGTCCCTGATCACCGACGCGGAGGGGGCGTTGAGGGCCCGCAGCGCCGCAAGAGCCCTCTGCGAGCGAAAATCGGTCAGGAATCCGAGGACCACGGCGAAGGCCACCGAGACCACGATCCCGATGGAGTCGTTGCGATGCCCGAGGACCCAGAAAACGGCGGCCGCCGCGCAAAGGATCAGGATGGCGGAGCCTTTCCATTGCGAGCCAAAGAGGGAAAGGCCGATCCTCCAAAGCGGCGTTTCCGCAAGCCTCTGCGCCGCCGGCCGCCGCGCCGCCTCGGACTGCGCCAGCCCGCGCTCGCGATCGGCGTTGAGCAGCGAGGCGACGCGGCCGTCATCCAGAGCGTGCCACGGCGCCTCAGGAGCGCTCACGACCGGCCTCCTCGAGGACGACCTCGGCGACGACCCAGGCCAGAGCCATGATCACCGGACCCAAGAACGCGCCGAGCGGTCCGAACGCCCCGATCCCGCCCAGGACTCCGACGACGACGATCGCGACCGGAAGCCGAGAGCGCGTGCCGATCAGGACCGGACGAAGGATATTGTCGGAGGTCCCGACCACGAGAGCGAACCAGCCCGCCAGCAGGAGGGCCTTCGCCGGCTGGCCGCCGAGCGCCGTCGCCACGGCCACGGGCGCCCACACGATGGCCGGTCCGACGAACGGGATGGGGGAAAAGGCCATGCACAGCGCCCCGAGCAGGACCGGAAAGCGGACCCCCAATATGGCGAAACCGATCATGGACAAGACGCCCTGAAGGACGGCTACCGCGAAGACGCCCTCGACGACGGCGACGATCATCTCCCTCGCCCGCCGCTCGATGCGTTCCCGAACCGGCTCGGCCACCGGGATCGCCTCGCGCAGCCGCCCGAGAGCCGTCTCGCCGTCTCGCAGCAGCAAGAACAGGCCGAGGACGAAAATCAACGCGTTCATGGCCAGCAGCGCGGCGTTGGCGACGGCCGCGCGGGCCACTCCTCCGGACCAGGCTCCGAGCTCGTGGATGTTGTCGAGCAGGACGTCCCGGACGTTCAAGGCGCGCAGATAGTCCCGCGCGGCGGAGGGAAGCCAAGGAGGGATCTCGGCCGCCGGAGCGGACGCGCCCTCGATTGCTTGGCGCACCAGCGGGTACGCGCGGAGCGACTCCCGGGCGAGATACCAGCCTCCGAGCGAAAAAGGGAGGGCGACCGCCAGGCAGACGCAGGCGGCGACCATGCCGGCCGCCAGGTTCTTCGAAAACCCGCGCAGGCGCGCTTGGAGCGGGTGCGCGGCGACGGCGACGACCCCGGCGGCGGCCAAGACGGCGACGAAAGGAGCGAGGATGCGCCAAGCCGCATAGGCGAGCGCCAGCCCGCCGATCGCGGCGACGATCCGGCCGGCCCATCCTTCGTTCGCTGACATCGCCCTCCTCGCGCGGGGCTCCCTAGCGGCCGGCAAGCAATGAACCGGCCAGTCTTCCGGATACGTCTAGCATTCGGCCGGAGCCGAGGCCATGCCGGCCGCGTGACGTCTGGGCAACGCGCGCCTTCCAGACGTCGGGGAGAGCTATGATTGACGGGTGCCCCTGAAAGGCAGAATCGTCCGATGGGCCGTGACCGTCAGCATCGCGTGGGCGCTGCCGCGCCTCTGCGGGGCGGCCGCGGCCGCCCGGCCCTGGGTCCAGGAGCAGGCGAGATTGACGGTCGCCGCGGCGCAAGCCGGAGCGTCTGCGCGCGAGCTGGTGGCCTTGATCCGCCGGCCGGTCTTGAAGAGCGGCCGGATGCCGGCCGTGATCGTCCTCGGCGGGCTTGAGACCGGCGCGAAAGCCCTCGACCTCATCTCGGCGCGCCAAGACGTCGTCCTCGCGACGTTCGAATATCCTTATGCGGGGCCCCGCCGATTCGCGTTCCCACGGACGCTGCTGGACGCGCCCAAGATCAAGAAGGCCGTCGCCGAGACGCCGCAAGACGTCGAGGCCCTGCACGCCTTCCTGCGGTCGCGGGCCGATGTCGATCCGGATCGCGTTTGCGTCCTGGGAGCCAGCTTCGGCGCGCCGTTCGCTCTTCGCGCCGCGGCCGACGATCCCGCGATCCGCTGCCTCGTCCTGGTCGAGGGCTTCGCGAAGATCGAGTATACCGCGGCGCATCGCATGCGCCAGCTATGGGGCGGGAAACTCGGACCTCTCGCGCGCCCGCTGTCGCGGCTCATCGCGTGGTCGCTCGGGCTCTATCTCGACTGGCCGGCCCCGGAGCGAGACGCCCCGCGCCTGCGCCGGAACCAGCGAGTCCTCGTCATCGACGCGCGCGACGACACGACGATTCCTCCCGCCTCTCGGCGGGCGCTTTGGCGAGCCTTGGCGTCATCCCGGGCGAGGATCGAGCGCGTGACCATTCCCGGCGGGCACCTCCTCGCCGGGCGCTCGGCGGAGGAGATCGGAAGGATCACGGGGATCGTGGAGCGCTGGATCGCCCGGCCCGGCTCGCCGTAGCGCCGTAAAGGACCTGTTCGCGAAGCCTCCGTTACACGCGCGCCATGGCATGAGCGGCCAAATACCGCTATCGTGGGCTGCCGAGGAGGAAAACATGAAACCCAGCCCGAAGAGCGTCCTTTGCCTCTATGCCGTCGCGGTCGCTGCCGGTTTTGCCTGCCCTGCCCGCGCCTTCGCCGCCAAGAAAGGCTTCGTCGGCGACATCGAACGTCTGACGACCGAGAACCAGGACTTCCGCAGAGTCATCTACACCGGCCCCCACATGCAGCTCGTACTCATGACCCTCAAGCCCGGAGAGGAGATCGGAGCGGAGACGCATGCCGCCGTGGATCAGTTCTTCCGCTTCGAGAGCGGCACCGGCGAGATCTGGATCGGCGGGAAGCGCTCGGAAGTGAAAGGGGGGATGGCCGCCCTCGTTCCCGCCGGCACCGAGCACAACGTGAAGAACACCGGAGACAAGCCCCTCACGCTCTATACGATCTACGCCCCGCCCCAGCACGCCGACGGCACGCTGCAGGCCACGAAGGCGGACGCGGAGAAGGCCCACGAGCGCTTCGACGGGAAGACCACGGAGAAGTGACGCGGCGACTTGGGCCGCTGCGTTGCGACCCCGAGCGCCGAAGGAGGCACTATGAGATTAGCCACGATCGCCGCCTGCTGCATCGCCTTCTCGGCACTCGCCGTCGAGTCCGCGAACCAGGCCAAGCCGAAAGCGAGCCCGGACCGAAAGCAGCTCATCGAGATGCATCAAAAGATGGCCGAGTTGCACCGGAAAGCGGCCGACTGCCTAAAAGCCGGCAAGGACATCCAAGCGTGCCAGGATGAGATGGCCAAGGAGTGTCCCATGGCCAAGTCGGGCGACTGCCCCTTCATGGGACAGGGCTGCCCCATGGGCGGACGCGGGATGAGGGGGCGCGGCCGGCGCATGCGCGGCTCGCCCGCGCCCGCAAGCCAAACGCCGCCCGACAATCCGGCGCCTTAGGGCGCGGATGGGCAAACTTGAGGCGCGAGCTCGCATGGTAAAATAGGCCATGGGTTCGCGCCTTCCGGTCGTCTTCGTCGGCCATGGAAGCCCGCTGCACGCCTTGGACGACAACGCCTATACGCGGACGCTCTCGCGCCTGGGCCGGGAGATCGGCAAGCCGAAAGCGGTCCTCTGCGTTTCGGCGCATTGGATGTCGGAAGGGACCTGGGCGACGCATATGGCGCGGCCAAAAACGATCCACGACTTCTACGGGTTCCCGCGGGAGCTCTTCGAGATCCGCTATCCCGCGCCGGGCAGTCCGAAGACGGCCGAGCTGCTTCGGGAGACCGCGGCTCCTCGCAAGGTCCAGCTCGATGACGAGTTCTGGGGGCTGGACCATGGTGCCTGGGCCGTCCTGCGCCACATGTACCCCCAGGCCGACGTGCCGGTGGTCCAACTCAGCGTCTATATCGAGCAGCCGGGCGCCTACCATCTGGACGTCGGCCGCCGGCTCGCTGCGCTGCGCGACCAAGGAATCCTCATCATCGGCAGCGGCAACATCGTGCACAACCTTCGGATGATCAGCTGGGCGAAGGATCCCGCGCCCTACGACTGGGGACGCGAATTCGACGGCTTCGTCAGAAGCGCGACCGAGGACGGGGCCTATGACGCACTCGCGGGCGATCCGCGCGACATGCCGGGCGGCGCGTTGAGCGTCCCGGCGCCCGATCACTGGTATCCCTACCTCTATTGCCTGGGCGCGGGCGGCGGGGACCGCGTCCGTTGGGAGTATGAAGCCATCGAGAACGCCTCGATCTCGATGCGCTGCGCCAGCTTCGGGCGCTGACGGCGCCCGGCCCAACAGATCGTCACTGCGACGCGGCGAAGCCCTCGATGAACTTGCGGATCGCGTCCCTGATCGCTTGGTCGACGATCTTGCCGTCCTCGCCGATCGCCTTGCCCGCGTGGGAGACGAGCAAACGGCCGCCGAACCACGGCTTGGTGCCCAGCGTCCGAAGAACGGGCAGCCATGCGGCCTGCGCGAGGATCGTGCCGAAGCCTCCAGGCGATGCGCCGGCGACGGCCACGGGCTTGCCCCCGAACACGCGGGGAATGTCGGCCGGCGGTCTCGAGAGCCAATCGATCGCGTTCTTCAGGACGCCCGGGATCGAATTGTTGTACTCGGGCGAGACGATGAGCAGCCCATCGGCCGCCGCGATGGCCTCCTTCAGATTCTCGACCGCTCCCGGGACGCCCGACGCCGCTTCGTCGTCCCCGTTATAAAGGGGAATACCGGCGATCGAGCGTTCTTCGATCTTGAAGCCGTCCGGGACGCTTCTTGCCATCTCGCGCAGCACCGCCGTGTTGAACGAGCCCTTGCGCAAGCTTCCCGAGATGCCGACGATCGTCTTCATGCATGCCTCCTAGCGCGCCTTGATAAAAGTCCCCGCGTCGAGTTCCTCGAAGGCCTGACGCAGCTCTTCGCGCGTGTTCATGACGATGGGTCCCCACCAGGCGACCGGCTCGCCGATCGGCTGCCCCGACATGAGAATGAAGCGAACCGGATAGGCCTTCGTCTCGACCTGCACGGCGTCGCCCTCTCGTTCGTAATGCACCAGCGTGTTGGCGTCGCACAAGCAGTCCCGCTTCATGTCGAAATAATTGGCGCCGACCTCGTCGCGCTCGTAAGGGTCGCGGCACGGATCAAAATAGCCCTGGCCCTCGATCACGTAGGCGATCGCGGTGTGGCCGTGGGGGATCGGATGCACGAAGCGCGTCTGAGCCCGCACCGTGACGTCGAGGTACTCCGGCCGCGTGACCACGTCCTTGACGGGGCCCGCGGCGCCGTCGACCGAGCCGGCTATGAGCCGTACGCGCACCCCGTCGCGCTCGACGATCGGGATCTCCTTCGGACCGAAGCCCCGGTAACGCGGCAGCATCATCTTATGAGACGCCGGAAGATTGGCCCACAGCTGAAAGCCGTACATGCGGCCTTCGCGCGTTCCCTTGGGCATCTCTTGGTGCAGGATGCCGCTGCCGGCCGTCATCCACTGCACCTCGCCCGCGCCTATGACGCCTCCGTTCCCGAGGCTGTCCTGGTGCTCGACGCCGCCGTCGAGGACGTAGGTGATGGTCTCCATCCCGCGGTGGGGATGCCACGGAAAGCCGCGGATGTAATCCTGGGGATTATCCGAGCGAAAATCGTCGAGCAGCAGGAACGGGTCGAACTGATGAGCCTCCCGGTTGCCGAAGGCGCGGCGCAGATGCACCCCGGCGCCCTCAATCGTCGGCTCGCTCTTCCAGATGGATTTGATTCTTCGCACGCGCGTGGTGGCCTGCATACCGACAGGATTCTAATCCGTTTCGCGATGCGGCGCCATGGCGGCCGCGTAACATCGCTCCTTGAGCTCGAGCGGGACGCACACTCGACTGCCGATCATCTCAACATATATGGTTCGGTTGTGCTACTATATTCGCAAAGGCGCATATGGCCGGCACCAATCGGATGTTCAAGGCGTTCGCGGACGAGACCCGCCTGCGCATTCTCAACCTCCTCTCGCGGCACAAGGAGCTCTGCGTCTGCGACATCCAGGGCATCCTGCGGGTGCCGCAGCCGAAGGTGTCTCGCCATCTGGCCTACCTGCGCAGCGCCGGCCTCGTCGCCGTCCGCAAGGACGGACTCTGGAAGCATTATTCTCTCGTGGCGGCCGATGGGCCGTTTCACAAAGGGCTCATCGCCTGCCTGCGCGGCTGCTTTTCCGAGGTGGACACGCTTCGTCGCGATCTGGAAGCTCTCGATAAGGCGCGGGCGCGCAAGAGCTGCTGATTTTTTTATGAACCATATATCCGCAGTTGCGTATATAGAGGAGCGGCAATGAAGAGAGCTTTGTTCGTGTGCGTGGAGAACTCCTGCCGCAGCCAGATGGCCGAGGGCTTCGCGCGCCAGATCGGCAAAGGGGTGCTCGAGGCGTGGAGCGCCGGCTCGCGGCCCTCGGGCCTAGTGAACCCTCGCGCCGTCCTGTTCATGAAGGAGAAGGGAGTGGATCTCGGCGTCCACCTGTCGAAAGGACTGACCGACCTGCCTGCCGGCCAGTGGGACTACCTCGTGACGATGGGCTGCGGCGATGCCTGCCCTTCGCTGCCGGCAAAAGACCGGCTGGACTGGAACCTGCCCGATCCGAAGGACCTGACGGACGACGAATTCCGGATAGTCCGCGACGACATCGAGGCCCGCGTCAGAGACCTCGTCAGCCACGCCTCAAAGGAGAAGCCATGAAAATCGAAGTCTTCGAGCCGGCGATGTGCTGCCCGACCGGAGTCTGCGGGCCTGACGTCGACCCCGTCCTGCCGAAGTTCGCCGCTGATGTCGAATGGCTCAAGGGCCTGGGCGCGGCGATCGAGCGCTACAACCTGTCTCAGACGCCCGCGCCCTTCGCGGCGAACGCGGCGGTCAAGGCCGAGCTGGCCAAGGGAATGGACTGCCTGCCGATGATCCTCGTGGACGGAAAGATCGTCAGCCGCGGCTCGTATCCCAGCCGCGAGCAGCTCGCCAAGTGGACGGGCGTCAAGACGGGGCCCGCCACCATTTCCGTGAAAAAGGAGCCTTCACGCGGAGGCTGCTGCGGTCCGGACGGCTGCTGCTGAGACCGCCATGGACTGGCTCGACCGGCTGACGCGCATCGTCTTTTTCACGGGAAAAGGCGGCGTGGGCAAGACGTCTTTGGCCTGCGCCACCGCCGTCGCGCTGGCCGATCGCGGCAAACGGGTCCTTCTCATCAGCACGGACCCCGCTTCGAACCTCGACGAGGTCCTCGGCACGGAGCTGGCCTCCAAACCGACGCCGGTCCAGGGCGTCGAGCGGCTGTGGGCTCTCAACCTTGATCCGGAGGAGGAGGCCGAGCAATACCGCCGCCGGGTCGTCGATCCCTATCGCGGCGTGCTGCCGGAAGCGGCGGTCAAGAGCATGGAAGAGCAGCTCTCGGGGGCCTGTACGACCGAGATCGCCGCCTTCGACCGATTCTCGGAGCTTCTCGGCGACCGCCAAGCCACCGCGGATTTCGACCGCGTCGTCTTCGACACCGCTCCGACCGGGCATACCCTGCGGCTGCTCAAGCTGCCGGCGGCTTGGACCGGCTTCATCGAGACGAGCACGGCGGGGACCTCCTGCCTGGGGCCGCTCGCCGGCTTGCAGAAGCAGGCGGCGCTCTATAAATCGAGCGTCGAGGCCCTCTGCGACGCGCGGCTCGCCACCCTCGTGCTCGTCAGCCGCCCCGAAGCCTCCGCCTTGGCCGAGGCGGAGCGCTCGCGCGCTGAGCTGGCGGAGCTCGGCATGAGCAACCAACTGCTCGCGCTCAACGCCGTCTTCGCGGCCTCGCACCCGCGCGACGCCGTCGCCCGCGCCTTGGAGGAGAGGGGGAAGACGGCCCTGGCGGCTATGCCGAAAGGGCTGCGCGCCCTCGCTCGCGTGGAGGTCCCCTTGCGCGCCTTCTCGCCCATGGGCCCCGGGCTGCTGCGAAGCGTGCTCGGGGGGGGCGAGGCCGGCGCCGTCCGTACTCCCGCTCGCCCAAGCAGCGAGGCGGTCTCCTCGACCGGCCTGGCCGCGCTCATCGATGAGCTGGTCAAGACGGGGCCCGGCGTCATCATGACCATGGGCAAAGGCGGCGTCGGCAAGACGATGATCGCCGCAGCCGTCGCCGCCGAACTCGCCCGCCGCGGCCTGCCCGTGAAGCTTACCACCACCGACCCGGCGGCGCATATCGAGGCCGCGATCGGCGGGGGCGCCGACGGCATCGCCGTCGGCCGCATCGACCCGGCCGCCGAGACGCGGGCCTACTCCGCCGAGGTGGTCGCAAGATCGGGCAAGGGCCTCGACGCCCAAGGTCTCGCGCTGCTCGAGGAGGACCTGCGCTCCCCATGCACCGAGGAGATCGCGGTCTTTCGCGCCTTCGCGCGCGCCGTCGCCCAAGGGACGGACGCCTACGTCGTCATCGACACCGCGCCGACCGGCCACACCCTGCTGCTGCTCGACGCGACGGAAGCCTACCACCGGGAAGTCCTGCGCACGGCGAGCGACATGCCCGACGACGTCAAGCGCCTGTTGCCGCGCCTGCGCGATCCGAAGTTCACGAGGGTGGTGATCGTGACGCTGCCCGAGGCGACGCCGGTCCACGAGGCCGCCGCCCTGCAGGCGGACCTCGAGCGCGCGGGGATCGCGCCGTTCGCCTGGGTCGTCAACCAGAGCTTCCGGCTGACCGACACCTCCGACGCCGTGCTGCGGGCCCGCGGGGAAAGCGAGCTCGCTCTCATCGACGAGGTGCGGCGCGAGCACGCGCCGCGGCTGGCGCTCCTGCCATGGATGGAGGAGCCGCCGACCGGCCGCGAGCGGCTCTTGGAGCTGGCGCGGGGATTGGCCAAGGAGAAGCGATGAACGACTGCTGCGAACCGTCGGTGGCCGGAAGGCTTTCCTTTCTCGACCGGTATCTCACCGGCTGGATCTTCGCGGCGATGGCGCTCGGCGTGGCGCTAGGCTATTTCCTCCCGGGCCTGCCCGCCTTCATCAACCGCTTCCAGTCCGGCACGACGAACGTGCCCATCGCGGTCGGGCTCATCCTCATGATGTACCCGCCGCTGGCCAAGGTCCGCTACGAGGAGCTCGGCGACGTGTTCCGCGACAAGAAGGTCCTCGGCCTGTCGCTGCTGCAGAACTGGGTGATCGGCCCGATCCTGATGTTCGCGCTGGCCGTGCTCTTCCTGCGTCACTATCCCGAGTACATGGTCGGCCTCATCATGATCGGCTTGGCGCGCTGCATCGCCATGGTGATCGTCTGGAACGAGCTGGCCAAGGGCGACACGGACTACGCGGCCGGCCTCGTCGCTTTCAACAGCGTCTTCCAGGTGCTCTTCTACAGCGTCTACGCGTGGTTCTTCGTCACGGTGCTGCTTCCGTTCTTCGGCCTGTCCGGCGCCGCGGTGAACGTGAGCATGGCGCAAATCGCGCGCAGCGTGTTCGTCTATCTGGGCATCCCCTTCATCGCCGGGATGCTCACGCGGCTCGCGCTCGTGAAGGCGAAAGGCCGGGAGTGGTACCAGGCCTCCTTCATCCCGCGCATCAGCCCGCTGACGCTGCTCTCGCTGCTTTTTACGATCGTCGTCATGTTCAGCCTCAAGGGCGAGATGATCGTGCGCATCCCGCTCGACGTGCTGCGCATCGCCGTGCCGCTGCTGATCTACTTCGTGCTGATGTTCTTCGCGAGCTTCTGGCTCGGCCGCAAGGCGGGCGCCGATTACTCCAGGACGGCGACGCTCTCGTTTACCGCCGCGAGCAACAACTTCGAGCTGGCGATCGCGGTCGCGGTCGCCGTCTTCGGCATCAACTCAGGACAGGCCTTCGCCGCCGTGATCGGCCCGCTCGTGGAGGTACCCGCGCTCATCGGGCTGGTCAACGTCGCGTTGTTCTTCCAACGTCGGCTCGCGTTCCCCGCGTCCGCGGCGACTGAACGTGTTGGACGACGGTCCTGAAGCTGGGCCTTGAACTGAAAAGCTGCGGCCGCGAAAGCGTTCTCACGCGATCGCGGCCGTTTCATCCGCTACGAGAACGTCACGCGGATAAAAAACTTTTAACATTCGCGCCTCTATCGCTTTTATTCCCGCGAGCGATAATTGAGGCGCCATGAACTTCATCTCCAAGATCTTCTACGAGTACCGGCGAGCCCTCAAGGCCCTTGGGCTTTTCCTTTCGATCGCCGGCCCCGGCATCATCGTAATGGTCGCCGACAACGACGCCGGCGGCATCACGACCTACACGACGACCGGAGCCCAGACCGGGATGCACCTGCTGTGGTTCTTGATCCTCCTTGGCCCCGTCGCGTACTTCGTCCAGGAGATGACGGTGCGCCTCGGCGCGGTGACCAAGCGCGGCCACGCGGAGGCGATCTTCGACGCCTTCGGCTCGTTCTGGGGCTGGTTCTCGCTGCTGGATCTCGTGATGACGGACTGGCTGACGATGATCACCGAGTTCATCGGCATGACGGCCGCGATGAGCATCTTCCATATTCCCGCGCCCGTGACCGTGGCTATCTGCTGGACCATCATGGGGGCCATGATCATGTCCGGCCGGTATTGGACGTGGGAAAAGATCGCGCTCGGATTCTGCGTGATCAACATGATCTACGTGCCGGCCGCGTTCATGGTGCATCCCTCCGTTCACGACGTCGTCTACAACAGCTTCGTGCCGCATTTCCCGCCGGGCGGCCTCACGAACAACCTCTTCTTTCTCCTGATGGCGAACATCGGCACCACGATCGCCCCGTGGATGTTGTTCTTCCAGCAGAGCTCGGTTGTCGACAAGGGCATGCAAGAGAAGGACATCGTGTTCGGGAAGATCGACACGGCGATCGGCGCGCTCCTCACCGTCATCGTCGCGGCCGTGCTCATCATCGTGGCGGGCACGCTGCTCAACGGCGCGCAGGTGGAAGACGCCGCGGCGGCGGCGATCAAGCTGATGCCGATGAACAAATACATCGGCACCTTCGTCGCCATCGGACTTTTCGACGCGGGCTTGCTCGGCGCGATCTGCATCTCGCTCGCCAGTTCCTGGGCGTTCGGCGAGGTCTTCGGCTGGGCTCACTCGCTCAACCACAAGATCCACGAGGCGCCGTGGTTCTACGCCTACTACTTCTTTGACCTGCTGCTGGCCGGCACGGTGGTTTTGATCCCCGGGGCGCCGCTCGTCCTGATCACGCTCTTCGTGCAGGTGATCGCGACGACGCTTCTGCCGACCGCGCTTGTCTTCCTGATCCTGCTGCTCAACGACGAGAAGACGATGGGAAAATACAAAAACACGCTCTTCGAGAACGTCGCCAACATCGGCATCACGCTCGTCATCATCGTGCTGTCGACCATGTACGGCGTGACGACGCTCTTCCCGAACCTCTTGAAGTGACCGGAGAAACGCGATGAGACTGCTAAAGGCGATCTACAACAACCTGGCGGCGCAGGTCCGCGAGGTGAATCGAAGGTACGCGGAGCCGCGAATCCACATGACTCCGCTCGTGAAGATCTGTCTTCTCGGGCTGAGATTCTATCTCTTCACGCTCGTCGGCCTGATGCTGTTCAAGTTCGTGACGCTGGTGAAATGACTATGAAAGGAAGCGACAGGACGGCGCAAGACACCCAGTCATACCTGCTGAGCGAACTGATCGGCCGAAAGGTCTCGGCTTCGGGACAGCCTCTCGGCTCTCTGGGAGACTTTGTCATCGTCGATAAGGACAAGGTCGCAGAGGTCACGCACATCTGCGTCGATCGCCCCTTCGGGCGGACGAGGTTGTTCGTCCCTTGGGCCCAGGTGAGGGAGTTCCAAGGGCAAGAGATCAAAGTCGACGCCGCCGAAGCTGAGATTTATGCCGCGCCTTTGCCGGGTTCGCCCATCTATCTCAAGGACTTCATCCTCGACAAGAAGATCCTGGATGTCGCCGAGCGGGAGGTGGAGGTCGTCTACGATATCCGACTCGTCCTGCGAAACCGCCTGCTGTTTGTCACGGACGTCGAGATATCCCGATTCGCCCTGCTACGCCGCCTCGGCCTCGGCTGGCTCGCCCGGCTGCTCTACCGCGCCGAACCTTCCGCGGACTCCGCGACCGAAGAGCGGCGGCTGCGCGAACGCACGGTTCCGTGGAGCTACGTCGAAGCCCTTCCCGAGAACATCGGGATCTTCAAGGGGGAACTGCATCTCAAGGTGCTCAAGGACCAGCTCGCGAATATCCCGCCCGTCGATGTCGCCGACATCCTCGAGGAGCTGAGCCATGCGCAAGCCGTAGCAGTCTTCCAGGAGCTCGACACCGAGCATGCCTCGGACACGCTCGAGGAACTCAACCCGAAGTTCCAGCGCGACATGATCGCGTCGATCAAGAAAGAGAAGGCCGCGCAGCTCATCAACGAGATGACTCCGGGCCAGGCCGCGGACCTGCTGGCAGTTTTGCCGCTGGCCGAAGCTCAGGCCCTTCTCAAGCTCATCGATCACGAAAACGCGGCTAAGATCCGCAGTATCCTAAGCGAGCAAGAGGCGAAGATCGCTGACTTCACGGACACGGAGTTCCTGCGCTTCGCTCCGGAAACGACGGTAGCCCAGGCCCGCGCCGTCCTGCAGCGAACGGCCAAGGAGCACAACCGCGACGCCGTCATGTACATGTACGTCCTGGACGCGGGTGATAAGCTCCTCGGCGTCGTGGCGCTCCGGGATCTCTTGCTCGCGGACGATGCCATGGAGCTGCGGAATATCATGCAGCCCGACGCCATCGCGATCAATCCTGACAACACGATGCGGGACGCGGCCGGAATGTTCAAGCGCTACGGGTTCCGCGCCATCCCCGTGCTCGACGCCGCCGGCAAGATGCTCGGCATCCTGCCCTACCGCGACGTGGCGAGCTTGCGGCAGCGCGACCTCGGCTGAAACCAACCATTCCGGAGGAATCACACCATTACGGCCCCGAGATGCTCGCGGAGACTTACCACCGCTTTCCCGCAAAGGAGCACCTCTTCATCAGTCCCGACGACCAATTCATCGTCAATCCCGGCTACAACCGCGCCCGGAGCCCCATCCAGGTCTGGGGCGTGAGGGTCCACGCCGAACTCTAACGCCGATGACGCCGTCGACAGCGAATGATAAAATGACTCGCCTATGAGGGTCCTGCTCGCCGAAGACGACGCGAAGGTGGCCAAGCACCTGCGGCAGGCCCTCGTGAGCGAGGGCTACGCGGTCGACGCGGCGCAAGACGGAGACGAGGCGCTCTGGCTCGCGGAAAACAAGCCCTACGACGCCATCGTCCTCGACGTCATGATGCCGCTCAAGGACGGCTATGCCGTGTCACGGCAGCTGCGGCGCAAAGGCGTGGCGACGCCGATCCTCTTTCTGACGGCGAGAGGGGAGATCGAGGACAAGGTGAGGGGCCTCGATGCCGGCGCGGACGACTACATGGTCAAGCCGTTCTCGGTAGTTGAGCTGCTCGCGCGGCTCCGCGCGCTCCTTCGGAGGCAGCGGCACCAAGCGACAAACGTGCTGCGGTTCGAGGACCTGGAGCTCGATCTCGTGGCGCGGCGCGCTTCGCGCGGGAACGCGCAGATCGCTTTGACTAACCGCGAATTCGCGGTCTTGGAACTCTTGATGATGACGGCGCCCCGTCCCGTCAGCAAGGCCGTGCTCGTCGAGCGCGTCTGGGGCCAGTGCTTCGACTCGGACACCAACGTCGTCAACGTCTACATCAATCACCTCCGCCAAAAGATCAATCTTCCGAAGCTTCCGCCGCTCCTGCACACGATCCGGGGCGTGGGATTCGTCCTGAAGAAAGGCGCGCCGTGAGGTCGCTGGCGACGCGGCTCTTCGCCGCGTTCAGCCTTGCGTTCGCGGCCGTCTCGGCGGTCTTTCTCGTCATCGCGCACGTGGAAGGTGTGCGTCTTTTAGGTGCTTCGATGATCCTTGTTGCCGTCTATGGCGGGGCGATGGCGGTCGCCTTCGCGGCGCTTGCCGGCTCCGCGGCCGAACGGATTTCCGGACCCGTCGAGGCGCTCAACGACCAGCTCGACGCGATCGAGCCCGGTCGTTCCAGGCGCGTCAACGCGATCTCCTCTGATCAGGAAATGCGCGCGCTCGAGGAACACGTCAACGCTCTTCTTGCCCGTGTGGACGATAGCGTCCACCAGCTGCGAGATTACGCGACGCAAGTCGCCCACGAGCTGCGCACGCCCCTGACCGTGCTTCGCCTCAAGATCGAGCAGGCGGCCGGCGCCATCGATCCCCAACTCGCGGAAGACTTGCAGGCGGAAGTCCTTCGCCTAGCCATGATGGTGGAGCAGTCGCTGATGATCGCGCGCGCCGAACAAGGCGCCCTCGAGGCGAAGAAGTCGCTGGTGGACCTGAAGGACCTCGTGGGAGACGTCGCGCAGGACTTCCAACTGATGGCGCAAGACCAGGGACGCTCCGTCTCGGTGAGCAGCTGCTCCGCGCCCGTCATGGCGGACCCGAAGATGATGCGCCAGGTCTTCTACAGCCTGCTCACGAACAGCCTCAGGCATGGAGTCGGACCGGTCACCGTGCGTCTCCGGGAAATGCGCTCCGGATTCTCGGTGCTGATCGTCAACCGTGTGAGCGCGGAGCCGACAACAAGGAGCGGCCTCGGGCTAGGACTCCGCGTGGCCTCCGCTCTCGTTCGCCTGCACGATAACGCGCGCCTCCGGACCCTGCGGCGGCGCGACCACTACGCCGTCTGCCTATTCTTCGCGGCGAGCTGATCGTCATGAACTTTCATTTCGACACGACGCTGTTTGCCTCGGTCTTCGGCGTCATATTCGTGGCAGAGTTGCCGGACAAGACCGCCTTCGCCACTCTGATCATGGCGACCCGAAAGCACCCTGTAGCGAAGTAAGCGACGGCAGGCCCCGCTCCGGATCAGCTACGACATTGTTGGAACTAACAACCAAGGGCTGGGACTCGCCTATCTATTGCGAGCCGTGGCCGGCAGCGCGGCTACTGCTGATCATCGCTTTCTTTCTGCTATGGGGATGCTCCCGCTTCGGCTGGAGCGCGGCCTCGTTTTCGTCCTGCCTTTACCCTCTGATTCACACCCCTGCCCGCCAAGTAGAATGGCGGCTCCCTCGACGGGAGCCGCCATCAGCAGGTGCCCTCGGAACTCCTTCCCGGGGGGATTAGTTACCCGCTAGGTGCAAAGTGGGGTCCCCGAAGGAACGTAGGGGGGACGAAACCCATTTTGGTCCGCCGGATTAGACCAGTTTATTTCGTCCTTCCCGACCCGACCAAGGCTACTTTGGGTCAGAGGCTGCGCTTCCTACGCAAGCGCCTGGGACTCACCATCGAAGAACTCAGCCAGAAGAGCCAACTGAGCCACAACGTCATCGCTCGACTGGAGCGGGACCGAACCCACTCGCAACCTTGGGTCCTTGGACGCATACTCCCCGTTCTGGCACCTGGATTCAAGGAGGCGTTTCCCGAATCGGAGGGGGATGCCTACGATTTCCTGGTGCCACCGACCTCATTCGGTGCATGGCTCAAGAACCTTCGGATGCGCCGTGCCCTAAAAGTCAAAGAACTCGCCGCAGCCCTAGGCGTCAAAGCCTATACGGTAATCCGTTATGAAAAGAACCTAGGACGCCCTGCGCCCAGCATTCTCGATAAGATTCGCCGAATCTTCAAGCTGGATTACATACAAGTAGAAAATACTAAATTACATGAAATTAATCCAAAACGACTTGACGCCGCCTAGTTGGCCTGTTACACTGAAGGCATGGTAACCACGTTGAGCGACCGCGGGCAAACGGCCATCCCTGCGCGGATTCGCAAGCGCTTCAAACTCAAGGCTCATCAGCAGCTAGAGTGGGCTGACGATGGGAAGGTGATCTACGTGCTTCCCATCGCCAAGGACCCTATCGCTGCGTTCCGCGGGTCCAGCCGGAAGGGAGTAACTAAGGCTTTGCTCGTCAGCCGCCGGGAAGATGCCCACCGGCCCTGAGACCTTCGTCCTCGACACCTCGGCACTTCTCTGCCTGAAAGAGAACGAACCGGGAGCCTCAGACGTCGAAGATATCCTGCGTCAGCATGGGAAGAAAGGCTCCGTCTACATCAGCTTCATTTCGATCATGGAGCTGGCTTACATACTAGAGCAAGAGCAGGGCGAAGCGGCAGCGCGGGAAGGAGTCCTGCAGCTCAAACAGCTTCCGCTTGAAGTCGTCGAAAGCGACGAACCTCTCGGCCTCGCCGCCGCGAAGATCAAAGCCTCGCACAAGCTGTCTGTCGCCGATGCCTGGATCGCAGCGACGGCCGAACGCCTGGACGCAACCCTCGTCCATAAAGATCCAGAATTCACCCCGCTAGCCAAGGCTATCAAGCTCAGGACATTGCCGCTTAAATCCGGATCATCTCCCCGATCTTAAGTTCCGTCTAAACTATGCATCAGGGGGGAAGTAATGGATACCGCGGTCAGCGTGCGCCCACCAAAAGTTGTCACTGAGCCCAAGTCGAATACCGCTAAGAAGTCTTTCTCTAGAAAGAAAAGAACTCCTGAGCCGATTCGTCTAGAAGTCGTTTACGAGCAGGGCGACAAAAGCAGAATGGAGCACGCCATTTTTATGCTTGCCTGCATGATGCGCGACTCTATTATCAAACACACGCTGAGATTAGCACTGAGGAACCTGAACCAAAAATACGACGGCCGCGACTGCGTTTTCACGCAATCACGGCCGTCTTTTTAAAACTGGGGTGAGTGAGGGGACTTGAACCCCCGGCCTTCTGGTTCACAGCCAGACGCTCTAACCAGCTGAGCTACACCCACCATCGAACCAAAATTATAGCAAACTGCCTCCGCAGCACCTAGGACCTACGGCCCC
>DAIDHI010000065.1 GCA_027452025.1 Elusimicrobiota bacterium | reverse complement strand
GGGCTAGCCCGGGAGTTGAATGTACCGGTGATTGCCCTGTCTCAGTTGAGTCGGGCGGTGGAGTCGCGCACCAACAAGCGGCCGATGATGTCTGACCTACCCTTTCCGACATGGTCGTCAAAAGAACCGGAGGTACCCGATGAAACGCAAAATCTGGCTGCTGGCCTTGCCGGCGGCCCTGGTCGTTTTCGGCTCTCCCCGCGCGAAGGCCGGGGAGCCCGTGGAGACGGCGCAGCTGGCCTACGCGCCGAACGTCCCGCCGCCGATCACCCGAAGGACGCCCGCCGTCGTCGTCATCAACCTGGAGGCGCAGATGAAGGACGGCACCCTCATGGACGGCCTGGAGGCTCCGACCCAGTATCACTTCTGGACCTTCAACGGCCACGTGCCCGGGCCCTTCATCCGCGTCCGGGTGGGAGACACCATCGAGATCCACCTCAAGAACCCCGCGTCCGAGACGATGGCGCACAGCATCGACCTCCACGCCGTCAGCGGCCCCGGAGGCGGCGCCGAGGCCACCCTCACCCAGCCCGGACAGACCAGCGTCGCGCGCTTCAAGATGCTCTATCCCGGGCTCTTCATATACCATTGCGCCGCCGCCCCCGTCACCGACCACATCGCCAACGGGATGTACGGCGAGATCCTCGTCGAGCCCGCCGAGGGCCTGCCCAAGGTCGACCGCGAGTTCTACGTTATGCAGAGCGAGTTCTTCACCAAGGAGGAGTTCAATTACGAGGGCATGACCACCTACGATCCCGACAAGGGCGCGGCCGAGGACCCGACCTACATCGTCTTCAACGGCCGGGTCGGCTCCATGATGGGCGATGACGCCCTCAAGGCCAAGGTGGGCGACAAGATCCGCATTTTCTTCGGAAACATCGGGCCGACGAAGATCTCGTCGTTCCATATCATCGGAACCATCTTCGACCACGTCTATCGCGAGGGCGGCATCGACGCCGACCACAACGTCCAGACAACCGTCGTGCCCGCCGGGGGAGCGAGCATGGTCGACTTCACGCTGCGCGAGCCCGGCGTCTACACCATGGTCGATCACGCCATCTTCCGCGTGATCAAGGGCGCGATCGGCCAGATCAAGGCCGCGGGAGCGCCCGTGCCGCAGATCTACGAGGCCAACGCGGGCAAATGAGACATAATCCCTAGAGCGATGGCCCATCTGCTGCGCGTCGACGTCGTCGTCCACTGGCTGCATCTCATGGCGGCCATGGTCTGGGTCGGCGGGATGGTCGCCACCGCTCTCGTCGTGCAGCCGGCGGCGCGCAGGATGCTCGGCCCGGAGGCGCGCATGGCGCTCTACAAGGAGATCGGCCGGCGCTTCGTCGTCCTCCAGTGGGGCTCGTGGACCGTGCTGCTGCTGACCGGCGCCTACAAAGTGCTGGCTTGGCGCGGCGCCTGGGTCTTTTTTTGGGGAGCCTACGGCAAGGTGCTGTCGGTCAAGCTCTTTCTCGTCGCCGTGATGGCGCTGCTCAGCCTCCTGCACAGCCACGTCTGGGGCCCGCAGTTGGCGACCACGCCGCCGGAGAGCCCTCAGTTCAAACCGCTGGTGGCCAAGCTCGCCTTTTGGGGGAAGGTCAACCTGGCCTGCCTGGCGGGCATCGTTTACTGCGCGGCGCTGCTGCGGGTCTATCCCTGGTAAGCGGCGCGGCGGCCAAGCCGACGGCGGGGCGGCGCAAAAGAGCGTCGCCGCCGCGCGAGAGCGCCCGCACCAAGCCCCCGGGCGCGAGACCGAAGCCGACCAGCGCCAGGGCCGCGACGGCGAAGCCCAGCCCCTCGCGGCGGCGCATCGCCAGATGCGCTCCCGAGTCCTTGCGGCCGCAAAAAAGCGAGAAATACATCCGAAGCGCCGCCAGCCCGGCCATCGCCACGGCCGCCACGGCCAGCAGGCCGAGGAGGGGGAAGGCGTCCACGGTCGCGCGCACGAGCACTTCCGCGCCCACAAAGCCCAGCGTCCCCGGGAAATCGGCGATCGCCAGGCACATGACGAGAAAGCAGACGGCCAGCTGCGGCATGCGCTCGTAGCCGCCGTGGCGCACGTCGAGGCGCAGGCGCCCGCGGCGGGCCTCCAGCGCGAGCACGGCGCGCGCAAGCGCCGCCAAGGCCAGTCCGGAACACAGCCATAGGATCAGCGAGCCCACCAGAGCGTCCCGAGCGCGCAAGTCGAGCCCGGCCATGACCAGGGCGGACTGGCTGACGAAGAGGTAGCCGCAGGCCCGGCGCGCGTCGCTCTGGTGCAGCGCCAAAAAGGAGCCGTAGACCGCGGTCAGCAGGGCGAGCAGCGCCGCGACCCGCAACTCCCCGGCGCCGGCGCGGGGCAGGGCCAGGACCAGGGCGACGTAGGCGCCCAATTGAGGCGCCGCGAAGCGGGCCACCGGGCCGATGCGGCCTCGCTCGAACGTCTCGGGGATCCAGGCGTGAAAGGGGAATATGCCGTTGCGCGCGAGGACCGCCGCCAGGATGAGGCCCGCGCCCCACGGCGCGGGCCCGGCGCCCGGCCCGGCCAGCGCGACGCCCGCCGCGAGCAGGACCGTCGAGGCCGTCAGATACGCCGCCGCGACGCGCCGGGCCCGGGCATAGGGCCTGCCCGGGTGGCTTGCGAGCAAGAGCGCGCCGCCGGCCGCCCAGATCGCCAGCAGAAGGACGGGGGAATCGGTCAAAAACGCGCCCAAGTCGAGCATGCAGGCCGCGGCGGTGCGCGCAAAGCCCGCCTCCGTGCGGCGGCCGCTGGGCGTAACGACGACGGTCAGGAGCCACAGCAGCGCGGCGAAAGGCACGAGCACCATGGACAGCGGCGGCAGAGGCCAGGCCGCCGGCGCGCGATGGACGAGAACCAAGGGGAGAGCCGAGACGCAGGCCAGCGCCGCGGCGCAGGAGGCCGCGACGACGTAGAGCCTGCGGGCGCTCGCGCCGAAAAGGCAAGCGAGGAGGACGGCGCCGGGCAAAAGCGCCAGCGCCGCCAGCCAGACTCCGAGCTCAAGGTTCACCGGCGCCTCCGGAAACCCAAGGCTCTCGGCAGAGCCGCCGGTCGAGCGCCTCGAGCCTCCCGGCCAGCCGCGCCGCGGGCGCCACGAGCCGCCGGTCGATGAGCCCGTCGAGGAAGCCCCTCTCCAGGGCCCACAGGTAGACGGCCGCGCCCGCGGCCTTGGGGGGCTCATGCGCCGCGGCGACGCGGGCTCCCAGCTCATTTTCGAGCTGGTGCAGGTCGTGGAGGGCGTTGGGCGCGGCGAGAAACTGCAGCAGGCGCAGGCAGGCGTTTCCCGTCATGTGCGCGAAAGCGAGCAGACGCCAGCCCAGCGCGATCTCCACGACGATGACGCCGACCTGGGTCAGCGAGGAAAAGCAGAGCCTCGACTTGACGTCCGTTTGGGCCCTTGCGACGAGGGCGGCGTAGGCGGCGGTGGAGGCGCCCGCCGCCGCGGCCAGGACGCGCGTGGTCGCGCAGGCGTCGATCAGCGGCGCGGCGCGAAAGAGCAGGAAGCAGCCGGCATGGATCGACAGCGCCCCGTAATAGACGGCGCTCGACGGCGTGGGACCCTCCATGGCGCGCGGCAGCCACGTCGAGAAGGGCAGCAGGGCGCTTTTGGCCGCCGCCGCCGCGATCAAGAGCACGCCGATCGCCGCGACGTGCTCCGGCCCGAGCCTGGAAAGGCCGGCGCCCGCGCCCGAAAAGAGCAGCGACAGGCTGCCGCTGCCCGCCCAATGATGGAGCAGGACGGCCGCGGCGAGCATGCAGGCGTCGCCGGCGCGGTAGAAGGCGAATACCCGCAAGCCGTTGTCGACCGGGGCCGGGCGCTCGTGGAAGAAGGCGACGAGCAGCGCTGAGCTCAGGCCTAGGATCTCCCAGCCGGCGAAGAGGACTTCGATCGAGCCCGCGAAGGCCACCAAGAGCAGGCCCACGACAAAGGAGACAAGCAGGACGAAATAGCGATGGAAGCCCGGCTCGCGGTGGAGGTAGCGAAACGAGAACGACGACACGACGCCGCAGATCGCGACGGCCAGAGAGGCGAACGCCAGGGACCAGCCGTCGATCAGGAGGTCGAAGGAGAAGCCCCCGGCGGCGGAAAACCACTGGCCCAACGAAAGCACGACCGGCTTGCGCGGCCCGGCGCCGTAGAGAAGCGCCGCCAGGAGGAGCGCGGCGAAGCTGGCCGAAAGCGCCGCGCGCGTCAGCCGGCCGGTCCAGCGCTCGCTCCAGGGCCGGCCGAGAAAGCCAGCCGGCGCCAGGAGAGCCAGCAGCAGCGCCGGGCCGGCCAGGGCCGCGAGCACGCAAAACCGCAGCGACGGCAGGCTCGTCATCCCCGTCTCGAAAGTTCCGCGATCGGCAGATGGTCGCGGCGCCCTGCGTACCAGGCGGCCGAGTCGCCCGCCACCGACGGCGGCGCCGCCTCCGGGCTCCACGGGCGGTAGCCGCCCGCCTCGCGCAGCCAGAGCGCGCTCGAGTCGGGGTCCAGGCAGGCGGCAAAGAGCCAGCGCCGGTCGACGAGCCCTTTGATCTCGGGCAGGCGCTCAAGGACCCGCTCCAGGCTCTCCGGCCGGGCTTCGACGACCAGCAGAAGCCGCACCGGCTCGTGGATCTCCACCATCTGCCACGGCAAGCCCGTGCGCAGGTCGCTTTGCGCGCCGTCCATCACGCCGAGGAGGCAGGCCACGTTGTGGGGCAGCTTGGTCGCGCAGCCGTAGCCGGAAGGGTCGACGCGGCTGAAATAATACTCGAGGGAGATCCCGGCCACCACCGGCACGACGGCGGAGAGGGTGGCCTCGAGAGTCGCGAGGCCGCCGTCGCGAGACGGATCGTAGGACACCAGGAAGGCCCGGCGATCGAGGAAGAGCCCGCGCGTGCGGCGGCGCCGGCCGATGACGCAGAAGGCGTTGGAGGCGTGGCCGTATTCGGGCCTGGGCTGGGCGAGGTCGCGCGCGCGCGCCTCGACGTGAGCCAGCGCCGCCCCGGGGCCGCCGGAGAAGGCCTCGAAGCGCCGGCAGCGCTCGTGGGCTTCCCTGCGCCGGGCCCGCGCGAAAGCCTTGGCGACCCGGGCGAAGCGCTCCTCCTGGGACCGGGGAAGGCGCTCGAGGTCGTAGAATTCGACGGAATTGTCGCAGGTGTTTCGCTGCGCGCCGACAAACCACGTGTCGCCCGGAACGTCGAGGCCCCGCGCCCGCAGCAGTGCGCGCACCGCGGGATCGTTGGCCATCTGCGCGAAAGCCCGCGCATTGGGGCCGCCGCGGCCTCCGCCGCAGGCGCCGCAGTCGTGGGCCGACTCGTGGGGGTTGTTGAGGCTCGTGGAACCATGGCCGGCCACGATCACCAGCGGCGCCAGCCGCCCGGCAAGCCCGGTTCCGGTCAGCACGCCGGCCACCACGCCGGCCATCTCCTCCTTCGTGTAGCCCGAGAACTCGCCGATCGGCGGGGCCTGCGGCCGCCGGTCGAGAAGAAGACGCGTCGCCGGCTCGCGGGAGATGGGTAGGGTCTGGAACCAGCGCCGGGCCAGACCGGGGAACACCACGCGAGCCACGAGGGGCAGAATCGAGACCGGAGCCAGGACGGTCGTCGCGAGAAAACCCCCGAAGAAGGTGCCGTCGAGCCGGCGCACGAGCCTTCCCAGGCGCCCGGAGCCTCGGCGGCTGAGGCGCCGCCAGCGCACCAAGGCGTCCGAGGGATCGGCCTTGACCTCTCCGACGTAATGCCGGGGCGTCAAGGCGACGGGGCAGAGCGGACGCGGGTGCGCGTCGGTCGCCCCTTGATAATACATCGCGACGCCGTAGAATCCGGCCGCTCCGAAAGTCTCCGCTTCCGGCTCGAGCTCCTCAAGGTGACGGCGAAACGACTCCTCGCGTTCGTCGAGGCAGAACACGGCCTGGAACGCGGCATTTTGCGGCACGCGGGCCGGGGCGTGGGCGACGAGAGCGTCGCAGACCCGCGCGCGAAGATGCCGGTCGTAGGCGGCCTGCAGCGCGCGCCGCCGCTCCAGCGGCCCGAAGGATTCCAACTCGCCAAGCAGAGCGGCGGCTTGCGCCTCGGAGAGCCCGGCCAACTCGCCCGCGGTCGCGCCGCAGAGCTGCGCCGCGTGAAAAAGGCTCCAGGCCCGCTCCACGCCCGACGGCTGGGGCGCTGCGGGCGCTGCGGGCGCGGCGGCCCCGAGGCGCTCCCGCAGCCCGGACAAGTTCGCGTCGGCCCCGGGCAGTCGGCCGGCCGCGTGAGCCAGCGCGACTCGCTCGAGCAGCAGCCGCACGGCCAGAAACTCGGTCAAGGTCGCCGGCAGCGGCAAAGCCGGGACGCGGTCCGGCCGGCGCTCGAATTGGCGCGCCATCCCGGCCCAGCCGCGCAAGGCGAGCGCCGTGGCCGCGAGGAAGCGTTCGGCCTCGTCTTCCGAGACGCCCAGAGCCTCCAAGGACCCCCGCAAAGACGCGGCGGGCGACAGTCCCAGGTCCCGTTCCCGGCGCAGGGCTTCGGGCAGGGCCTCGGCCCAGGGCCCGCAATGCCGGGCCCATTCGCGCGAGTACAGGTCCAAGAAGCAGGCGTAGAGGCCCCGCGCGCGCCCCGGCAGCGCCCACCGGGCCAGTCCCTGATCCAGATAGGCCCCGGCATAGCGGATGAGCACCGGATGCACCCACTCGTCGATGTCGAGACCCGTCGCCGCCTTGAGGCGGTCGCGGTGGCGCGCGGCGGGCGCGGGCGCCCGGGCCGCCGCCGACGGGGCCCGCGCCGCGGCCGAAAGGCAGGCTTGCCAGAGCGCGGCCACGCCTGCCTCGTCGAGAGGCGCCTGGCGGGCGTCGGGGGGAACGTCCGGCCGGGGCCGGCGCAGGACGTCGGTCTCCTTGAGCAGCCAGTCCAGCGCCGGCCCGCGCGCGTCCGGGATTCCGTAGGCGGCCGCGCGCCAGCGCAGTTCCAGGCGGGTGACGCGCCCCAGGACGGCGACGTCGGCGCCGGCCGCGGACTCCTCGCGCACGGCCCAGCGCACGTCGCGCGGCAGGATGCGCCCCTTGCGGAACTCCGCGCGGTATTCTTCCTCCGGCAGGAACGGCTCGCACGACAAGGCCTCCGCCGCCGCGACGACGGCGCGCTCGAAATCCTCCGACTCGAAGGCGTGGAGCGTGTTGTGATGGATGAAGATGCCGATCGGGCCCTGGGCCGGAAGCACCCGCGCCACGCGGTCGACGAGGCGCTCGAGCCTCGCTTCCGGGGTCTCCTTGCCTCCCGCTTCGAGGGCCGGGGCGGGCACGGCCTACGCCCTGCCGAGCCGCGCCAGGATCGCGCGGCTCTCCTCCATCTGCTTGCGCAGCATCTCCGAGATCGGACGCAGCACCTGGAAGATCCTCCGGTCCCGGATGGAGTAGAAAACGGTCGTCTTGTGCTGGCGCGAGACCAGCACGCCCGCCCGCCGCAGGATGGCCAGGTGCTTGGAGAGGCTGGACTGCTCGATGCGCAGGCGCTCCACCAGCCGGCCGACGGACGACTCCCCGCTCTTGAGCTCCTCGATGACCGCCAAGCGCGCGGGGTTGGCCAGCGCCGAGAGGTAGTCCGCCTTGACCTTGAAGACCGTGTCCATTCGGTCTAACGTGGACATATGCTCATATTAGCATATATGACTCAGGACTTTCGGAACGTCAGCAGCGAGGATTAGGCCTATCGGGCGCGCCTGACGACCACCATGGCCGCCGCGGGCAGGACGACCAGGGTGAGGATCGTCGAGGTGAGGATGCCTCCGATCACGGCGATGGCCAGCGGGCGCTGAAGCTCCGAGCCCGTGCCCCAGCCGACGGCCAGGGGCAGCAGGCCGAGAACCATCACGACGGTGGTCATCAGGATCGGGCGCAGCCGCTTCATGGACGCGGCGTGGACGGCCTCGTCCAGCGGCCGGCCCGCCGCCAGCTGGAGATTCATGTAGTCCAAGAGCATGATCCCGTTGCGCACGACGATGCCGACGAGCAGCACGGCCCCGATCATCGACGAGACGTTGAGCGTCTGCCCGGTCACCCACAGCGCCCCGACGCCCCCGACCGCAGCCAGGGGCACGGTCAGCAGCACCAGCCCCACTTGGCCGAAGGAGCGGAACTCGATCCAGAGGATCAAGGCCACGACGGCGATGGCCAGCACGAAGACTTCCGCCATGTTGCTCATGGCGCTCTGCTGGGCGGCGAACTTGCCCGAGAAGTCCCAGGAATAGCCGGCCGGCAGTCCGAGGGAATCCATCGCCTTGGTGATGTCGGCGGCCGCGTCCTTGGCGTTGCGGCCGCGGACGTTGGCGGTGATCGTGATCTTGCGCGTCATGTGGTCGTGGTTGATTTGGCTGGGGATGCTGCCGTAGCCGAAGGTCGCCACCTGCTCCAACGGCACGGTGTTTCCGCCCGCCGTGCGCAGCGGCAGGCTGCGCAGGGCCTCCAAATTCAGGTTTTGGCCGGCGGGCGTATAGTGGAGCACGACGCCTATGATCTTCTGGACCTGGCGCACGCCGGTGACCGTCAGCCCCGAGGAATACGCCTTGAGCGCGTCGTGAATCTGGCTTTCCGACACGCCGAGGCGTCCGGCCGCGGCCTTATCGACTTGGATTTCCAGAGAGGGCACGGGCATATCCGTCGGCGGCCTGAGATCGACGAGGCCGCGGACGCGCTGGAGCTTGGCGATGAGCCGGTCCGAGAGCTCGTGCAGGCGAACGAGATCCGGGCCGTAAAGATCGACGCCGATATCGGCGGGAACGCCTCCGAGGGCGTCGTTGATCTTGTCGGCCAGGGGCATCAGATAGCTGACCGCGACGTTGGGCATGGCGTCGGTTTTCGCGCCGAGAAGATTGATGAGGTCCTGGATCGGCAGGGGCCTCCGGTTCTTGGGCAGGAGCTTGACCATGATGTCGCTGTGGTTGACGTTGTCGGTGTCCTCGGCTCCCGCCGCGTGCCCCGTCCGTCGCACCACCTCGACGACGCCCGGCACCTTCTCGAGCCAACTCTCGAGCTTGCGGTCCACGCGCTCGGCCTCGTTCAGTGACGTCCCGGCCGGCATGTCGGCCGAGACCAGGATGGCGCCCTCATCGAGGTCGGGCAGGAAGGCCGAGTCCAGCCTGCCGAAGACGAAGATCGCGAGCAGCATCGGCGCCAGCCCCAGCGCCACGGCCAGCTTGGGCCTGCGAAACGCGGGTCGCAGCGCCCGCTCGTAGAGGCGGTGCAGGGCGCCTTCCTTTTCCTCGGGAAGGTCCTGGCCGTGCAGCCAACGGTCGGCCATCACGGGGATGATCGTCAGGGCCGCGCACAGCGAGGCCAGCAGCGCGAAGGTCACCGTGGCGCTGACCGGGGCGAAGAGACGGCCGGGCAGCCCCTCGACGAGCACCATCGGCAGGAAGATGCCGATATTGGTGAACGTCGAGGCGATGACGGGGGGCGCGACCTCCGCGGCGGCCCTGGCCACGACCTGCGGGTTGGACAGCCCCTGGCGCAGGGCCGGCGTGGCCAGCCACCGGAAGATGTTCTCCAAGACGATGATGGCGTCGTCAACGATGATGCCCGTGCCTATGGCGAGGCCGCCCAAGGACATGATGTTGATGCCGATGCCGAAGGCGCGCATGGCGACGAGAGCGGCGAGGACGGAGAGGGGGATGCTCAGGGTGGCGATGACGGTGGTACGGGCGTGGCGCAGGAAGGCGAAGAGCACCAGGACGACCAGCAGCGCCCCGATCCAGACGCTCTCCTTGACGCTGGCGATGGAGTCGTCGACGAGCTGGGCCTGGTCGTAATAGTTGCGTATGGTGTAGCCGTGGGGCAGCGACTTTTCGAACTTGGCGATCTCGGCCGCCACGGCCTTGGCCACGGCGCCGGTGTCGTAGCTAGGCTGCTTGAGGACGTTGACCAGCACGGCCGGCTTTCCCATCTCCGAGGTGTCGCCGCGCTCGTACTCGTAGGCGTCGGTCACCCGCGCGACGTCGCTCAACCGCACCGGAATGCCGTCCTTGACTGCGATGACCGTCTCGCCGATCTCGGCGGCGTCCTTGAACTGTCCGTTGGGATTGAGGACGAGCTCCTGGCTGTAGTCGTTGACCACGCCGGGGCTCGTCGCGATGTTGTTGGCATCGAGCGCCGAGCGCAGGTCCTCGAGGGTCACGCCGTATTTGATGAGCAGGGTCGGGTTCGGATAGACGGCGTATTCGAGCACCTTGCCGCCCATGACCAAGACCTTGTAGACGCCGGGGATGCGCTGAAGCCTGGGCTTGAGATCGTAGAGCGCCTGGTCGCGCAGGGCCACCGGGTCGCCTCCGCCCTGGATCGCGTAGCCCTCGATCATCGCCAGGGCCGCGCTCAGATTTTCGATGGACGGGTCGGCTCCGGGCGGCAGCTGGCCGCTGATCCCGGAAAGAGCCTCCGTGAGGAGCTCGCGCGCCACCAGCATGTCGGTGCCCCATTGAAACTGAACCGAGATCATGGCGATGCCCGTGCCCGAAGCCGACTTGACGCCGGTGACCCCGAGGACGCCGCTGGCCGCGCTTTCGATGGGCAGCGTCACCTGGCGCTCCATTTCGAGGGAAGAAAAGCTGGGCTCCTGCACGATGACGTTAAGCACCGGGAAGTTGAGCGGGGGAAAGAGATCGACCTTGAGCCCGCGCGACAGCCACAACCCCAGGACGACCAGGAAGACCGCGGCCACAGCGACGAAGCCCCTGGCCTTGAGCACGCGGGTCAGGACCGACTCGATCGTCTCCATGTCAGTCGTCGGCCGCCGCCTTGAACTCCGGAAAGAGCAGGCCGATGCCCTCGCCGACCACGACCTCGTCGCCCGCCTTGAGGCCGGAACCGATCTCGACGTCCCCGCCGCTTTCCGCTCCCATGCTCACCGGCACCGGCTGGTAGGAGACCTTGCCGCCGGCGCCCCTGAGCACCTGCAAAACGACCGTCCGGCCGTTGCGGATCATCACGGCCGGTCGCGGCACCACCAAGGCGCGGCGGCGGGCGACCTCGATATTCGCGGAAACGAAGGAGTTGGGAGGAAATCCATCGCCGCCGACGGGCTTGAGCCAGGCCAGGGATTGATTGGTCTCGGCGCTGACGTGGCCCAGGACGCGGATGACCCGGCAGGCCACCGCAGCCGTGGAGGGCACCATGTAAGCGTCGGCCGCCTCCCCCGCATGGACATGAGGCGTGTCCTCGGCTTCGATATTGACCACCAGGGAGCGGCCCTCGGCGAGGCCGTAGGCGGGAACGAGCTCCGGGATGTCCTTGACCTGGGCCGCAGCCACGCGCGGCGAGTCGTCGATGTCCGGGACGACCACGGCATGCTTGCCCGAGCAGGCCGACAGCGCCAAAAGCGCCGCGCAGCCGGCCGAGAGCCTACCTCTCATAGTCCACCTTCAGGCTATCGCCCGAAAGCCGCTCCAGACGCGCCAGATCGGAGAGGTAGCCGTAATAGGCCGCGCGCTCTTGCAGCAGCGTGTTGAGCCACAGGCTGACGCCGTCGGTGGCCTCGAGGATGCCCATGGCGCCCCGCCGGTAGCGCGTCACGCCGGCCACGGCGACTTCGTGGACGTGGGGCAGGAGCTCGAGATAATTCCTGCGGTTGGTCTCGTGCGCCTTGGCCTGTCCCAGCGCCCCGGTCAGGGAGTCGAGCACCTTTTGGCGATCGGCTTCGAGCTGGGTCTTTTGCTGCTCGAGGGACGCGCGCTCCTGCGCGACCTTGGCCGAGATCACGCCCCAGTCGAAGACGGGGAACTGCATCCCGACGGCGGCCGTCCAGCCGGCCGTCATCCCGTTGGTGTAATAGCCGGCGTAGTTGTAGTCGAGATGGCCGACCAGATCGGGCAGCCGGAGGTATTCCGCGGCCTTGATGCCCAGGCGCGCGGCCTCGACCTTCTTTCCCTGTGTCTTGAGCGTCGCGTTGGCCGAGAGCGCTTGGGCGACGAAGTCGGGACCCGGCAAGGAGGGAAATGTCGAGAGCGGAACCAGTTCGAGCTGCGCGCCGTCCGGCAGACCGACGATCAGCGCCAAAGTCTCCCTTTCCTCGGCCAGGCGCGCTTCCAGGCCGCCTCGGTCGCGCGCCAAGTCGGCCAGGGCCACCCGGACCTTGACCGGGTCGAAGGCCGGCGCGCGCCCGACCGTGTATTTGGGCACCACCGTCTCGAGAAGCCGCCGCAGCTCGGAATCGACCTCGGCGATGCTGCGCTCGGCGTCCTGGCCCTGCAGGATCGAGAAGTAAAGGCGTTTGACGGTCAGCTCCACGTCCTGCCCGGACTCGACTTTGGCCAGGATCGCCGCCTGATACAGGGCGTCCTCTTGCCGGCCGCGCACCCAGCCCGAATTGAACGGGAAAAGCCGCTGCTCGACGGCGAAGGTCCCGTTGTTGTCGTCCGGGAGGTTGGTCTGGGCATCGTCGGAGCGCAGGAGCTGTCCCGAGAAGAAGAACTGCGGCAGGCGCTGCGCGTGGCTCTCTCGCGTCGCCGCCTTGGCCCGGCGCTCGGCGATGATCGCCTGGATCGCCTGAACGGACTTTTGGCTCGCCCGCTGCAGGCACTGAGACAGCGTCAGCGCCTGGGCCGAGGCGCCGGAGGGGAAAACGCTCGAAACGAGCAGCGCGAGGACGGCGGCGCAAATCCTCACCCCGAGTTTATACAAAACCCACGTTGCCGAAGTCTTACCTCATCATTACATCGCGGCAATGTGCGCGGAGATCGGCCGGTCGTCACGCCCTGCGCCCGACTCCCGCGTGTGCTAGAATCCCTTCATGACCCGCGCAGCGCTCGCCGTCGCCCTGAGCGCCGCCCTCTGCGCGCCCGCCTTGGCCGCGTCCCACGCCCGCCGCGCGCGGGCCCGGCCGCCCTTTCGCAAGGTCATGATCGTCGTGTTCGAGAACACCGACGCCTCCGACGCCCTCGCCCAGCCCTTCTTTCGCTCATTCGCCAGCTCCGGCGCCTACCTCGCCGACTATTACGCCATCCGGCACCCGTCGCAGCCCAACTACGTCGCCTTGGTGTCCGGCGGCACGCAGGGAGTCCATGACGACTTCAAAGTCGACATCGCCGCGCCCAGCCTCGCCACTCTGCTGAACCGCAAACACTCGAGCTGGAAAGTCTACGCCGAGGGCTACCCCGGCCATTGCGACCTGAGTATGCGCATCGGCCGCTACGTCCGCAGGCACAATCCTCTGGCGAGCTTTGCCAGCGTCCAGCAAAACCCCGCGGACTGCGCCAAGCTCGTCAACGCCGACCGGCTCGACGCCGACCTCAAGGCCGAGCGTCTGCCCGACTTCTCGCTCTATATTCCCAACCTCGACGACGACGGACACGACACGAGCGCGGCCTACGCCGACGCCTGGTTCGCCAGGCGTTTTGGGCCCCTGCTGGCGCGCTGGCCCCACGGCGCGCTTTTGGCCGTTACCTTCGACGAAGACTCCAACCGGGGGGGGCCCAATCGGGTCTACACGGCCCTTCGAGGCGACATGGTCCGCCGCGGCGCGGTCTCCAAGCGGTTCTACAACCACTACAGCCTGCTGCGCACCGTCGAAGACGGCCTTGGGCTGGGGACGCTCGGCCTCCACGACGCCAGCGCCGCGCCGATCACCGGCGTCTGGAAGCGGCGCTAGCCGGGCCGCTGGCGTTCTCCACGGACGCCGGGCTATCGCGGCGCTTCGAACTCGCTCCGTTCCCGGTCCCGCAGGTCGCGCCTCTTGGCCACTTGTTCATCGCTCAGGCGCGCGTCATAAATGGAACGGTGATCGATCGAACGGGCGATCAGAGTGGCAATGCCGGCGATCAGGATCAGCGGCAAAATGAACGACCGGTCTCTGCCCGTCAACTCCATGATCAGGACGACCGCCGAGATCGGCCCTTGGGTCGTCGCGGCGAGGACGGCGCCGGCGCCGAGCAAGGCGAAAAATCCCGCCGGCACGCCCGGGCAGAAGGCGCTCCAGGCATGTCCGAGCGCCGCGCCCAGCAGCGCGCCGAATGTCAGAGACGGCGTGAACAGGCCTCCGGGCACGCCGCTGCGCATGCACATGATGGTGGCC
Organism: Elusimicrobiota bacterium; assembly: GCA_027452025.1. Lineage (GTDB taxonomy): Bacteria > Elusimicrobiota > Elusimicrobia > UBA1565 > UBA9628 > DAIDHI01. The sequence continues at coordinate 56,288 of DAIDHI010000065.1, read as the reverse complement.
AGCGGCTTGAGCAGAAGCAGGGCCAGGACGAGTTGCGTCCCAATCTGGCCGGCAAAGACCGCTTGCGAAAGGTCCTTGCCGTTGCCCAGTATCTGCGGAAACCGCGCCGAGACGAGTCCCAGCAGGCCCAGAACCACCGCAGGGGCGATGAAACGCCGCCAGCCGCCCGGCTTGTTCTTATCGGCCCAGCGGACTAGGCGCACATAAAGGACCGACCCGAACGCGAAGATGGGAGCGGTCACGATCACCCACGCCATCAGGGCCGCCGAATTCGTGAATGGCGCAATGCTGTAAGTCGGCGCGTTGGGCAGCGCCAGCCACGAAACGCCGGTCGCGATGAGCGAGGCAAAAAGCGCCGGCAGAACGAAGCGCAAGGCCAGTTCCCCGCGCATCACTTCCAGCGCGAAGAGCGAGCCGCCCAGGGGGACCCCGTAAGCCGCTCCCATGCCCGCTCCCGCGCCGCAGGCGACCAGCAACCTGCGCTGCTCATCGGAGAGGCCTTCGGCATCCGAGAAAAGGTTCGCGAAGACGGCGCCCGCCTGCTTGGGCGCGCCCTCTCGTCCCATGGACGCGCCCATGCCCACGGCAAAGATCGACAGCAGCGCGCTGCCCAGCGTCCGCAAGACGGGCATGCGCCCCGCGTAAAACCAGATGGCCGCCGTGGTATCGATGCCGTTGCCGCTCGACAGCTCCGTCAGGATGAGCTGTCCGACGCCGATGAGAATGCCCGCCGCGAGGAGCACGAGGACGTGCCGCGTCAGGTCCGCGCGGCTGGCGGCCTGGATAATATTGGTGCCGGATCCCCGCCAGACCGCGCCCTGCACGAGTTCCAGCAGCCGGGTGAGCGCCGCCGCGGCCAAGCCGGTGGTGGTGCCGATCAAGCAGACGGCCAGCCAAAACCGCATCGCGCCGGGGCGCGCCAGCGTGGCGGGGATCGCTTCGTCGGGTCTCGGCATGCGCGGCCGAGCTTATCGCGCCGCGCCGGGAAGAGTGCCTGCGCCCAGGGCGCTCAGAATCTCGGAAGAGGCGCGCACGCGGCCCAGGCGCGGGAAAATGCGCTTGACGGAATGCTCATGCTCCGCGGCGCAGCGCGAGGCCATGGCGTCCTCGGCGAAGACCAGCTCGTAGCCCCGCTCATAGGCGTCGCGGGCCGTGCTTTCCACGCCGTAGCAGGTGGCGATGCCGCAGAGAACGATCGTTGCGATCCCGCGCCGGCGCAGCTGCAAGTCGAGGTCCGTTCCGTAGAACGCGCCCCACTGCTTCTTGGTGACGACGTGATCTTTTTCCTCGGACGCCAGCTCAGGGACGAGTTCATCCCAACCGCTCGGGAATTTGATCCCCGCTCCCATCGGGGAGTCGCAGGCCTGGCTCAGCCTATCCTTGCCGTCGGAAGAACCGGAAACCCGCACCCAAACGATGAAAGCCCCGGCCGCGCGCAAGGCCTGGGACAAGCGTTTGGCGTTTTGGACGACTTCGGCCGAGCTTCGGGGCTCGGTCGGCATGCCGACGATTCCTTTTTGAAGATCAATGACGACCAGAGCGGTCTTTGCCGGATTTAAAGTCAGTTCAGCCATAACGACACTCTAGCATTGCGCGCGAGCGGATTCCATTACGCGCGATGGCCGGCGCAATCGCCATGGCGAAGGCTTGCGCGAAAGGACCCACGCGCGGCGACTTCCGACGCATCAGGCGCCAAGCCTGCGCGAAGGCCAGGATTCCTAGAACGATCAGGACCAATCCCCAGCGCTGAAGCATCGTTGCGCCGGTGAGGCGCGGGTGAAATCGCCGATGCCGGCATCGCGTCGAGCGCGAGGCCGGCCAGGAGGGCCAGGAATGCGGATAGCGACGATGATCGGCGATTCATTTCCGGCACGCCCACATGGTAAGAAAGCGCGCGTCAACGATCTGTAATGAGGGCGTACCGTCCAGGTTACTCTCGGGTGAACGCGGGCTGGGCGGCGCTCCGGATTTTTAGGAGCAGTTCGGCAGGGGGCCAGACGGCTTCTCGCCTCGCTCTAGCAGTCGCGGCGAGGCCAATTTGCTATCATCACCCGGCAGCACCGATTTGGAGAGGTGGCCGAGCGGCTTAAGGCGGCGGTTTGCTAAACCGTTGTAGTGGGTATCGCCTGCTACCGAGGGTTCGAATCCCTCCCTCTCCGTTGATTTCCCGGTCCGCCCCAAGGGCCCCTTCCCGGCAAGGGAACTAATTCGCGCCTCATTCGTATACCTTAGGTGAGAATGCGCGTCCTCGCCTTTGGCCTTGCATGCGGCACGCTGCTCCTCGCGGCGAACGCCGCCGCCGCGATCGCGCTGTCCATCGACGACGTCGTGCGGCAGGCCGTCGCCGACAATCCTCAAGTGCGCGCCGCCCAGGCTCAGTATCGCGCCGCGGCCCATCAAATCGACCAAGCCTACAGCCCTCAGGACCCGGCCGTCAGCTACAGCGCGGCCGACAGCATCGCCGGCGTCAACCATCCGCAAGGGGCGGCGTATCAGGTGAGCGAGAACTTCCAGTTCCCCGGCAAGTCCTGGCTACAGGGCAAGTCGGCCCGGCGTGCGGCCGAAATCGCGCGGCTGACCTATCAAGCGGCCGTGCGCGACGCCTCGACGCAAGCGCGAATCGCCTTCTATCAGACCCTGCTGGACAGCGCCGCGGCTCACATCTGCCTGGAGAGCGCGGGCGCCTTCTCGGAAGTCCTGGAGATCGCCAAGGTGGCCTACACCGCCAATCGCGCCTCCCAGACCGACCTCATCAGCGCCCAGTCCGCCGTCTCGCAGGCGCGCGAAGGCGCCCAGATCGGCAGGATGGCCGAGGCCAACGACGAGGCGGCCTTGAACTTGGTGCTGGGCCGCGATCCGGAGTCGCCGCTGGAACTGGCCGGCGGCCTGGAGCTCGAGCCGCTGGAGTGGACGCTCGACGCCGTCGAGCGGCGAGCCCTGGAGAGCCGCCAAGAACTGCTCGCGGCCGCGCTGACGGAGAAGAACGCCGGGACGGCTCGGACGCTGGCGCGGATGGAGATGCTGCCCGACTTCAGCGCGTCCTACGCCTATAACCGCTTCTACGAGGAATCCTTCGCTCCGCAGCCCGGCGACGTACGAGACAACACGCTGACGATCGGCATGAGCGTCCCGGTCTTCTTCTGGTTCCATCAAAAGGAAGACGCCGCGGCGGCCTCTCGGCTGCTGGAGGCCGCCCGCGACAACCGGCGCCTCGCCGAGCTGCAGGCAATGGCGTCCGTCGTCGAGCTCTACCGGTCGACCCGGCAGGCGTATCGCAACGCCGTCCTCTATAGAGATCTGCTCGTGCCGCTGGCGGCCCAGAACTTCAAGGTCGCGTTGATCTCCTATCAGTCGAAACAGATCGATTTCACGACGCTGTCGAGCATACTGCAGAGCGTCTATTCCTCGCGCCTCGGCTACCTGGCGGCCGTCAACCAGTTCCTCGCGGGCCGCGTCGCCCTGGAGCAGGCCATGGGGGGAGCCCAAAAGCCATGAAACAAATCGCGCTGACTCTATTCGCCATCGCCGCTCTTTCACGCGCCTCGAGCGGCCAGGTCGCGGCCGGCGGCCCCGCCGGCCGCGCGCCCGCCGCGGGCTTCCACGTGGAGGCGGCCGCCGGCGAGCCGTCCGGCGCCAAGGCCGCGAGGGTGCGAGAGGTCCTGCTTCCCGGCGTGCTCGAAACGACGGGCCAAGTCGCCTTCGACGACCGGCGCATCGCCACCATCTCCTCGCGCGTCCGTGGACGCATCGAGGAGGTGGACACAAGCCTTTGGGAGACCGTCGCCGAGGGCCAGCCCATCCTCAAGCTCTACAGCCCGGACTTCCTCACGGCCGAGGCCGAGTATCTGCAAGCCAAGGGCATGACGGGCTCCCGGGCGATCGTCCAAGCGGGCGCCTGGATGGCGCAGGCGGCCAAGCGCAAGCTCGAGCTGCTGGGGATGGAGGACTCCGACATCGAGGCGCTCAAGCGGCCCTCGACCGTGATCGCCCTCAAGGCCCCCATCGGCGGGGTCATTCTCCAGAACGACTCCCTGCGCGGGGCGAGCGTCAACCCCGGAGACGCGCTCTTCCAAGTCGGCCGCTTGGACAGGGTGTGGATCACCGCCGACGTCTACGAAGTGGACCTGGGCCGCGTGCAGGTCGGCCAGGAGCTGGCGGCCGTCACGGCGGCCTATCCCGATGAAGTCTTCCGAGGCAAGATCTCGCGCGTCAGCCCCGAGATCGACCCCGAGTCCCATACGGCGCAGATCAGATGCGAGGTGGAGAACCCCGGAGGGAGGCTTCGCCCGCGCATGCTAGCGCGCGTGCGCGTCTTGACCAAGCCCGCGGCGGCGCTCGTCGTGCCGCAGAAGTCGCTGGTGTTCGACGGCGACTCCTACTACGCCTTCGTCGAGACCGGCGCGAACTCGGTGGAGCGCCGGAAAGTCGAGATCAGCAGCTGGAACGAGCGCGGCTACGCCCGCGTCGTCTCCGGCCTAAAGACCGGCGAGCTCGTGCTGCCCGAGTCGCTGCGGCTAAACGCCCTCTGGCACCGAAGCCGGGGCGAGAGCGACTGACCGGGCGGGCGAGGCAAAGGGGGAGCGATGCTGCGCTGGCTCATGAACATGGCGCTCAAGGAGCGCGGCCTCGTCGTCGCGGGCGCCGTCCTCGTCGCTCTCGGCGGGATACTCGCTTTCCGAGGCCTCGACATCGAGGCCTACCCGGATCCGCTGCAGCCGGAGGTGGAGCTGGTGACCCAGCCCCTCGGCATGAGCGCCGAGGAAGTCGAGCGCTTGGTCACGGTCCCGCTGGAGTGGGGACTGGCCGGGATGCTCCACCTCCAGAAGATACGGACGATCTCCCTGTTCGGGCTTTCCGACGTCAAGCTCTACTTCGACTGGAGCAGCGACTATTACCGGGACCGGGCCGAGACGCTCAACCGCCTGGCGATGACGCCTCTACCGCTGCCCGGGGCCGGCCCGCAGCTCAGCCCCGAGAATCCCATCGGCGAGATCATGCGCTACGAGATCGTCAGCCCGGACCACGATCTCATGAAGGAAGCAGAGGTCCAGGACTGGATCGTGCGCAACCAACTGCGCACCATTCCCGACGGCGGCGTGGAGGACGCCTCGCGCTTCGGAGGCCTGACGAAGGAATACCACGTCGACGTCGATGCCGAGAAGCTGGCCCACTACGGCGTAAGCTTGACCGCACTCACCGGCGCCGTCGCCGACGCCAACATGAACGTCGGCGGCAGCTTCCTCGACGTCGGCGACCAGGCCTTCGACGTCCGGGGCATCGGCTTCATCAAGACGCTCGACGACATCGGCAAGATCACCATCTCGGCGGCTAAAGGCACGCCGGTGCGCGTCCAGGACGTAGCGGACGCGGCCGTGGGCTTCGCGCCCAGGCTCGGCATCGTCGGCCGCGACGACGTCGACGAGATCGTGGAAGGGGTCGTCTTGATGCGCAAGTACGGCGACACGCTCAAGACGCTCAAGCAGGTCGAGGACCGGGTCAAACACCTCAACGGTTCCGGGCTTCTGCCCAAGGGCTTCAAGGTCGTCTCGATCTACGACCGGACCGATCTCGTCCGCGCGACGCTGCGCACCGTCTTCGAGAACGTCACCCTCGGCATCCTCATCGTCTTCCTCGTCTTGATCTTTTTCCTCGGCAGCCCTCGCGCGGCGCTGATCGCCGTCGTCAACATCCCTCTGGCGATGTGCGGGGCCTTCATCCTGCTTTATCTGACGAACACGCCGGCCAACCTCCTCTCCTTGGGCGCGGTCGATTTCGGCATCATCATAGACTCCACGATCATCGTCGTGGAGAACATTTTCCGGCACATGGTCACCGACCGCAGGCACGGCCAATCGGACTGGGAGTGCATCCGCGGCGCCTCGCGGGAGGTGGGCGGCCCGATGCTTTACTCCACGGTGATCTTCCTCGTCGCTTTCCTGCCGCTGTTCACGATGCGCGGCGTCGAGGGCGTGATCTTCTCCCCGATGTCGCGCACCTATGCCTTCGCGCTGATCGTGGCGATCGTGCTCGCCGTCACGCTCTCTCCCGTACTTTGCTCCTTCTACCTCCACCAGGGCATCAAGGAGACGGAAAACCCGGTGTGGGAGAACGTTTACCGCTTCTATCACAACCTGAACGTGAAGATCGTCGAGCGGCCGAAAGCCGCGTTGGGGATCGTCCTGGGCGTCATGGTCGCCGGCTTGGCCGTCTTTCCGCTGCTGGGCGGGGAGTTCCTGCCCAAGCTCGAGGAAGGCAACATCTGGGCGCGCGCCACCCTGCCGCTGACGACCTCGCTGGAGAACGCGGACAGGGTCGCCCGCGGCGCCCGCCGCGTCTTCAAGTCCTTCCCGGAGGTCAAGCAGGTCGTCTCGCAGCTGGGACGCCCCGACGACGGCACCGACGTCACGGGCTTCTCGAACATCGAGTTCTTCGTCGATCTCAAGCCGACGTCGCAGTGGCCCTGGGGCATGACCAAGGAGAAGCTGACGCAGGAGATGGACGACCGGCTCAGAAGGAAGTTCCCCGAGGCCAGCTTCGGCTACTCGCAGTACATCTCCGACAACGTCGAGGAAGGCATCTCGGGCGTCAAAGGCCAAAACGCGGTGAAGGTCTACGGCCCCGACCTCGACGTCGACGAGAACGTCGCGGGGCGCATCAGCGCCCTCATGCGGGCCGTCCGCGGCATGGCCGATATCGCCGTCTACCGCTCGATGGGCCAGCCCAACGTGGTGATCACCCCCGATCGCGCCGCTTGCTCCCGCTACGGACTCAACGTGGGCGACGTCAACGCCGTCGTCTCGGCGGCCATCGGCGGCCAAGCGGTGACGCAGGTGCTGGAGGGGGACCGCGCCTTCAATCTGGTCGTGCGCTGGCGACCCGAAGACCGGGAGAGCCTCGACGCCATTCGGCGCATCCGGATATCCTTGCCCGGAGGCGGCTTTGTGCCGCTGGCCCAAGTGGCCGGCATCGAGTCCCGCGAGGGCGCGTCGATCATCTACCGCGAGGGCCTTCGGCGCTACGTGCCGATCCGCTTCAGCGTCCGAGGCCGCGACATGCAGAGCGCCATCGAGGAGGCCAAGAGGCGAATCGCCGAGGGCGTAAAGCTGCCCGAGGGAGTGACCGTTTCCTGGGCGGGGGAATACGGCGAGCTCCAAGACGCCGACCGACGCCTCATGATCATCGTCCCCCTGGCGCTGCTCATCATCGCCTGCATCCTCTATTGGGCGACGCTCTCGCTGGTCAACACGCTCATCCTGATGGGACAGATCCCGCTCGCCTGCCTGGGAGGCGTCGTCGCGCTGGCGGTGACGCGCACGCCCTTCAGCGTCTCGGCCGCGGTCGGCTTCATCTCGATCTTCGCCATCGCGATCATGGACGGCATCCTGATGAACTTCTACATCCGCCAATTATGGGACGAGGGGCACGCGCTGGTGGATTGCGTCGTGCGAGGCTGCGACCGGCGCATGCGCGCCGTGATCATGACGGCGCTCATAGACGGTCTGGGACTGCTGCCCGCGGCGATGTCGACGCGCATCGGCGCCCAGAGCCAGCGGCCGCTGGCCATCGTCATCATCGGCGGCTCCCTTTCGATCGCCCTGCTGACCCGCGTGTTCCAGCCCACGCTCGTGCTGCTGCTCCACAAGCAGCTGGGACTGACGCGAGAGGAGGCGCAGGCGCCGGGACTAGGCGCGGCGGCCGACTTGAAAGAACTCGCCTAGAGCCTCCAGGTCGGCGAGCTGCCGGCAAGGCGGCAACGCTTCGCGAAACGCCGCGCCGTAGCCTCGCTTGAGGATGCGCGAATCCAGGACGACGACGGCTCCCCGGTCGGTGGCCGTGCGGATGAGGCGGCCGAAGCCCTGCCGGAACTTCATGACGGCGCGCGGCAGGCTGTGATCGCGGAAATAGTCGCGCCCCAGGGACTGGAACCAGCGCCTGCGGGACTCCTCGACGGGCGAGGCGAAGTTCGGAAACGGCAGCTTGGTCAAGACCACGCAGGACAGGGCCTCGCCCGGCACGTCGATGCCCTGCCAGAAGGTGTCGACTCCGAGCAAGACGGCGTTGCCCGCCCGCGAGAACTGCTCGAGCAGAACGTCGTTGCCCGCCTCGCCCTGAACCCACAGCGGCCGGTCCTTGATGCGGCGCCTCAGCCGCGCGTGCACCGCGCGCAGGCTGCGCCAGCTGGAAAACAGGATGAAGACTCCGCCGGGCACGGCCCGCACGATGCGCAGGCAGCGCGCCGCCACGGCCGTGGCGTAGCGGCGGTCATCCGAGGGATCGGGCACGTCGCCGAGCATCAGCAGGCCCGCCTGCGCGCGGTAATCGAAGGGCGAGGCCACCGCCAGCTCCCGCGCGTCCTCCAGGCCCAGGCGGCGGCGAAACTCCTTGAGGGTGCCGCCGCCCGAAAGCGTGGCCGAAGTCAGGATCGTCGGAATGCCCCGCGAAAAGACCGTCTCGGCCAGGCGAGCGCCGACTTCCAGAGGGGAGGCCTTCAGCTCCACGCCCGCGCCGGCCTCGATCCAGCGGGCCGTCTCCTCGTCGACGCCGTTGACGATGGAAGACAGCTCGCCTCGAAAGCCCGCCACGCGCAGGTGCAGCAGCCGAAGGTCCGCGGCCCAGGCCGCCTCTTCCTCGCCGGCGGAGGGCTCCGGGCCCGCCGCCCGGGTCTCCATCAGGCGCAGACAGAGCGCCTCGAGCTCTCGCAGAGCCGCCGGCTCCTCGGGCAAAAGCGAGGGCTCCAGAAGCCTGGACGAGGACTCCTCTCGCCGGCCCGTCTCGAGACCGTGCGCGCGCGCGGCGGCGTCGAAGAACCGGGCTCCGTCCTCGCCGCAGCGCTTGAGCGCCGAAAGCAGCTCCGGGTGCCGCCGGGAAAGCGGGCGGGCATCCTCCAGCAAGCGGGTGAGGCGGGACTTGGAGACGGCGAGGCCGAAATGCGAGGCGGCGGCGTCCTCCAAGGTATGCGCCTCGTCGACCACCAAAGCGTCGTAGGAGGGCAGGCGCGCTCCCGAGAGCAGCAGCGCGTGGTTGACGACGAGCACGTGGGCTCGCTCGGCGCGCTCCTTGTCCTTGCGATACAGGCAGGAGGACCAGAGCCGGCCGTTGGGCCCCAGGCACAGGTCGGGATCCCGGCATAGACGCGACCACAGCGCCTGCGGCACGAGCTCCGGGATCTTCGACCGGTGCCCGGTTTCCGACGTCCTGGCCCAGCGGGCGAGGCGATCGATCAGCGCAGGCGCGCCGTCGAAAAGATCCGGAGCGTCCCGCGCCAGGCGATCCAAGCGCTGGACGCACAGGTAGTTCTCGGCGCCCTGGAGCATGGCGAAGCGAAGCGTCAGGCCCAGGCGCGTCAAGGCGGCGGCGGCCAGAGGGAGGTCCTTGTCGACGATCTGCTCCTGGAGCGCTCGCGTGTGCGTGGAGACGAGCAGGCGGCGCCCGTGACGCAGGGCCCAGAGAGCTCCCGGCAGAAGGTAGGCCAGGGACTTGCCGACGCCCGTGCCGGCTTCGGCGACCAAGCAGCCGCCGCCCTCCAGCGCCTCGGAAACGGCCCGAGCCATCGCGCGCTGCCCCGGGCGGTCCTCGAACCCCGGGTCCTCGACCGAGAGCGCGCCCCCTGGGGCGAGCAGCAAATCGACGTCGGTAGGCGCGGCCACCGCCTGAGATTATAGCCAATCGGCCGCCTTGACGCTCCGGCGGCGGACTGCTAACCTTGCACCGTGACGCTGGACAAGGAGCAGTCGGCCCAAGTCGAGCGGCTGTGGCAAGCGGCGCGCTTTATGCCCAAGAGCGTGCGCTTCCTGGGCACCCGCTACCGCGCGCTCTTCCTGGCCTATGCCCAGGAAAATCGCAGCGGCGGGCAGGCGCCGGCCATCGCGGACGCCATGGCCTTCATCGACTTCATGTTCCGCCAAAACCGCGTGGGGCTGCTGGGCCCCGAGCAGCGGGCGCTTCGCAGCGACTTTCGGGCGCTGCGGCGGCGCTTCCGCCTCAAGCGCGACGGCGAAGGGCGCCTCGACGCCGTCGAGAAATGGAAGGTCTTCCAGTGGCTCGGGCTGTGAGGCGGCTCTGATGGCGGCCGGCCCGGCTCCCGCGGCCTCGGAGACCGAAGAGGCGGACACCGGCCAGACTTCGGGCTGGAAGACCATCCTGTTCAACTGCGAGTGCCATACCTTCGACGAGGTGGAGCGCCAGCTCATCAAGGCCATACGCTGCACGCTTTCGCAGGCGCGAAAATATTCGATGGAAGTCCACACGAAAGGCTCGGCCGTCGTCTACCGAGGCCCGCGGGAGCGCTGCGAGGCCGTGGCGATGGTCCTCGAGGATATCGGCCTGATCGTCAAGGTCTCGCAGTAGGCGCGGCCTCGGCAATCTTGTTATAGTACCGACGATGGCCCAACCCGCGCAGAGCCGCGCCGCGCTGCCGCGCCGGCCCCTGGGACGCACCGGCATCCTGGTCTCCGAGATCGGCTTCGGCGGCTGGGGCATCGGCAAGTCCATGTGGGGGCGCACCGACGACACCGAGTCGATGCGCGCGCTGCATGCCGCCTACGACGCCGGCATCGACTATTACGACACCGCTTTCGCCTACGGCCACGGGCACTCCGAGCGCCTCATCGCGCGCCTTTTCAAGGAGGTGGGGCGCCGCTTGACGGTGTCGACGAAGATCCCGCCGCGCAACATGGAGTGGCCCGCGCGCGCGAGCACCGCTCTGTCCCTCGCGTTTCCGCCCGACTGGATCCGGCTTTGCGTGGAGCGCTCCCTGCGCAACCTCTCGGCCGAGCGCCTCGAGCTCTACCAGTTCCACGTTTGGACCGACGCCTGGCTCAAGGACCCGCTTTGGCCGGAGGTCGTGCGCACCTTCGAGGATCTCAAAAAGGAGGGAAAGGTGCGCTTCCTCGGCGCGTCGATCGGCGACGACGACCCCAACACGGCCTTGGAGCTCGTGCGCTCGGGCTTCGTCGACCAGATTCAAGTGCTTTTCAACCTCTTCGATCAGCGCGCGGTCGACCGCCTGTTTCCGCTGTGCAAGGAAAAGGGCGTGGCCGTCGTCGTGCGTTGCCCGTTCGACGAGGGGGGACTGACGGGATCCCTGCGGCCGGACACCCGCTTCGAGCCGGAGGACTTTCGCAGCCACTATTTCGGCGGCGAGCGCCTGGCTCAGACCTGCGCCCGCGTCGCGCAGCTCGAGAAAGTCGCGCTCGGTCCCAAGGCGGCCACCCTGCCGATCGCCGCGCTCAAGTTCTGCCTGAGCTTCGACGCCGTCTCCACCGTGATCCCGGGCATGCGCAAGGTCACGCACGTCCAACAAAACGTCCGGGCGGCCGACGGCCGCTACTACGACGCCGGGGAGCTGGCCAGGATCGCCCAGCACCGCTGGGTGCGCAACTTCTACAACTAGCCCTTCAAGCGCAAGGCCATCAGCACCAGGGGCCGCATGATGCTCCACCAGCCCGTGATCGGCTTGATCTTGGTGTAGCCCAGGGCCTTGGGCGGATAGATCTTGGTCACGGGCACTTCCTTGACCCGGTAGCCGAGGCGCACCGCCTTGCAGAACAGATACGGCTCGAGCTCGTATTGGTCGAGCCAGGCTTGCTCGAGGTCGATGCGCGGGTCGCGCAAAAGGCTTGCGCGGATGGCGCGAAACCCGTTGGTCGTGTCCGACACCCAGCGCCCGCTGGCCAGAAAGAACAAGAAGGGGTGGACGTAGCGGGTGCCGAAAACCCGGTAGAGCGGCATCTTGGCGTGGGAGCCGCCGTCGAGGTAGCGCGAGCCCTGCACGAAATCGCAGCCTTCCTCGGAGATCGGCGCCAGCAGCCGCGGGATGAGCGCGGGATCGTCCTTGTTGTTGGCCGCGACGAACGCGATGACGTCGTAGCCGCGCTCGAGCACGTAGCGGAAGGCGTCGCGCTGGGCGGCGCCGACGCCGAGGTTGCGCTCGTGGCGCAGGACGGTCATGTCGGGGAAGCGCTTGAGGCGCTCGGCCGTGTCGTCGGTCGAGCCGTCGTCGACGATCAACACGTCGTAGGGCCGGTCCTTGGGAAAGCGCGACAGCGTCGTCTCGAGCTTGACGCCCTCGTTGTAGGCGGCGACGCAGACCAGGGTCTTCAAGGCGACCGGATTATAGTCATTTTGCGCGCTCGCCCGCCACGCCGCGCCGCGCGACTTGAAAATTTAACAATTCCTTCCTATATATTGCGCAGATGCGAAGACCCCTCGAACTCTGCGCCCTGCTCGCGCTAGCCGCAGCCTGCGCCATGCCGCCGATGGCCGGGGACGTAGCCCGGAGCCGGGAAACCTACGACCGCGCGGCCGACTTCTATCTTCAGGGCAACTTCAAGCGCGCCATGGCCGAGGTCTCCGACGCCGTCACCGACGACGCCTCGCTGATGACGGCCCTGGCGCTGCGCGCCCGGCTTTGGAACGTCCTCGGCGACGCGCCCGAAATGCGCAAGGACGCGCAAAGGGTGATCGACCGGCTGGAGGACAAGTCGTCGCCGAGCGAAGCCGAGCTCATCGCGCTCGGCAACGCCTTGCTGCTGAGCGGCCGCACCGAGGAGGCTTTTCCCGCTTTCGACGCGGCCCTGCGCATGGACGCGGGCTCCTCCGAGGCTCTGGCGGGCCGGGCCCGGGTCTTTCGCGCCCGCGGCCAATTCCAAAACGCGCTGGAGGACTTCGACCAGCTGCTCAAGAGGCCGGACTGCCATCTTCCCGTCTACTATTATGACCGCGCCGAGACGCTCTATCAGTTCGGCCGCTACGACGCGGCGATCACGGATCTGACCAACGCGCTGCGCCTCAACCAGGGCTTCTATCCGGCCTACGGCCTGGTCGGCGCCGTCCTCGCCCAGAAGGGGGACGCCAAGCGGGCCTTGGAGGCTTACAACAAAGCCTTGGAGGTCAACGCGCAATACTCATTCGCCTATCTCGGGCGCGCGGCCCTGCGGCTGTCGCAGGGCGTCGACGAGGCGGCCTTCTCCGACTTCAGCGAGGCCGTGCGCGTCGCCGCCTACGACTACGCGCCTTACTTCAACCGAGCCGAAGCGGAGCTCCGCCTGGGCAAGCGCGACGACGCCCTCGAAGACTACCGCAAGGCGGAGCGCGCTGTCGCGCTCGATCCTCGATTTGCCGTGCGCATCGGCGACCGCCTGTCCGACTTCCAGCTCTGGCGCGAGGCCTTGGAGGCCTACCACCGGGCCTACGACCTATCCGGCGGCCGACAGTCCAAGCCCGGAGAGCTGGCCGCCCCGGCGGTCGACGCCCTGCTGCGCTCGGCGCGGGCGTGGCAGGCCCTCAAGGACGACAAGCGGGCTCTGACGTATCTTTCCGAGGCCGTCGCCAAGGCGCCGGCCCGCGCCGACGCCTGGGCCGCGCGCGGGACGCTCGAGCTGCGCCTGGGCCAGGACGACCGGGCCTTCGCCGACCTCAATGAGGCCGTCAAGCTCTCGCCCCGCGACTCGGCCGTGCTCGTGGCGCGGGCGGACTATTACGCGCGCGTCGGCAAGCCCAAGCTCGCTTTGCAGGACCTCCAAGTGGCCCTGGACGCCGACCCGCGAGACGCCGAGGCCTACAACGCGCGCGGAGCCCTCTACGCCAACGCGCTCAACGACCTGGACAAGGCCTTCGCCGATATTCAGAAAGCCATCGACCTGCGTCCGCAGGACCCCACCTACGTCTTCAACCTGGGGATGCTGCGCCTCAAGTCGCGCGACTTCCCGGGAGCCCTCGACGCCTTCAATAGGGCTCTCGCGCTCAAAGGGCCGCCCTCGCGGATTCTGGCGGCGAGAGCCGACGCCTACTCCCAGCTCGGAGACCACGCGGCGGCGCTGCAGGACGTCCAAACGGCCCTCGAGAAGGACCCGAAGTACAGCATGGCCTTCGACACGCTCGGCGCCATGCGGCTGCGCACCCACGAATACGAGCAGGCCGTGCGCGACCTCGACCAGGCGCTGCTGCTCGACCCGCAGAACGTCTCCGCGCTCATCCATCGCGGGCGCGCGTACGGCGCCTTGGGCAACCTGCGCTACGCCCTGCAGGATCTGACCAAGGCGACGGAGCTCGACCGCCACTCCAAGGAGGCCTTCACCTATCTTTGCCAGGCGCGGCGCCTCGACAACGACGCGGCCTGGGCCGTGACCGACTGCAACCGGGCCATCGAGCTCGACGCCTACTACGCGCCCGCCTACCTGCAGCGGGGCCTCTGCCGCCTCGCGACCCACGAGGCGGACCGAGCGCTCGACGACTTCGCCACCGTCTCCGCGCTCGGAGTGCGCAGCGCCGACGCGTTTTTGGCGCAGGCCATCATCCATACGGCCACGCGGCAGTATCGCGACGCCCACAACGACTATCTGCAGGCCATGCAGATCGATCCCTCGGCCCACTCGACGCGAGCGGGCTTCGCGCCCGCGCGAGACGACCTCGACGACTTTTATAACGCCATCGGCGACCTCGACAAGATCACCGATAAGGACTCCGATCAGCCCTACCTCTATATGATCCGGGGCGACAGCATGGACAACTCGCAGCGCTACGACAAGGCGGTCAGCGAGTACACCAAGGCCCTGGAGCTCGACGGCAACAACGCCGACGCCTACGCGGCCCGGGGCATGGCCCTGCTCGAGCAAGACGCTCTCGACGCCGCGCAGCAGGACCTGCTCAAGGCCATAGAGCTCAAAGCGCAGGAGCCGTCCTATCACACGCGCCTGGCGCGCATCCTGACCGCCAAGGGCGACTACAAGGGGGCGCTCGCGGAGTGCGACAAGGCGCTCAAGCTCGATGCGCACGACGCCCAAGCCTACATCCGGGCGGGCAACGTCCGCTATTTCCAAAAGGACTTCGCGAAAGCCCTCGACGATTACCTGCTCGCGGTGAAGTTCGCCCCGGGCAGCGCCGACGCCTACAACGCCGCGGGCCTGGGCTATTTCGCCTTGCGCAACTATCCGATGGCCTTGGAGGACTTCAGCCGGGCCATCGCTCTGCAGCCCAGCGCCGACCGCTTCTATCGAAACCGCGCCGCGACCTTCGCCAACATGCGCAGCTACGGCGACGCGACGGCCGAGTACAAGATCGCCAGCTACCTCAACAACGACCCCGCGCTGGTCAAAGAGTACAAGAAGCTCATCGACGAAGCCCAGGCCCGCTTCGCCAATAGCAAAAGCTGACCTTCTGTTGTAAAATGCGGCGTGGAAATTCCGGCGCTCTTCGGCGCAGGGCGTCCCGTCTTCTCGTTCGAGTTCTTCCTTCCCAAGGCCCCGGCCGACTTGAGCGGCTTTCTGGCGAGCGTGCGGGAGCTCAAAGCCCTGCGCCCGGATTTCGTGACGCTGACCTACGGCGCGGGGGGCGGCTCCCGAGACCAAACGCTGAACGCGGCCGGACGCCTGCAAAACGAGCTGGGCATTGAGACCGCGTGCCACCTCACCTGCATCTCCCATACGCGCGCCGAGATCGCGCAGCTGCTGGACCGCATAAACGCCCTGGGCATCCGCCACCTCGTCGCCTTGCGGGGAGACCAGCCCAAGGACGGCTCGGCCCTCTCGGCCGAGCGCCGGGAGCTGCCCTATGCGGCCGACCTCGTGACGCTGGTGAAAAGGCGCGGGGGATTTCGAATGGCGGTGGCCGGCTATCCGGAGACGCATCCCGACGCGGCCTCGCCGCAGGCAGACATCGAGAACCTCGCCCGCAAAGTCCGGGCCGGAGGCGACTGGGTCATCACGCAGCTGTTCTTCGACAACCGTTCCTACGCGGGCTTCGTAGCCAAGGCGCGCGCGGCCGGCGTCAGCGTGCCGATCGTTCCCGGGATCATGCCCGTGACCGGCTACGCCCAGCTCAAGCGCTTCACCAGCCTCTGCGGCGCCAAGATACCGCCCGAAATGGAGCGGGAGCTGGAGCGGCTCCAGCACGATGCGGCCGCGGTCGCCAGGTTCGGCGTCGATTACGCCGTCAAGCAGTGCCGCGAGCTCCTGGCGGCCGGAGCGCCCGGGATCCACTTCTTCACGCTCAATAAGTCCCACGCCACGGCCGAGATCCTGACGCGCCTGCGCCAAGCGCTCTAGCGGTGGTCCTCCTCGCCGCGGCGCTGTTGTCGCTCGCCTCCGCGGCCCGGGCCCAGATCAACGAGCCCGTGCCGCTGTCGACGTCGCCAGTCGTGGCGGCTTCGACCGCGGCCGCCGTGCTCGTCTCCTCCAGGCCGGTGATCGAGGGGATCCGCATCGAGAGGCTCAACGTGTTCGATCTGTCCTTGCCGGGGGAGGACTATTGGCCGTTTCGCTTCGCCAACAAGATCCACGTCGTGACGAGGCAAAAGGTCGTCCGCCGGGAGCTGCTGCTTCACCCGGGAGACCCTTGGGATCCGTTGTTGGCCCTGGAATCCGAGCGGAACATGCGCGAGCTCAACATTTTCCGCTACGCGGACGTGCGGCCCGTGCCCCGGCCGGACGGCAAAATCGACTTGGACGTCAAGACCCAGGACGCCTGGACCACCATTCCCATCTTCGGCATCGGCACGGAGGGCGGCCAGAATTCCTTCAGCTACGGCTTCGAGGAGAACAACGTCCTCGGCATGGGCAAGCAGATCGCCGCCTACCATTCGCAAGACGGCCCGATCCTGCGCGACGAGGTGCGCTACACCGATCCGCGCTTCCTCCAGACGCGCATGGCCCTGTCCCCCTACTACGCCAAGACCAATTTGGGCGACGCCATCGGCACCTCCCTGGACCTGCCCTTCCTGACCCTCACCGACCCCTTCGCCGGGCAAGTCGGCTGGGACCGCAGCATCGATCAGGTCATCCTCTATCAGAACGGCAGCCAGTCCACCAGCTTCGTCGAGCAGAACCGGGTGGTCACCGCCGGCTACGCCACGAGGCTCAACCACGGGGAGAATTTCGTCCAGCGCGGGGAGGTCGGATGGTACGCCCAAAAGGCCGCCTTCATGGCCACCTCGGAGACGACGCCAGGCACGCTCCCGGCCGGACGCGAGATGTCCGGCCCCACGGCCGGCTATTATTGGATCGCCCCGCGCTACGTCAAGGAGAACTACATCAACAAGATGGAGCACGTCGAGGACTTCGATCTGGGCAACGAGCTGACCCTCTACGGCGGCTACATGGCCAAGGCCCTCGCCTCCGACGAGGACCGCTGGCTCTTCAACGTCATGGACCAGCAAGGGTTCTACTTCATGCCCGGCCGGTTCGCGCTGGGCCAGGTCGGGGCCAACGGCCGGGTTGCCGGCACGCAGCTCGAGAACGCGCTGTTCTTCGCCAACATGAATCTTTTTTGGAAGATGGATCTGGGCCTGCCCCAGACCCTCGTCGCGCACATGGAGGCCAACCAGGGGCGCAACCTGGACTTGGAGAACCAGGTCGTCCTGGGCGGAAACAACGGGCTGCGCGGCTACAAGAGCTACAGCTTCGTCGGCGACAAGTCGATGCTGTTCAACGTCGAGGACCGGGTCTTCTTCCCGGGCGAGTATTTTCACCTCGCCCGCTTCGGCGTGGCGGCCTTCTATGACGTCGGGGAGGTGGCGCCGCAGGGCTCGGGCATCACCTACGACGGCTTCAAGGCCGACGCCGGCGTGGGACTGCGGGCCGCGGCCACGCGCTCGCAAAGCGGCGGCGTCGTGCGCCTCGACGTCGCCTACGCCCTCAACCAGGGCCCCGGCGGCAGCCGTTGGGTCGTCTCGCTGGCCGGCGGACAGGGCTTCGACATGTTCAACAGCTCGGCGCGCGACGTCCGGGAAAGCCCGACCACCCAGCTCGAGCCGGCGCCGCAGTGACGGCCCGGCATTTTGCTAGAATCCTGGTGCTTTGAAAAGGGCTTTTTGGCTCCTCGCCTGCGCCGCCTTTTGCGGGTGCAGCATGGATAAGATCGCGCTGCGCTCCACGGTCAATCTCATCGACAAGGGCTCTCCCGCTCTTTTCGAGGAGCCCGATCCCGATTTCGCGAGCCAGGCGCTGCCCGGCCAGATGGGTCTGGCCGAGGTCTTGCTGCGAAACGACCCGGACAACCCCGAGCTTCTGGAGCTCGCTGCCGAAGCCTTCAACGGGTACGCCTTCCTCTTCCTGGAACAAGCGCAGCCCGAGCGGGCCAAGCGATTCTATTTGCGCGGACGCGACTATGGCCTGCGCCTGCTCGCGCGCAAGCGCGCGCTTTCCCGCCTGGCCTCCCTCGAGCTGGACGCCTTCCAGGCCGCGCTGGCCCATGCCAAGCCCGCGGACGCGCCCGGCCTGTTCTGGGCCGGCTTCGGCTGGGCGGGCGCGATCAACCTCTCGAAGGACTCGCCCGAGTCCCTCGCCGAGCTGCCCAAGGCCGCGGCCTTGATGACCCGCGTCGAGCAGCTGGCGCCCGACTACCATTTCGCCGGCGCCGATCTGTTCTTCGGCGCCTATTACGCCTCCCGGCCGGCCATCCTCGGGGGCGACCTGCGCAAGGCGAAGTCCTACTTCGAGGACGCTCGCCGGCGGACGGCCGGCAAATACCTGATGGCGTATGTCCTCGAGGCGCGATACTTCGCCGTGGCCGCGCAGGACCGGGATCTGTTTTCCTCCCTGCTGGACAAGGTCGCGCAGGAGCCGGCGGGACAACTGCCGGACGCGCGGCTGACGGACGAGGTCGCCAAGCGGCAAGCGGCCGACCTCAAGGAGAAGATCAATGACCTGTTCTAAGACGGCGGCTTTCGTCTTGGCCGCGACCCTGGCTGCGCCGGCGGCGGCCGAGGTCCACGTCCTGAAGTTCGCCACGCTCGCGCCGGAGGGCTCCACGTGGATGAAGGTGATGCACGACCTCAACTCCGAGCTCGAGCAGCGTACTGCGGGACAGGTCAAGTTCCGCATGTATCCGGGCGGCATCGAAGGCGACGAGAAGGACGTCGTGCGCAAGGTCCGCATCGGAGAGCTCCAGGCCGCGGGATTCACGGGCGTGGGGATGGGGGAGATCGCCCCCGAGGTGCGCATCCTCGACGCCCCTTGGCTGTTCCACAACGACGGGGAAGTGGAATTCATCCACAAGAAGTTCGACCCGGTCTTCGACGCCGCCATCGAGAAGGGCGGCTACGCGAACCTGGGTTTTACCGATCTCGGATGGGTCTACATCTTCAGCAAGAACCCGATCGACAAGCCCTCCGACATGCGGGCGCAGAAGATGTGGGTGTGGGAAGGCGACCCCATCGCCCAGGCCGCCTACAAAGCCGTGGGCGTCGATCCGATCCCGCTTTCGGTCGTCGACGTCATGTCCTCGCTGGAGACGGGGCTCATAAACGCCGTCTACGGCCCTCCGATGGGCGTCATCGCGCTCCAGTGGTTCACGCGCACGAAGTACATCTATTCGACGCCCGTCGCCCATTCCACGGGCGCCGTCCTCGTCTCGAAAAGGGCCTTCTCGCAGCTGTCGCCGGATCAGCAAAAGACGCTGCTCGAGGTCGCGGCCAAGCATATCAAGCGGCTCAACGAGCTGTCGCGCAAGGAGAACGACCAGGCGCTCCTTTCTCTCGAAAAACAGGGGCTGGTCATGTCGCCCAAGCCCACGCCTCAGGACACGCAGCGCTTGGAGCGGCTCGGCCGGGCCGCCAGGCGGCAGCTGGTCGGCGTCTTGTACCCGCAAAGCCTCCTGGACTCGGTGGAGAAGGCCCTCGGCCAATACCGGGCGAGCCGGCACGAAGGTGGAAAGCGTAAGAAAGGCTGAGCGGCTCCTGCTGGGCGCGGAAAAGGGGCTGCTCGTCGTCCTGCTGTCGGTGATGGTCGCCCTTTCCTTCCTGCAGGTAGTGCTGCGCCAGGCGTTCGGGCTCGGCATCCTGTGGGCCGACACGTTCCTGCGCCATCTCGTGCTCTGGGTCGGCTTCCTGGGCGCCGGCCTCGCCGCCGCGGACAACAAGCACTTCGCCTGGGAGCCGGCGGCGCAAAAGGCGGGCAGAATGGGCGCGGCCATGCGCGCGGCCGCCAGCGCCGCCGCGGTGGCGATCACCTGCGCGCTCGTCCGGGCGTCCTGGTCGTTTCTCTGCGACGAGCGCGCGGCGGGCGACGTCCTCTTCCAGATCGGCTCGCGGCAGATTCCGGCCTGGTGGTTTTCCACGATCATCCCCGCGGGGTTCGCGCTCATCGCGATCCACCTGGCGGTCCGCGGCCTGGAAGCGCTCGGCTCCCTGCGAGACGCCCGATGACCGGCTGGCTGGTCTTCGCCGTCTTCGCCGTCCTGGCCGCCGTCGGCACCCCAATCTTCGCTTTGATGGGCGGCCTGGCGCTGTGGCTCTTTCACACGGCGCAGATCGAGCCGTCGGCCGTCATCATCGAGCTCTCGCGCCTGGCCACGCTCCCGTCGCTCATCGCGATCCCGCTCTTCACCTTCGCCGGCTACGTCCTGGCGGAGAGCGGCAGCCCTCAGCGCATCGTGGCGCTGGCCGAGGCGCTGTTTGGCTGGCTTCCGGGAGGGGTGGCGATCGCGGGACTGTGCGCCTGCGCCATGTTCACCGCGTTTACGGGCGCGTCCGGCGTCACGATCATCGC
Source organism: Elusimicrobiota bacterium (assembly GCA_027452025.1). Classification (GTDB taxonomy): domain Bacteria; phylum Elusimicrobiota; class Elusimicrobia; order UBA1565; family UBA9628; genus DAIDHI01. Next base: position 35,805 of record DAIDHI010000065.1, on the reverse strand, counting down.
CCTCGGAGGCCTGATCTATCCGCTCCTGCGCCGCCAGCAGTATCCCGACGACTTTTCTCTCGGCCTGGTCACGACGACGGGGAGCCTGGGGCTATTGTTTCCGCCGAGCCTGCCGATCATCCTGTACGCCCTGGTCGGCAAGATCTCCGTCGACCGCCTTTTCGCCGCCGCCGCCGGCCCCGGCGTGATCCTGCTCGTCGTGCTGAGCCTCTACGTGGTCCTCGTGGCCTTCAAGCACCGGGTCCCGCGCATCCCCTTCTCGGGGCGCGCGCTGGCCAAAGCCGTCCGGAACGCGGCCTGGGAGATCCCGCTGCCCTTCATCGTGGTCGGAGGCATCTACGCCGGCATCTTCACCGCCTCCGAGGCCGCCGCCGTCATGGCGTTCTACGTGGTCGTCGTCGAATGCCTGATCTACCGCGACCTGAAGCTCTCGCAGCTGGCGGGCACGATGGCCCGCAGCATGATGCTCGTCGGCGCCATCCTGGCCGTGCTCGGGACGGCCTTGGGGCTGACCAACTACCTCATCGACGCGGAGATCCCGTCGCGGCTCTTCGAGCTGCTGCGCGCGCACATCGCCAGCCAATGGGGCTTCCTGGCCCTGCTCAACGTTTTCCTCCTCGTCGTCAACATGGTGGAGATCTTTTCCGCTATCATCATCGTCGTGCCCATCATCGTGCCCGTGGCCATGCGATTCCAAGTCGACCCGATCCACCTCGGCGCCCTGTTTCTCCTGAACCTCGAGATCGGCTACATGACGCCGCCGATGGGGCTCAATCTCTTCTTGTCCAGCCGCCGCTTCGACCGGCCCTTGCCCGACCTCTACAAGGCCGCCCTGCCCTTCTGGGCGGTGCTCGTCGCCGCGCTGGTCCTGGTAACCTACGTCCCCGCGGTCAGCCTCTGGCTGCCCAACCTCCTGCATATCCACTGATTTATGAGACCATCGAACGACTCCGAACTGACGGACGCCGAAAAGACGCACCTCGTGCAAAAGATCCGGGCCTCGCGCGCCTATCTGCGCGCCTACGAGGACCTGGAGTTCATGAGCAAGAAGGACCTTCGGCCGGTGCGCCTGCAGCTCGAGCTGCTAAAGCCGGAGCTGCTGCTGCGCGAGCACAAGATCCGCTCCACGATCGTCGTGTTCGGCTCCGCGCGGGTGCTCTCCCCGGCGCGGGCGCGCGCGCAGTTCGACCAAGCCCGCAAGGCGGCCGATGCCGATCCGCGCTCCGACGCCCTGCGCCGGCGGCTCAAGCACGCCCAGATGCGCCTGACGCAATCGCGCTATTACGAGGAGTCGCGCCGCTTCGCCGCTCTCATTTCGAAGGCACAGCAGAACGACAAGACGCTGGAGTTCGTCATCGTCACGGGCGGCGGCCCGGGCATCATGGAGGCCGCCAACCGCGGCTGCTGGGAAGCGGGGTCCAAGAGCATCGGCCTCAACATCACCCTGCCGCACGAGCAGGATCCCAACCCCTACATCACGCCTGAGCTCAGCTTCCAGTTCCATTACTTCTCGTTGCGCAAGATGCATTTTATGATGCGCGCCAAGGCCCTGGTGGCGTTTCCGGGCGGCTACGGCACGTTCGACGAGCTCTTCGAGACCCTGACGCTCGTCCAGACCGGCAAGAAGCGGCCGCTGCCGATCGTCCTTTTCGGCAAGGACTTCTGGAGCCGGGTGGTGGACTGGAATTTCCTGGCCGAGCAGGGGATGATCTCCTGGGAAGACACCCGCCTGGTCAAGATGGTCGAGAAAGCCGAGGACGCCTGGGACCACATCCAGCGCTTCTGGCGGGAGCACAGGCCGCAGGCCCAATCCAAGGAACAGATGAGCGCCGACGAGCCCGTGGACAACGGCGGAACCTCGCCCAAGAAGCGGCGGTGAGCGGATGCTGCGCTGGCTGACCGCCGTCTTGGCGTGCGCGGCCGCGGCGCAGACGACCGACGCTTTCCTGGCCAACTGGCAAAAGGCCCAAACCCGAGAGAGCCCCGACGAGCAGGCCGTCTATTATGCCCGGGCCATCGCGGCCTGGGACGTCAGCGACGGGACGGCGCTCTTGGCCGACGCGCGCTTTCGTCTCGGCCAGGCGGATTACGAGCTCGATCTGGCGACGGCGGCCGCCGCGCAGCTGACGGCGGCGCTCAAGCTCGACCCGGGCATCGGCCAAGCGTATCTGGCCCGCGGACGCGCGTGGGTCCGCAAGCGGCGGTGGGCTGCGGCGGCGCGGGACCTCTCCGCCTATTGCCGGCTCAAGCCCGGAGACGAGGAGGGCTGGCTCGAGCTCGGGCGCGTCGAGGACGCCGCGGGGCGCCTGCGCTCGGCCGAGTCCGCCTTCTCGCGCGCCGCCGCGGCCGCGGACGGCTCCGATCCCCGTCCGTCCTGGGCCCGGGCGGCCGCCTTGTCGCGGCGGGGGCGCTGCGCTCAGGCGCTGCGCCTGCTGGCGGGGTCCTCGAGCCTGTCCGAGGCCGCCCTCGCGGCGCGGGCGCGCTGCGAGGCCCGAGACGGAGGCCTGCGTCGGGCCTTGGTCGACTACGAACGCGCGCTGGCCGGCTACGACCGGCGCCTCCTGGCCCTGCGCCGCTCGCGAGCCGCGCCGGTGGACATCTCCCTGCTCGCCGCGGAAGCCGCCGCCGTGCGCGCGGAACGCGACCGGCTGATCCCGCCGCCCCTCCGGCGCAAGCCGCGAAGCTCCCACGGGCGGGCGGGAGACCGGATCTATGCGGATTAGCGCCGCCGCGGCATCCTTGGCGATGGCGCTGCTCGGGGCCGTTCCCGCGCGCGCGGCGCTCAGCCCCGAGGCGCAGCAGGTCCTGCAAGACGGCCTGCGCGATCTCTACGCCCTCGACTATGCGAAGTCTCGCGCGGACTTCCGAAAGCTCATCCAAGACGAGCCCGACAACCCCTTCGGCTACCTCTTCGAGTCGGGCGCCATCTGGTGGGAGTCGTCCCAGGAATACGGCCTTTTTGAGGACACGCCCGCCCTGGAAGGTCTCTTCGAGAAGGACATGGCCGACGCGGTGGACAAGGCTCAGGCATGGGCGGTGTCCCAGGACTCCGCCGCGCAGGTCGACGGAAGCTTCGCCTTGGGCATGGCGCTGGGCACCGACGGGCAATGGTGCATCCTGCGCCACCGCTGGCTGGAGGCCTATTTCAGCGGCCGCAAGGCCATCAAGAGCCTGCGCCGGGCCGTCACGCTCGACCCGGGCTATTACGACGCCGACCTCGGCCTCGGAGTCTTCGACTACCAAGCCTCGCGCTTCGCAGGCGTGCTCCGGCTCGGCGCGCTGCTCGGCGGCCTGCGCGGCGACGAGGAGCGCGGACTTTCCGAGATCGAGACGGCGATGGACAAAAGCCGCTACAGCCGGCCGCAGTCCGCGGAATTCCTCGCGTCGATCTACATCCTCGACCGGCAGGACTACGCCAAGGCTCTGGCCTACATTCAGCCTCTGGTGGCGCAATACCCGGACAGCCCTTATTTCCGCTTCTTGTCGCTGGCGCTGAGACGGCAGGTGGGGGACTGGGACGGCTCTCTCGCGGACGCCGAGTCGTTCTGGAGCGAGGTCAAGGACGATCCCGCGGGCTTCGACCGCAAGCTGCTCACCCTCGTCTGCGGGATGACCGGCCGGGACTGCCTCTCGCGCCCGGCGGCCGCCGCCGCGCAGCTGTGGCTCGACCGCGCCATCGAGGCCCGCCCGCGCCGCGAGCGCTTCCAAGTGGTCTTGCGGCTCTTTCGAGGCTACGCCCGCGACCTCCTCGGTCGGCGCCGCGAGGCGCTCGCCGACTACGCCTGGGTCCTGGCTCACCGGGATTGGGGCGACGCCCACGCCCGGGCCGAGGAGCTCACGGCGGCGCCCCTGACCCGCGAAGCCTTCCTGGCCTATCTGCGCGCCAAGTCCCAGGACCAGCCCTGGCCGCCCTCGGATCCGAAACATTTTTGACCTTGCGTCGGCCGCCGGCCCGAGGTATCCTTCGCCTATGGCCGACAAGCCGCCCTTCGAGGGCTGGCTCGATGAGTTCAACCGGGATTGGTGGCGCACGCCCCAGGACATCACCTTGTCCGGCAAGCCCGCGGACGAGCCTGCCGAGCGCGCCCCAGCCGAGCTTGCCTCGCGCCTGGAACGCTTAGCCGAGGACCGGGCAAGCCTGACCCACCGCGTCGACGCCCTGACGCGCGAAAACGCCCGCCTGCGCGAACGGCAAGCCGAGATCGAGACCAAGCTCGCCCAGTTCGACGCGAGCCTGTCGCGCGCCCGGCAGTCCTACGAGGCCCGCATCGGCCAGCTCGAGGCGGAAAAGCGCGGGCTCGAGCAGCAGGTCAAGCTCTTGGAGGAGGACCGGGCGGCTCTCGATGGCGCGCGCGCGCAGATTCAGCGCCTGGAGCAGGACGCGCGGCTCAAGGACGAGAAGATCCTGCTCGAGCAGCGGGAGCGCCTCGAGCTCGGACGGCGGCTCGAGGGGCTCGAAAAGGAGCTCGCGCGCTCCCGCGAGGAGGCGGCGGCGAAGGAAGGGGCGCTTTGCGAGCTGCGGAGGCAATCGTCCTCCTACCAGGAGCGCTTGGCCCGCGCCAAGGAGCTCACCGATTCCGACGTCGCCCTTCTGCGCCAGGAACTCCGGCTCCTGGTCGAGCAGCTGCGCGACCCGTCCGCCCGGCGGCCTTTCGAGGAGACACGATGAAATACTGGGTTTACATGAACGGCGAAGTCCCGGGCAGCTACGCGCCCACGGAGCTCGCGGGACTCGTCGGCTTTTCGATGACGACCCTGATCTGCCCCGCCGAAGGGGAGATTTTGGAGAAGAATTGGCGGCGCGCCGGGGAATTCGAGGAGGTCATCAAGGTCCTTCACGAGCGCGACGCAAAACTGCCGCCTTCCGGACCGCGCCAAGCCCAGGAAGCGGTCATGACGGGGGACATCAACGCCCTGCTCGACACGGCCAGCAGCCGGCTTTTCTCGCACGTCTCCGACCTCATGAAGGAACTGGAGAACCGCCGCGAGGAGCGGGCGCTGACCGTCTCCTTGCAGCGCCAGCTGCTCGACGTCAAGGAGCAGCTGCGACAGGCCCGGGAGCGCTCCGAGCACCTCGAGACGCGCATGGCCCGCATCGCGGAGCTCGAGGAGGCCGCGCGGCGCGACCAGGCGCAGATCGCCAAGCTCGAGAGCGCGGTCAAGGCGCGCGAGCAAGGCATGGGAGAGCAGCGCATCCAGCTCGAGAAGCTGCGCCTGGAGTTCGAGAATGCCAAACGCCGCCTCGGCGAGTCCGTCAACGACCTGGCGATCCGAAACCGCCTCGTCGACAAGCTCAGCCGCGATCTGACCGAGAAGGAGCTCAGCCTCGCCAAGGCTTTGGGCGTCATCCGCCGCCTCGAGGAGGATCTCAACCGCCTCTGCCCGCCGCCGACGCCCCGCGAGGCCGCCCCGGCCAAGAGCGAGCCCCCGCCGGCCCTCGCCCCCGCGCCCGCCGCGGCGCCGGTCGCCGAGGCCCTGCCGCCGCAAGGTCCGGCGCCCCTCGACGCCCCGGAGCCGCCCGCCGAGGAGGGGAAGCCGCTGCCTGCCATCGAGCCGCTGCCCGCGCGGCCTCCGCTGCCTCCCAAGTCAAGCACGGCCGCTCAGGAAGCGCTCGTCAAACGCTTCCGAAAGCTCATCAACAAATACGAGCACTGAGCCCTCGGCTCGCGCCGAAGGCAGCCGCCTGAGGCGCTTGCGCCATCGGCGGCGCAAGAATTAGCACTCCCGCCGCCGGACTGCTTAAAGTTGGCACTCGAATATTTTGATTGACAGTTTTGGGCGACCCATGCTAAAATTAGCACTGCCAATGAGCGAGTGCTAAGATCGCTCAGCACGATTAAGACAGTGGCTCATCCCAAGAAATCCGGAGGTCAGAAACAAATGGCTGCAGAAGCGACGCTGACGAAAGTGAAGATCCAGCCGCTGGGGGATCGCGTCCTGGTCAAGCCCGTCGAGACTAAGGAGACCAAGCGCGGCGGCATCATCATCCCCGACACCGCCAAGGAAAAGCCGCAAGAGGGCGAGATCGTCGCCGTGGGCAAGGGCAAGGTCACGGAGGACGGCAAGGTCCTTGCGATGGACGTCAAGGCCGGCGACCGCATCCTTTACGGCAAGTATTCCGGAAACGAGATCAAGATCGAGGATCAGGAGTACCTGATCATGCATCAGGACGACATCCTCGGCATCCTCAAGTAACCGCTTATAAAGGAAGAACAGGAGAGGTAAGAAAGAAATGGCCAAGCAAATCATCTTCGCCGACGAAGCTCGTCGGCACCTGAAGGAAGGCGTCGACAAGCTCGCCAACGCCGCCAAGGTCACCCTCGGCCCGACGGGCCGCTCGGTCGTCCTCGAGAAGAAGTTCGGCTCGCCCACGATCGTCGACGACGGCGTCACGATCGCCAAGGAGATCGAGTTGCAGGATCCCTACGAGAACATGGGCGCGCAGCTGGTCAAGGAGGTCTCCTCCAAGACCAACGACGTCGCCGGCGACGGCACCACCACGGCCATCATCCTGGCCCAGGCGCTGCTCTCCGAGGGCATCCGCAACATCACCGCGGGCGCCAACGCCAAGAGCATCCAGCGCGGCATGAACAAGGCCGTCGAGGCCGTCGTGGCGCAGCTCAAGAAGAGCGTCAAGCCCGTCAAGACCAAGGAAGAGAAGGCCCAGGTCGCCACCATCTCCGCCAACGACAAGACGATCGGCAACATGATCGCCGAGGCGATGGAGAAGGTCGGCCACGAGGGCGTGATCACGGTCGAAGAGGGCAAGAGCGCCGAGACGACCCTCGAGGTCGTCGAGGGCATGCAGTTCGACCGCGGCTACATCTCCCCGTACTTCATCACCGACAGCGAGCGCATGGAGGCCGTCCTCGAGGACGCCTACATCGTCATCACCGACAAGAAGGTCTCGGCCATGAACGATCTGCTCCCCGTCCTGGAGAAGATCGTGCAGACCGGCAAGTCCTTCCTCATTCTCGCCGAGGACGTCGAGGGCGAGGCCCTGGCCACGCTCGTGGTCAACAAGCTGCGCGGAACCCTCAAGGGCGCCGCCGTCAAGGCCCCGGGCTTCGGCGACCGCCGCAAGGAGATGCTGCAGGACATCGCCGTTCTCACGGGCGGCGAGGTGATCTCCGAGGAGCTCGGCCACAAGCTCGAGAAGGTCGGCATCGAGATGCTGGGCCGCGCCAAGCGCATCGTCATCGACAAGGACAACACCACCATCGTCAACGGCGCCGGCGACAGGACCGAGATCAAGAAGCGCGCCGAGTCGATCCGCAAGCAGATCGCCGAGACGACCTCCGACTACGACAAGGAGAAGCTGCAGGAAAGGCTGGCCAAGCTTTCCGGCGGCGTCGCCGTCATCAACGTCGGAGCCGCGACCGAGACCGAGATGAAGGCCAAGAAGGCCAAGGTCGAGGACGCCTCCAACGCGACCCGCGCGGGCGTCGAGGAAGGCATGATCGCCGGCGGAGGCGTCGCGCTCGTTCGCGCCGCCGAGTCCCTGGAGAAGTTCAAGGGCGAGAACGAGGACGAGACCACGGGCGGCCTGATCGTGCGCCGGGCTCTCTACGCCCCGCTGCGCCAGCTGGCCGAGAACGCCGGCCTCGAGGGCTCCGTCGTCGTCAACAAGGTGGTCTCCTCGAGCAACGGCACGGGCTTGAACGCCCAGACCGGCGAGTACGTCGACCTCTTCAAGGCCGGCATCGTCGATCCGCTCAAGGTCACGCGCTCCGCGCTCGAGAACGCCGTCTCGATCGTGGGCACCATCCTGACGACCGACTGCCTGGTGGCCGACATCCCGGAGAAGAAGGAGCCGGCGATGCCCGGCGGCCACAGCCACGGCGGAGACATGTACTAAGAGCTGATCGCAAGATCAGACCCGCCGCAAACCAGCCCCCGGCTCGCGAGAGCCGGGGGCTTCGCTTTCGGTCACAAAACTCTGACGCCGCCTTGACGCCGCCGGGGCGCGGGCGCGCTTACAATGGCCGCAGGCCATGGCGAACCCTATCGAAAGGCTATCCATCCAGCGCAAGCTGACGCTGATGATGACGCTCACCAGCGCGCTCGCCGTCACGCTCGCCTGCGGGGCGTTTTTGGCCTACCGCGTCGCCAGTTTTCGCCGCCTCATGGTGCGCACCCTGACCACCCGGGAGCGGATCGTGGGAACAGACGCGGCCTCCGCCCTACGCTCGAAGAACGCCTCGGCCGCTGGCCGGGTCCTGGCCGCTCTCGCCCAAGACCCGGACGTCGTGCTCGCAGGCATATACCGGGCCGACGGCAGCCTGCTTGCCTCTTACGCGAGGCGGGGCACCGCCGAACGTCCTCCGCCCCGTCCGGGAAGCGATGGGCATCGCTTCGCTCGTCGGCGCCTTCGCCGGACGCAAGGCATCTTCCTGGGCCCGGCGAGGCTCGGAACGATTTTCATCGAGGAAGACCTGCGCGAGATGCGGCGGGAATTGTGGTTTTTCCTAGCTATTTCCGCGGCCATCCTGCTGGCGGCCTGCGCCGCGGCGTTTACGCTGGCGATGCGATTCCAGCGCCTCGTTTCGAAGCCGATTCTCGAACTGACGGCCGCCGTCCGCAGCATTTCCAGCAACGGAGACTACTCGATACGGGCCCCCAAAGGCGGCGCCGACGAACTAGGACAGCTCGCCGGCTGCTTCAACGCAATGCTCGAGCGCATCCAGGCCGCGGACACCCAGGTCAGGAACAGCCGGCGGCAGCTGCGAGACGTCATCGAATTTTCGCCCGCGGTCATCTTCGCCAAGGGAACCGACGGCCGGTTCCTCTTCGTAAATCGCAATTACGAGACGCTGCTTCAAGTGTCGCGGCAAGAGATCGTCGGCCGAACCTCCGCCGACGTCTGGCCGGCCGAGTTCGCCCAGGCGGTGAGCGCCAGGGACCTGCTGGTGCTCGAGACCGGCGAGCCCTTGACCGTGGAAGAGACGGTGCCGCCGCGGGGCGGGGGACGCACCTACCTCACGGTCCGCTTCCCTCTGCGCGACGAGGCCGGCAATCGTTATGGGGTCTGCGGGATGGCCCTCGATATCACCGAGCGCAAGCGCGCCGAGGCGGAACGCCAGAGAGCTCTGTCCCTGCTCCAGGCGACCCTGGAGTCCACGGCCGACGGCATCCTGGTCGTCGACAGCGCCGGGCGCATCGCCAGCTATAACCGCAAGTTCGCCCGGATGTGGAGGATACCCCGGGATATCCTGCGCTCCCGAGACGATGCCCGCGCCTTGTCCTGGGTCGGCGAGCAGCTCAAGGAACCGTCCGCATTCCTGAGCAAGGTGCGCGAGCTTTATGCAAGGCCCGAAGACGAAAGCTTCGACCTGTTGGAGTTCAAGGACGGCCGGATCTTCGAGCGCTTCTCCAAACCTCAACGCTTGGCGGGAGAATCGGTGGGCAGGGTCTGGAGCTTCCGCGACGTGACGCAGCAGCACCGCGCGGAGGCGGAGATCCGCCGCCTCAACGCGGACCTGGAGCGGCGGGTGGCGGACCGCACGGCGCAGCTGCGCGCCGCCAACGCGGAGCTGGAGAGCTTCTCCTACTCCACCTCGCACGACCTGCGCGGACCTCTGCGGTCCATCGACGGCTTCAGCAGCATCGTGCTCGAGGACTATGGAGACAAATTGGATGACAGCGGGCGCAGTCTTCTGGGACGGATTCGCCAGGCCACGCATAGGATGGGGGACATCATCGACGACATGCTAAGCCTCTCCCGTGTCGCGCGCTGCGAGATGCGTCGAGAGGAAATCGACCTCAGCGGGATGGCTCGCTCCGTGGCTGCGGAACTGCAGCGCCAGGAGCCGGGAAGAAAGGCCGTGTTCAGCATCCAGGACGGGCTCGTCGCGCGCGGGGATCCCAACCTGGTGAGGTCGGTGCTCGAAAACCTCCTGGGCAACGCCTGGAAATACACCTCCAAGAAGCCGCAGGCCCGCATCGAGTTCGGCCTGGAAGCGGGCGACGGACAGACGACCTATTTCGTCAGGGACAACGGCGCAGGCTTTGACCCGGCCTATGCGAGCCAGCTCTTCAAGCCCTTTGCCAGGCTGCACAGCAGCGAGGAGTTCCCCGGGACGGGAATAGGTCTGACCATCGTCTCGCGCATCATCGCGCGTCACGGCGGACGCGTCTGGGCCGACGCCCGGCCGGGAGAAGGCGCCGTATTCCGCTTCACCCTGGAGTCGGACCCGGACCAAGCCCGGAGGCCCTCATGAACGAGAAGACGATCCTGCTCGTGGAAGACGGCGCTGACGAGATCGATTTGACGCGGCGCGCCCTCAGGCAGGCGAACATAACCAACGAGGTAGCGGTCGCCGGCGACGGCGCGCAAGCGCTGGACTACCTTTTCGCCAAGGGGCCGTTTTCAGGCAGGAATCCGCAATCGCAGCCGGCCGTCGTGCTTATGGATCTGAAGCTGCCCAAGCTCTCGGGAGACGAGGTCCTCAAGCGCATCCGCTCCGATCCTCGCACGCGGCTTCTCCCGGTGGTCATCCTGACCTCCTCGCGGGAAGAGGAAGACCGCTACCGGTGCTATTCGGCGGGGGCCAACAGCTTCGTGCGCAAGCCGGTCGACTTCTCGCAATTCAGTCGCGCCGTGGCGCAGCTCGGCCTCTATTGGCTGCTGCTCAACGAGCCGGCGCCCTCGCTCCGGTCGCGATCATGAAGCGTTGGGCCCGGTCCTAGAGAGGTGGGCCTTTGGCCCCTGTCCGCGATTTGCGACAAGAGTTATCCTGATTCCCATGAAGGGGGGATCCTTCGCCGCCGTCGCGCTGACCTGCCTGATTTCCTGCGCGGCCGTCGCGGCGCCGACGGCAAGCCTGAGCACGGCGTACGGCCGGGCCCACGGCAGGATAGCGGCGACTAAGAGCAGTTTCCGTTCCCGCAGCCGCCAGCGGGAACGCGTCAATTACGGGTCCATCGAGATCTGGGGAACGCCCCGATTCATCCAGATGACGAAGCAGGCCCTGGACTACCTCGCCGAGGCGCAAGTACTCGAGCGGATCCAGCGCTACATCAAGATGATTTACGAGCCGGACGACGATATGGGAAGCGGCATGTACGTGATGCCCAAGGCGTTTCGCGTCGGCGGCCCGACCTGGAAGGCGGGCCCGGTCTGGTACGCCGGAGCCATCGCCCACGACAGCATGCATTCCAAGCTCTTTTGGGACGCTTGGGCGCGGGGCGCAAACGAGACGGGCGTGGCCCCCGACGTCTACACGGGGCCGGCCGCCGAACGGAAATGCCTGGCTTTCCAGTTCTCCATCCTCGCCGACCTGGGCTACGCGTCCTACTACGCCCAATACTTCAAGCGGCTCGAGTCCGATCCCTCCTACGCGGACGCCGTCGTGCGCGACTGGTAGACCGCCCGGCCTGACGCGGCCTGACAGCCTAGGGGGCCTAGGCCTTTCGCCCGATGGACAACTTCGCGGGAAATTTACTCGACCGCCGGTTGTTTCGTCGCGCCCTCTTTGATATAATGACTCGTTCGGTGATCCTTGACAATATAGAGAAAATACGCTTCCGCGCAAGCGCGGCGGCATTGCGAGCCGGCAGAGACCCGAACGGAGTCCGGCTCATCGCAGTGACAAAGTACGCCGCGCCTGAAGACGTGCGCAGGCTCCTGGAATCCGGAGCCGTGGACGAGGTGGGGGAAAGCCGGGTCCAGGACGCCCTGTCCAAAAAGGAACAGCTGGGAGCCCTGGCGGGCAAGGTCCGCTGGCGGCTCATCGGACACCTCCAAACCAACAAGGCCAGGAAGGCCGTAGAAGCCTTCGACCGCATCGATTCCATCGACGCGGAGCGCACCGCCGAGGCCCTCGAAAGGGCGTTGGCCGGCGAGAAGCGCCGTCTACCCGTCCTCGCTCAAGTCAAGCTCAGCGAGCGCCAGACGCAGTCCGGCGTCGCGCCGGAAAATCTGGAAGCCCTGCTCAAAGCGCTGGCCGCCTACCCTCATCTCGAGGTCCGCGGGCTCATGGGCATCGCGCCAAACGTCGAGCCCCTGGAAGCCGTGAGGCCTTATTTCCGGAGCCTGCGCCGGCTGCACCAACAATTTTTCTCCGACCGTCCCGACGCCGAGTTGTCGATGGGCATGAGCCGGGACTTGGAGATCGCCGTGGAGGAAGGAGCCACTCACATCCGGGTCGGAACCGCGCTTTTTTCGTGAACCAGCAACTGAGGGAGGGCACACATGATCGTAAAGGTCCGGGTGATCCCCAACGCCCCTGACAACGAGGTCGTCAGCCGCATCGGCAGCGTCCTGAGAGTCAAGGTCACTGCCCCCGCCATCGACGAGAAGGCGAACAACGCCCTGAAGAACTATCTGGCCGAGTTCTTCGAGGTTCCGTCGCGCAAGGTGAACATCCTCCGTGGAGCCAACGGTCGCGAGAAGACCGTGGAGATCGTCGGCCGCACTGAGGAGCAGCTCAAGCGCGTGATGGAATCCATTCCGTAAGGCTGTCCCATCAGCCTCCCATACCCGTCCTGCCGCCTCCAAGAAATTGGCGGCGGCAGGGCGGGAAATTTTTCCCAATGTCCTATCGTTTCCCTTTAAAAGACGCCGTCAGACACATCGACTGGCGGGGCGACCGCCTGCGCGTCCTGGACCAGCGCCTGCTGCCGCGGCGCCTGCGCTACGTCGACTGCCGAAGCGCTCAGGACGTGGCCGACGCCACCCGCGCCATGGTGCTGCGGGGCGCGCCGCTCATCGGCTGCGCCGCGGCCTACGGCATGGCCCTGGCCGCCCGGCGCGGCGAGGACCTCTCCCGCGCGGCCAAGACTCTGCTCGCGGCGCGCCCCACCGCCGTCAATCTGGCCAACGCCGTCCAATACATGCTCGAAGCTGCCAAGCGCGCAAACGGCGATCGCCCGATGGCCATGGCCGCCGCCGCGCAGCGTTACTTCGAGACCGACCTGCGCGCCAACCAGACGATGGCCCGCCTCGGCGCGAGCCTGCTCAAGAGAGGATCGCGGGTCATCACGCACTGCAACGCCGGCGCCCTGGCGACCTCGGGCTTGGGCACCGCCGTGGGCATGATTCGCTACGCCCATTACCTCGGCAAGGTGTCCCACGCCTACCCTTGCGAGACGCGTCCCTACCTCCAGGGCAGCCGCTTGACCCTCTGGGAGCTCATGCGGGGCCGGGTGCCGGCCACTCTGATCACCGACAACATGGCGGCCCATCTGATGAAGACCGGCCGAATCGACGCCGTGATCGTCGGCAGCGACCGCATCGCGGCCAACGCCGACGTCTGCAACAAGATCGGCACCTACGGCCTGGCGATTTTGGCCCGGCACCACGGCATCCCGTTTTACGTCGTGGCTCCGGCTACGACCGTGGATCTGGACTGCGCGCGGGGGGACTTGATACCCATCGAGGAGCGCAGCGCCAAGGAAGTCGTGGAGATCTTCGGCAGGCCGATCGCCCCGAAAGGCGCCCGCGCCCATCACTTCGCTTTCGACGTCACCCCTCACGACCTCGTGACCGCCATCGTCACGGAGCGGGGGATCGTCCGGCCCGTCGACGGCCGGCATCTCAAAAAGGTCCTAGGATAATCCATGATCGCGCTCGAAGCCAAAGAAACCAGCCGTCCCAAAATGACGAAGATCCTGGCCACGGTGGGCCCCGCCTCGGCCAAGCCCGACGTGCTCAAGAGTCTCCAGGAGGTCGGCGTCAACGCCTTCCGCCTCAACTGCTCGCACGCCTCCATGACGGAGTTGGCCCACACCGTGCAGCTCATCCGCAGCACCGCGCAGAAAGCCCGCATCCCCGCGTCCATCGTCATGGACCTGCAGGGCCCGCGCCTGCGCGTGGGCCGGCTTCGCAACGGCGAGCCGGTCGCGCTTCGCAAAGGGGCGCCCCTCAAGATCGTCACCTTCGACGTCCCCGGGACCGAGGAGGAGATCTCCACCAACTTCAGCAAGCTCCCGCAGACGGTGTCGAAAGGCTCCCAGATCCTGCTCGACGATGGGACGATCGTCTTGCACGTGGTCAAGACGCGCAAAAGCGAGGTCCAATGCGAGGTCGCCGTCGGAGGCCTGCTCAAGGAACACAAGGGCATCAACCTGCCCGGCGCCGACATCGACCTGCCGGCGCTGACGGCCAAGGACATCAAGGACCTGCAGGCCGGCCTCAAGCTCGGCCTGAGCCACGTCGCGCTCTCGTTCGTGCGCAGCCCGGACGATATCCTGCGCGCGCGCCGCATGATCCAGGCGGCGGGCTCCCAGATGCGGGTCATCGCCAAGATCGAGCATCCCCTGGCCCTGATACGCATCCACCCGATCCTCGACGCGGCCGACGGCATCATGGTGGCTCGCGGAGACCTCGCCGTGGAGCTCTCGCCCGCCGACGTGCCGGCGGCCCAGAAGCAGCTGGTGCGCAAGGCCAACGAGGCCGGCAAGATCTGCATCGTGGCGACCCAGATGCTCGAGTCCATGATCACTCACTCAAGCCCCACCCGCGCCGAGGCCTCCGACGTCGCCAACGCGATCTACGACGGGGCGGACGTCGTCATGCTCTCCGGCGAGACGGCCGTCGGCCAATACCCGATCGAAGCCGTGACGATCATGTCGGACATCATCCGCAAGGCCGAGGCGTCTCCCTTCAAGTACAACCACATCCCCAAGGGCCTGGTCGACACCAAGGAGACGGGCTTTGCCCACGCCCTGGCGCGCGCCGCGCACGACGCCTGCGACGTCACCGGAGCGCAGGCCGTCGTCGTCTACACCCTCACCGGCTGGTCGGCGCGCGTGATGTCGAAGTTCCGCCCCAACGCCCCGATCTACGCGCTGACGCCCCTGCAGTCCACCTTCAACCAGCTGTCGCTCTACTGGGGAGTCACACCGGTCATCTGCCCGCTCGGCAAAGCCACGGACGCCATGCTCGCGATGGGCGAGCGCATCCTGCTCAAGAAGGGCCTCGTCAAGCCGGGCCAGACCGTCCTGATCACGGCCGGCGGCACGGCCAAGCACAAGGCCTCGAACATGCTCAAGATTCAGGTCATCGGCTCGCACACCTACCGCTGATGGACCGGCGGCTTTTCTTGGCCGTCAACCAGGGCTGGGCGCGCCCATGGCTCGACCCCGTCATGCGCGCCGCCACCATCTGGGCCAATCCCGTCGTCCTGCTGCTGACCGTCGCCGCCGTCCTCTACTTCCGGAACCGCGCGCGTTTTTTCCGCAACGCGTCGCTGCTGGCCGCGGCGATCGTGCTGGCCATGGCCGTCGCTGAGCCGCTGAAGTTCGTCTTCAACACCTTGCGGCCCCTCGCCGCCCTCGGGCCCGGACAAGTCAGGGTCCTCGGCAAGCCCGAGCTTTACCGGGGATTCCCTTCGGGCCACACGGCGCGCGCGTTTTCCGCCGCCTGCGCGCTGATGATCGGCGATCCGCCGGTCGGCGCCTGGCTCCTGCCGGCCGCGGCGCTGACGGCGGTGTCGCGCATTTACGTGGGCGCGCACTTCCCGTCCGACGTCGCCGGGGGCTTGCTCATCGGCGTCGCCTGCGGCCTGGCCATGGGCCGCGTTTGGAAGCGGCGCGTCCGGTGAACGAGCTGCGCGTCGTCCTGATCACGGCTCCGGACCAAGACACCGCCGACAATCTCGCCCGCCTTCTCGTCGCCGAGCGTCTGGCCGCCTGCGTCAATATCGTCGGCGGCGTCTCCTCGCACTACGTCTGGGAAGGCGCGCTCCACCGGGACTCCGAACTGCTCCTGCTCGTCAAGACGCGGGCCGAGCGCCTCCCCGAGCTCGCCTCGCTGGTGCGCAAGCACCACCCCGCCAAGGTCCCGGAGATCGTCGCCCTGCCGATCCTGGAGGGGGACAAGCCCTATCTCGACTGGATCGCGGAGAATACCCGGTGACGCCTTCCGCCTCCGCGCGGGCGTTCGCCTCCGAAATCCTGGCCGTCTACGACGAAAGCCCCAAGGTCAAGACCTTCAGGCTCAAGGTGCCGCCGTCCTTCACCTTCATTCCCGGCATGTGGGTCATGCTCCATTTCGAGGACGACCCGGCGGTGTCGCGCGCCTACTCCATCTCGACTTCCCCGCGAGAGCGCGGCTACATCGAAATCAGCCTCGGCAACGTCGGGGCGTTCACGAGCCGGCTCTTCGCTCTCAAGGCGGGCCAGAAACTCATGGTGAAAGGCCCGCTCGGCAAATGGCACTGGCGAGACGCTCCGCGCCGCGCCGTCCTCATCTCAGGCGGGACCGGGCTGACGCCGTTTCGCTCCATGGGCCGCCTCGCCGTCGAGGAGGGCCGCGCCGATCGCGTCGTCATCCTCTACTCGGCCAAGACTCCCGAGGACCTGCTCTACGGCCGCGACCTCCAGAGGTTCCGCGCCGCCGGCATGCGCGTCTTCGTCACGCTGACGCGGCCTCCTCAAGAATGGACGGGCCCTCGCGGCCGCATCGACCTCGGCGTCGTGCGCCGCGAAGTCCCGGATTTCCGCGAATGCCTCTTCTACATCTGCGGGCCGCAGGCGCTCATCGCCGACATGTCCAAGGCGCTGAGCGGCGCCGGCGTGCCGCAAGCGAGCATTCATCACGAGCGATGGGGCGACTACTCCGACCTCTGATCCTCGCCTCCGGCTCGCCGCAGAGGCGGACGCTGCTCAAGAAGCTGCGCATCCCCTTCCGGATCGTGCCCAGCCGCGTCGGCGAGCGCAGCGCCGAGCGCGATCCGCGAAAGCTCGTCGTTCTCCTGGCCCGCCGAAAGGCCAAGGCCGTCGCCCGGCGGCATCCCGGGGCCATCGTCCTGGGCGCCGACACGCTCGTCGTCTGCCGAGGCCGGATCTTAGGCAAGCCTCGGAATCCGGCCGACTCGCTGCGCATCCTGCGGCTGCTCAATGGCCGCTGGCAGAGGGTCTACACGGGAGCGGCCGTGGCGATCGACGGCGGCTCGAGGATATGGTCGACGGCGGTCGGCAGCCGCGTGCTCGCGCGCCGTCTGCCGCAAGAGCGGCTCGCCGCCCTCGCCGGCAAGCACATGGACAAGGCCGGGGCCTACGCCGTTCAGGACCGCGACGATCCGTTCATCGAGCGCGTGGAAGGGGACTTCGACAACGTCATCGGACTGCCGGTGGAGGCCTGCGGCCGGCTGCTGCGCCGCGCGCTCAGAGAAGCTCGGACTGCGTCGCGGGCAGCTCGAAGTAGAAGCGCGCGCCCCGAGGCTTGGCGTCCTCGATCCCGATCGCGCCGTCGTGCCTGAGCACGACCTTCTCGCAAAAAGCCAAGCCCAGCCCGACGTTGCCGACGTAGCGCTTGACGTCCTTTTGGAAGAACTTCCGAAAGATCTCCGCCCTGGCCTCGGGCGGAACGCCCGGGCCGGAGTCCGAGACGCTCACGCGCACGCGCGCGCCCTCGACGGCCACGGCGACCCGAATCATGCCTCCGGAGGGCGTGTGTTCGACGGCGTTGTGCACGAGGTTGTCGAGCACCCGCCGCAGCAGCGCGGCGTCGCCCGGGACCTCCGGAACCGCGCCTTTGGGAAGCCTCGCCGAGATCTTCTGGCCGCGCTCCGAGCACACCAGCTCGAAGTCCTTGACGCAGGCCGCGGCCATCGCCGCCAGGTCGACGGGCGCTCGCTCGCGCAAGCCCGAGACTTCCTCCAGGCGCGCCAACTGAATAACGTCCTCGACCATCCGGCGCAGCCGCTGCGTGGACATCTCGAGAAGCTCGAAGGTCCGGCGCGCGCCGCGAGCCGGGACGGCCTCCCTTCGCGAGGGCACGACCGCCTCGCCCATCTGCTCGCGCAGGAGCGTGATGCCCGAGCTGATGACGGTGAGCGGGGTCTTGAGGTCGTGCACGAGCATCGCCGAGAGCTCCCGCCGCTCGCGCTCCAGCTCCCGGCGCTGGCTGGTCTCGGCTTTGAGCGAGGCGCCCAGGCGGTTGAAGGCGGCGACGAGACGGGCCACCTCGTCTCCCGCCGAAGCGGGAAGGCGCAGGGGCCTAAACGCCTCGGGATCCTTGGGCAGAGCCTCGATGCGGGGCACGATGCGCTCGAGTTGCCGCCCGAACCACATGCCGATGAACCAGGCCAAAAAGCCGATGGCCAACGTCGCCATCGCGCCCTCGCGCACGGCCTCGGCGCCGATTTGCCGCAGGCGCGCCTCGAGCCGGTCGGTGCGAAACCCGACCTCGACGACGCCCCGCCCCCGGGGACCGAGGTCCACGGGCCTCTCCACGTCGTAGACGCCGTCGTCGACCAACTCGATCGGCACGCCGGGGTGGGGCTGACGAGTCGTGAGCCCGACGTCGTCGGAACGGCCCACGAGGCGCCGCCCCTTCTTGTCGAGCACCACGATCGTGGCGATGCCCGTGCGGCGGATGACTCTCTGCAGATTGCGGCCGATCGTCGAAAAATCTCCCGCGCGGGACTCGTCTTCCACCAGCGCCTGGACGGCCGCGGCCGTGCCGTCGGCCATGTCCCGCGTGACGACGTAGCTCTGCGCCCGCAGGTTGCGGATGCGCGTGTATTGGAAGCCGCCCGCGATCGCGAGGCCGAAGAGGGAGAACACCAGGGTCAGGCGGTGGCTCAGGCGCATGCTGCGACAAATTCTACTATTTTGGGTATACTGGAAAGCCTCGCAAGACCGGTCCATGATGGCCCTGCTTCGCCGCGCCTTGATCCCGCTCGCGATCGCCGCCGCCGCATGGCTTGGCTACCGCGCGCTGTCTAGCTGGCTGACGACCTCGATGATCCGCCAAGTGCGCGCGCAACCGGGCTTTTCCGACCTGAGCCGGCCGCCCGCGCCGGTGCCGTCGCAGCAGCCGTTGCCGGCCGACTTCGCTCAAGCGCTGTCGAGCGCGCAGGCGCGCGTTTCCGGCCTGGACCTGATCCTTTCCGCCAAGCCGGCGGCGGCAACGCCCGCGCCGGGGCCGTCGGCCGCGCAGGTGGCGGCCTTGCGGCAGGCCAGCCTCGCCCTCGTCGACGGCCTTCGTCCGCTGCTCGATAATCCGATGTTCACCAGCCGCCTTTCGCCGCGGCAGGCGCGGGACTACCGCCAACTGCAGACGATGCTCAACGAGGCGGAAGCCGACGCGCGCTCCTCGCGCCCGGCCGATTTCAAGCTCATGGCCCGGAGGATGAAGCGCGCCCAGCAGCTCAGCCTGGATCTCATGGGAGGGCTCGCGCCAAAATCCGCCGGAGCCGGGGAGGAGCGAAAATGACCCTCGAGGGAAAGGCCGCGCTGGTCACCGGAGCGGCCAAGCGGGTGGGCCGGACCATCGCCGCCGCCCTGGCCGGTCGCGGCGCGTGCCTGGCCCTTCACTACCACCGCTCGCGCGCGCAGGCCGACGAGCTGGCGCGCGATCTGCGGCGGCGATTCGGGACGCGCTGCGTTTTGCTGCGGGCCGACTTGTCCCGAGCGCGCGAGGCGTCCCGGCTGGCCGACGCCGCCGCCGGCGCGCTCGGGCGCCTCGACGTGCTGGTCAACAACGCCTCGCTCTACGAGCGCCGAGAGTTCGCCCGCGTCACCGAGCGCGATTGGGACGCGCATCTCGACGCCAATCTCAAGGGCCCCTTCTTCCTCGCCCAGGCCGCGGCGCGCCACATGCGCAAAGCGGGGGCCGGGCGAATCGTCAACATCGCCGATTGGGCCGCCCACAGGCCTTATCCGGGCTACATCCCTTACTGCGTTTCCAAGGCCGGGCTCTTGTGCCTCAACAAGGCCTTGGCGAAGGCCCTCGGCCCGGAAATCCTCGTCAACGCCGTTTTGCCCGGGCCGGTCCTGCTGCCCGAGGGCATGAGCCGCGCCGAGCGGCAAGCCGTCGAGCGCGCCACCATCGTCAAGCGCCTGGGCAGCCCGCAGGACGTCGCGCGCGCCGTCTTGTTCCTGCTCGAGGACGGCGATTTCATGACCGGCGCGGAACTCGCCGTAGACGGAGGCCGTCTGATCGCCTGAAAGGAGCGTCCATGTACCAAGTCACCCGCGTCATCCATTTCTGCTACGGACACCGGCTGCTCGATTACGAGGGCAAGTGCCGCCACCCTCACGGCCATAACGGGAAGATCGAGATCGCCGTCGATTCGGCCAAGCTCGATCGCCTGGGCATGGTCGTCGACTTCGAGGAGATCAAGGCCAAGGTCCAGCGCTGGGTCGACGCCGAGCTCGATCACCGGATGCTGCTCAACGCCCGGGACCCGCTCGTCAAGGTCCTCCGGGACATGGGAGAGCCAGTCGTCGTCATGAGCGCCAATCCGACGGCCGAGAACATCGCCCGCCACATCTTCGACTACGCCCGTTCGCAGGAACTGCCCGTGGCCTGGGTCCGTCTCTGGGAGACGGTCAACTCGTTTGCCGAATACCGGCCTTAGCCGTCCGGAGGGGGAAACCCGCGACCGCGTCTGCGTCGTCGCCGCCAGAGCGTCGGTCCCCGCCGCCGGGCGGACCTGGGAAGCGCTCTTCGCGCCGGATCTGGCCGCCGCGCTTCGCGCGGCCAAGGCGTCGCGCGTCGATGCCCTGATCGTCGATCTGGACCTGCTGAAGGCGGACGCTCGTCGGGTCGTGCGCCGCGTGCGCGCCCAGACCCGGACGCGGGCGCTTCCGATCATCTTCCTGACCGAAGGCCGTTGCGCCGCCGAGGAGCTGCTCAAAGCGGGCGCTGACGACTGCCTGGTCAAGCCCGTCGACGGCGAGTTGCTGGCCGCCCGAGTCGAGGCCGCGCTGGCCACCGCCCGGCGCGCGGCGCCCGCCAAGCCGTGGGGGCCGGGAATCCTCCGAGCGCGCGACGGCCGCCTCGTACTCGATCTCAAAGCCTTCCGCTGCCGGATCCAGGCGGGACTCGATTACGAGGATTGCCGACTGACGCGCAGGCAGATGGAGGTCCTGGCCCTGCTGCTGGGGCGCGCCAACCAAGCGGTGCGTTGGAAGGATTTCACCGCGCGGGGCTGGCGCCCGGCGCGGCTGCAGAGCGGGTCTCGCACGCTCGTCCAGCACGTCATGCGGCTGCGGCAGGTGCTCGGGCCTCTCGGCGACCGCATCGAGACCGTCCCGGGCGTGGGTTACCGATGGCGCGATTGACGACGAGGGGCTATACTGGAAGCCCGTCTCGCCCGGCTATGACCGCCCGCTGGACCATTGCCTGCGCGGCGCTTTGGTTGGCCGCTTTCGCGCGGGCGGGGGAGCATTCCAGCCCCCGCTTCAAGAACCTCCGTCTCTATTCCAACGCGCAGCAGGTCGTCTCCACGGTCTCTCAAGCTCGCGCGCCGGAGAGCGCTCACTTCACGACGAGCTTGAAAACGGCCTCGCCGGCGCAGGCGCGCCTTTGGTCGGCGGCCGGGGGCCTCGCGCTTGGCCTGGCCGCCTTCGCCCTGCTGGCTTTGGCGTGGCGCCGCAGGACCGCCGCGCGCCAGTCCGCGGCCCTGGCCGTCGTCGCCCACGAGCTCAAGACGCCGCTGTCGGCCATCGAGACCTACCTCGAGCTCATGGTCCAGGAGGGCGCCGCCTCGGACGCCGCCCAAGCCCAGCAGTGGCTCGAGGACGCCCGGCATTTGAAGTCGACGACGGCAGGCTTGCGGCAGACCTTGGCGGACCTGCTGGAGGCGGCCCAGCTCGAGTCGGGCACGCTCAAGCTCGTCCGCGCGCCCATCGACTTGCGCGCGCTGGCGCAGGACTGCCTGCGCCTGCACTCGGCCAGAGCGCACGCCTGCGGCGTCAGCCTCGCCCTGAGCGCGGCCGACGGGCTGCCCGCGGCCGACGCCGACGCCGCCCGCCTGCGCCAAGTCTTCCACAATCTTCTGTCCAACGCCTTGCGGCACACCCCTTCCGGCGGGGCGGTCCGAGTGTCGCTCGAAAAAGCCGAGAACGGCGGGCTCGAGTGCGCCATCGCCGACACCGGGCCGGGCATCGCCGAGGAGGCGCAGGGCCGCCTCTTCAAGAAGTTCTCGAGGCTCGCGGCGCCCGACGGCGACGGCGCCGGCCTGGGCCTCTATATCTGCCGGGCGATCATCGAGTCCCACGGAGGCCGCATCTGGGTCGAAAGCGCCGTCGGCCGCGGCAGCCGGTACCGCTTCACCGTGGGGGCCTCGGCTCATGCGTGACCGGACGGCTCTCGTCGTCGACGACAACGCCGACTACCGAAGGCTGCTCTCGCGCACGCTCGAGCCCGCCGGCTTTCGCATCGTCGAGGCCTCGAGCGCCGAGGAGGGCTGGGTGGCGCTGGAGACCCGCGTGCCGGACGTGGCGATCCTGGACTGGAACCTTCCCGGCGCCTCCGGCGTGGAGTTGGCCCGCCGCATCAGGGGCCAGCCGCGCTACGACGCGGTCGTGCTCGTCATGCTGAGCGTCAACAGCCGCCCCGAGGAGCAGGTCCATGGGCTGCGGGAAGGCCAGGTCAACGCCTACATGACCAAGCCCTTCTCTCCCGCCGAGCTGCTGGCCCGCGTCCAGACCCTGCTCGAGCGGCGCGGACGCAAGGCCTGACGGCCGGCGGCTATCTCGGACAGGACGGGCTGGTCAGTCCCGGCTGGAGCCGCTCGGCCTTGCGGCAGTGCCGCGCGGCCTCGGGAGAGCCCCGCTTGGCCAGCAGGATGCCGAGATTGAGTTCGGCATTGGCCGCCCTCGGATCGTAGCGCAGGGTCTTGCGGAACTCCCGTTGCGCGGCCGCCTCCTTGCCCGTCGCCTGGTAGAGCACGCCCAGGTTGAAGTGAGCCGGAGCGAACGCGGGCCGAAGCCTGACGGCCCGCTGGAGGTGCCGGATCGCCGGCGCGAGGCGACCTTGCCGCCCGAGGCGGGTGCCCAGATCGAACTCCCGCTGCGCCCGCGCGGAGGGCGCGCGGGCGGACGACGCCGCGCAAACGCCCGGAACCAGCGCCGTCAAGACGACGAGCACGAGCCATGATCTCATCGAAAGCCCCCAGGCCTGCAGCAACGACAAGATGTTAAGAAAGTCTCGGCCTCGTGTCCAGGGTCGCCCCAGGTATTGACCCTTCGGGGAAATTCCGGTATACACTATGCGCGCGTCGCCGCGCCAAGCCCCATGCCCGCCACCGCCCCGACCACGAGCCCGGCCTCGGCCGGCCAATCCGCGCGCCTCTGGCCCGAGTGGGCGCGGCGCCCCGGCCCCTGGCTGCCTTGGGCCGTCGCCGTCGTCACCGCTCTTCCGTTCCTGCCGGCGCTGCGGGCGAAGTTCCTGATGCTCGACGACGACTTCAATTTCCTCAAGAACCAGAATTATCGCGGCCTGGGCCCGGCGCAGTTGAAGTGGATGTTCACCGGCTTCCAGCTCGGCGGCGTCTATCAGCCCCTGGCTTGGGTGACTCACGCCCTGGAGTATCTGGTCTGGGGGATGAACCCGGCCGGCTATCACCTCACCAACATCATCCTGATGTCGCTGACGGGCGCCGCCTTCTATTTCCTGGCCGTGCGCGTGCTGCGCCTTTGCTTGGAGCCCCAGTCGGGGCAGGAGCCGCTGCTGCGTTGGAGCGCGGCCTTCGCAGCCCTCTTCTTCGCGATCCACCCGCAGCGCGTGGAAGTCGTGGCCTGGGCCTCGAACCGCTCCTATGTCCTGCCCGGGCTGTTCTACATTCTCGCGCTCAACGCCTACTTCAAGGCGCACGGCTCGAGGCTGGCCTCGAAAAACGCGCAGATGGCCGCCTGCGCCTTCTATTTCGCGCTCTCGCTGTTGTCCAAGAGCATCGCCATGACCCTGCCGGCGACGCTGCTCATCGCCGACTGGTACCCGCTCAAGCGCCTGCGCCGCTTCGACCGGCAGGAGATCGCGCCGCTGATCGTCGAGAAGATTCCGCTCTTCGTCCTGGCCGCGGCATCCGCCTACATGGCCGCCAAGGGGCGCGTCGTCTTCGGCGCGATGGTTCCCGTGGCCAAGTTCGGCATCGGGCAGCGGCTGGGCGAAGCCTTCTTCGGGGTGGTGTTCTACCTGGAGAAAACGCTCCTGCCGATCGGCTTGGCGCCGTTTTACTCGCTGCCGCCGCACTTGAGCCCCTGGGACGATCTCTGCCTTCCGCGCACCGTCCTCGCGCTGGCGATCACGGCGGCCGCGCTGGCCCTGCGCAAGCGCCATCCATGGCTGCTCGCCGCGTGGCTGGCCCACGTCGTGGCGCTTTCGCCGATGCTGGGCCTGTCGCAGTACGGCCTGATGCTGCAGATCGCCGCCGACAAGTGGTATTACCTGGCTTCGGCCGTCTGGGGTCTGGTCGCCGGCGGCGCGCTCCTCTGGGCGCTGCAGAACCCCGCCTTCAATCGCGAGCGCCTCGCGCAGGCGGCGGCCGCCGTGCTGGCCGCGCTGGCCGTCCTTTCCTTTTTCCAGACCCGCACTTGGCACGATACCGAAACGGTCTATCTGCATAATCTGGCCGTCGAGCCCGACTGCTATTTCTGCCACAACAACCTCGCCGTCTATTACAACGACCACGGCCGCTACGCCGAAGGCCTGGCCCACGCCCTGGCTTCCCTGCGCATCAAGCCGGATTACACGCTGGCGCTGGCCAACGGCGCGATCTCCTACGAGAACCTGGGGCAAATCCAGGCCGCCTGGGCCTTGGCCCGCCGCGGCCTGGAGGCCGCTCCCGACGACTCGGACGCCCACTTCAACCTCGGCTACTTCTTCAGCCGCCGCGGCCTGCTCGACGAGGCCATCGCCGAGACCCAGAAAGCGGAGCAACTGGCGCCCAACCAAACGAAGGTCCACGACAACCTGGGCTACTTCTTCTCGCGCGAGGGGGACTTCCCCGAGGCCGCGCAGGAATACCGCGCGACTCTGGGCATCGCCCCCAAGGAGCCGACGGCGACGCGGGGGCTGGCCGACGCGCAGGCGGCCGTCGCCGCCAAGACCCCCGTCGCGCAAGCCCGCAAGACGACCGAGGCCGGCTATGTCGCCGCGGCGATGAAGGCGCTGCAGGCCCGCCGCTTCGATGAGGCCGTCTCGCAGTTCAAAGGCGCCCTGGCCATCGATTCCCTGGACGCCCAGTCCCATTACAATCTGGGCTTCGCCCTGGTCCAGAAAGGGGACCTGCCCGCCGCGGCCGAGGAGTTCCGCCGCGCCGCGCAGCTCAAACCCGATTTCGCCAACGCCCACTTCAATCTCGGCTTCGTGCTCCAGTCGATGGGACGGCTCTCGGAAGCCGAGGGCCACTACCGCGAGGCCGCGCGCCTCAACCCCAAAGCGGCGAATGCCTTCCTCAACCTGGGGATACTTTTGACGACGCAGCGGCGCCTCGACGAGGCGGATCGCTTCTGCAGCGAGGCCGTCCGGCTCGAACCCTCCATGGCCGGCAACGCGCACTGCTGGAGAAAGAGCCGTTGAGCTCGGGCGCGGCCAGGCGAGGCGCCCTCGCCTTCGCGGCCTGTCTTCTGGTCCCGGCTCTCTGGTGGGCCGGACGGCTCTGGCTCGACACCGGCACGCGCGCTTTCGACAACTCGGACCCGAGCGAGCAGCTGTCCCAGGCCCTGGAGCCCGTCGCCCGATGGAACGCGCGCGGGCCGCTGGGCTGGCTCTGCGCCGTCGCCTCGGATCCCGGCGCCAAGCCCCTCCAGTCGGGCCTTCTGTCGGCGGCGATCCTGTGCGGGCTGCCGGGCGATCACGTCGGCTACGAGCTCTTCACCGGCTTTTTCGTGATCCTCCTCATGGCGCTCGTCCAGGCCGCGCTTTCCCGCGGCGACGGAGGCCTCGCGGCCGGAGTGGTCTTCGCCGGCTTCGCCTTGGGCTCCAACGTCGCGCTACAGCAGGCCCTCTACGGCGGCCACTCCTGGCAAGGACAGGCCTTCCTTTGGCTCGCCGCCGGCCTCTGGACGGTGTCGGGGCCGCCGGCCGCCCCGAGCGGGCGGGTCTTCCTTTTCGGACTTTGTTGGGGCGCGGCTCTGCTGTCGAGCTACCATATGGCGCCGATGCTCGCCGCCCTGGGCCTGGCCTGGGCCGCGTGGCTGGCCGCCGGGGCCGTGCGCGAGCGGCGTTGGCCGTGGCGCGCCGCGACGGCGTTTTCGGCCGGCGCGGCGGCGATTCTAGCGACCCTTGAAGCCTTCACCTTCGCCATCCCGAAGCATCACTATTGGGAGACCCTTTATTGGCAATTCCACGCCGCCCAGGGAGTGCCGCGGACGTTTCGCGACGCGGGCTTTTATTTCCTCGATTTGCTGCGCACCTGCGAATCCCCGGCCTTCGCGGCCGCGCTCGGCGCGCTTTCGCTGATCGGGGGGGGGGCCCTCGCGCGACGTCTCAAAGAGCCTCGGACTTGGCCGTGGCTGGTCCTGCCCGCGGCCTCGCTGGCTTTCGCCCAGGCCCCGAGCACCATCAAGCTCGAGCGCACTTGTTTACCCGCCGTTATCGCCCTGTTTCCGCTGGCGGGCCTGGGCGCCAAGGCCCTTCTCGACCTCGCCCCGGCCAAAGCGCGTCTGCCCGCGGCCGTTGCCCTGGCGTTGGCGCTGGTGCTCTTCAACGAGGGACGGCTGCGCCGGACCTGGCTGGCGTTTCATGCGGGTCAGGCGATCGAGGCGGTGATCGCCGCCCACGGAGGAGGGGGGCCGGCCGTGATCGTCGGCCCGTCGATTCCCTACAACTACGAACCCGGGCGCCAGCCCCGCGTCGGCAGCATGGCGGACCTCAGGCGGGAGGTCTCCCAAGGCCGGCGCTGGGTCCTCGTCAGCGACCTTTCGCCGTGGTTCTGGAACGGGTTCCTTCCGCCGCAGCGCTTCGACATCCCCGTCCGCCGCATCTATGACGGCCGCACCCCCTTTTTCCCGGTGCCCGGCGTCGAGAGCACCAGCTTCCAAGAGTTCAGCAACGAGTTCCAGTATCACATGATCCGGGACGGGGAGCTGCCCTTCCCGGTGGAAAATCGCCTCTATCGGGCCTCCGATTTCCTTGCGGCCGCCTCCGTCTTGACCGCCGCGCGTCATTAACGATACACTCAATCGTCATGGTCCCTTCCGTCGCCTTCATCATTCCCGCTCTCAACGAGGAAGCCAACGTCCGCAGCGCCGTGGAGGCTTGCCTGGCCAGCGCCGAAAAAGCCGGCCTGCCCTGCGGCGTCTACGTCTTCGACGACGGGTCCGCGGATAAAACAGGGGCCATTGCCGACGCCCTGGCCGCCGCAGATGCGCGCGTGCGCGTCGTCCACAATCCGCGCACGATGGGCCTGGGCTACAACTACTGGACGGGCGTCGACCGGGCGACGGAAGACTACGCCATGATGGTCCCCGGCGACAACGAGATCTCGCAAGACGCCATCGTCGCCCTCTTGAGGGAAGCGGGCAAGGCCGACCTCATCATCCCGTCGCTCAGCGGCCAGGAGCAGCGTCCGTGGGGCCGCCGCGTCGTGTCGCGGGCCTTCGTGAACTTCCTCAACGTCCTCTTCGGCCTGAAGATCGACTACTACAACGGACCCTGCCTGCTGCGGCGCCGGCTCGTCTCTGACGTGCGCGTGCGCACCAACGGCTTCGCCTACATGGCGGCGATCCTGGTCACGCTCCTCAAGCGCGGCCACTCTCACGTTCAATTGACCATCCCGCTCCAGTACCGCCAAAGCGGCCGCTCCAAGGCGGTGAGCGTCAAGAACATCGCGAGCGTCTTGGCTACGCTCAAGGACCTCTGGATCGACTGCCATTCGCCTCGTCGAAATAAAATCTTCGCAGAAAAAAGATAAGCTCTCCTTGACATGGCCTCCAACGGCAGCCGGTCGCGCGTCCTGAGCCTCGACGCGCTCGCGCAGGCCCTCAAGACGGCGCGCGCAAAAAGGCTCAAGATCGTCCACTGCCACGGCGTCTTCGACCTCCTTCATCCCGGCCACATCAGGCACCTCCAAGCGGCCAAGCACCACGGCGACGTCCTCGTCGTCACGATCACCAGAGACGAGTACGTCAACAAGGGGCCGGGCCGGCCGGTCTTCCCCCAGCAGCTGCGCGCCGAGTCCCTGGCGGCGCTGGGCTGCGTCGACTACGTGGCGATCAACGATACGCCCACGGCCGTCGAGGCGATCCGCAAGATCCGGCCCCATTTCTACGTCAAGGGCAACGACTACAAGGACCACGACAAGGACGTCACGGGCGGCATCAGGCAGGAGGAAAAAGCCGCCAAGTCCGTCGGCGCCAAGCTCGTCATCACCGAAGAGCCCATGCTGAGCTCGACGCAGCTGCTCAACCAGCACTTCGGCGTCTATCCGCCCGATACGCGCGCCTTCCTCGACTCCTTTTCCAAGCGGCATTCGTCCGATTCCATCATCCGAAGCGTCGAGTCGCTGCGCAAGCTCAAGGTGCTCGTCGTCGGAGAGGCGATCGTCGACGAATACCACTACTGCCAGGCCATGGGCAAGTCGCCCAAGGAGACGATCGTCTCCACGCGCTTCATCGAGGCGGAGGCCTTCGCCGGAGGGTCGCTTGCGGCCGCCAACCACCTGTCGGGCTTCGCCTCCGAGGTGCAGCTCGTCGCCTGCCTAGGGCAGGAAGACTCCCGGGAGGCCTTCATCCGCAGCCGCCTCAAGCCCAACGTCAAGCCCAAGTTCTTTCTGCAAAAGGGCGCCTCGTCGATCATCAAGCGCCGCTTCGTCGATCCCGCCTTCCTGACCAAGATGTTCGAGGTCTCGTATTTGAGCGACAAGGAACTGCCGGCCGAAGTCGAGGCGCCGATGCTGCGCCATCTGGAGGCCGAGCTGCCCAAGTTCGATCTCGTCCTCGTCACCGACTACGGCCACGGCATGCTGGGCCCCCGCGCGGTCGATCTGCTGTGCCACGAGGCGCGCTTTCTCTGCGTCAACACGCAGACCAACAGCGCCAACATCGGCTACAACGTCATCACCAAGTATCCCAAGGCGCACCTCGCCTGCATCGACGAGCCCGAACTGCGCATGGCCACGCGCGATCGCCACGGACCCGTCGAGACGCTGCTGCTCGACGTCGCCAAGCAGCTGAGGACCGAGCAGATGATCGTCACCCGCGGCCACAAGGGGTCGCTGGCCTACTCGCGCAAGGAGGGCTTCACGTCGATCCCCGTTTTTTCCTCGAAGGTCGTCGACCGCGTCGGAGCCGGCGACGCTTATCTGTCTTTGGCCTCGCTGTGCGCGGCGGGGGGATTGCCCATCGACGTGACCGCCTTCGTCGGCAACGCCGCCGGCGCCATGAAGGTCGGGACCGTGTGCAACCGCACGCCCATCGAGGCCGCGCCGCTGTTCAAGTTCCTGACGGCGATGCTCAAGTGATCGACTGCTCCGGGCGCCCCGCCGCCCTGCTCAAGGACCTCTTTACCAGGATGACGCTCATCCGCGAGGCGGAGGAGAAGATCGCCGCCCTTTACCCCGAGCAGGAGATGCGCTGCCCGACGCACCTCTCCATCGGCCAGGAAGCGATCCCGGCCGCGGTCTGCGCCAATCTTCGAAAGGACGACACCGTCTTTCTGACGCACCGCTGCCACGCCGGCTACATCGCCAAGGGCGGCGATCTCAACAAGATGATCGCCGAGCTCTACGGCAAGGCCACGGGCTGCACGAAGGGCCGCGGGGGCTCGATGCACCTCGTCGACCCGCAAGCCGGCCTGATGGGCACCTCGGCCTTGCTCGCGGCCTCGATTCCGATCGCCTGCGGCTCCGCCTTCGCCTTCAAGCAGCAAAAGCAAGACGGCGTGGCCGTCTGCTTCTTCGGGGACGCCGCCGTCGAGGAGGGGACCTTCTCGGAAAGCTTGAACTTGGCCGCGCTCTGGAGCCTGCCCGTCGTCTTTGTCTGCGAGAACAACGGCCTCTCCACCTGCACTCCGATCTCGCGGCGCCAGCCCTCCATCCCCATCGCCGGGCGCGCCGAGGCCGCCGGCATCCCCGCCCAGGCTCTCGACGGCAACGACGTCCTGGCCGTCTACGACGCCGCGTCCAAAGCCGTTGCCAGAGCCCGTCAGGGCCGCGGCCCGAGCTTCCTCGAGTGCGCGACCTACCGCTGGCGGGAGCACGTGGGGCCGAACTTCGACTGGGACATGGGCTACCGCAGCGAAGCCGAAGTGCGCCGCTGGATGGCCGCCGACCCGATCAAGCGCTTCGAGGCCGGACTCGACGCCGCCGGGGCGCTGCCCAAGGAGCAGCGCCGGCTCATCCGCGAGGGAATCTTGGAAAAGGTCGAAGCCGCCGTGGCGTTCGCCAAGAAAAGCCCGTTTCCCGGCTCGCTCGATCTTGAGGGCGCCAAGGCATGACCCGGGAATTGTCCTACGCCCAGGCCGTGGGCGAGGCCACCGTGCAGGCCCTCGAGGCCGACGAGCGGGTCTTCGTTTACGGCATCGGCGTCGACGACCCGAAGGCGATCTTCGGCACCACAAAGGAGGCCGCGCGCCGCTTCGGGCCCTCCCGCGTCTTCGACACGCCCGCCTCGGAGAACGCTCTCACGGGCCTGGCCATCGGCGCCGCCCTGGGCGGCCTGCGGCCGGTCCTCGTGCACGCCCGCAACGATTTCCTTTATTACTGCATGGACCAGCTCGCCAATCACGCGGCCAAGTGGCACGCGATGTTCGGCGGCGTCATGCGCGCGCCGATAGTCGTGCGCGCCATCGTCGGCAAGGGCTGGGGCCAGGGGGCGCAGCATTCCCAAAGCCTGCAGGCGCTCTTCGCCCATCTGCCCGGCATCCAAGTAGCCGTCCCCGCCACGCCCTACGACGCCAAGGGCGTCTTCCTGCAGGCCGTCTCCGGCAACGCCCCGGTGGTCATCATCGAACACCGCCGGCTTCATGACGTCAAGGCGGCCGTGCCCGAGGAACGTTATACCGTCAGGCCCGGCCAGGGCGCCGTCGTGCGCAAAGGCAAGGACGTGACCATCGTCGCCGTCTCCCTGATGGTTTCCGAGGCCCTGGCGGCCGCCGAAGCTCTCAAGGCGCGCAGGATCGACGCGGAGATCGTCGACCCGCGCTGGGTCAAGCCGCTCGACAAAGCCCTAATCCTCAAGTCCCTCAAGAAAACCGGCCGCTTGGTCGTGCTGGACACCTCGTGGAAGACCTGCGGCGTCAGCGCGGAGATCGCCGCCCTCGCCGCGGAGGAGGGCTTCTCCTACCTCAAGGCGCCCGTGGCGCGCGTCGCCCTTCCGGACTACCCGGCGCCCACGAGCGCGGCCCTGGAGCCGCTCTTTTACCCCGGGACGCGCGAGATCGTCGCCGCCGTAGAGCGGACTCTCGGGCGCAAGGTCGGCAGGAAGGTCGCCTCAAGCGGCCCGCGCCAGGAAGCCTATATCGGCCCCTTTTAAGGAATGCGACTGGCAAACCGACCGGCTCTCTGTTAAACTGATTCGAGACCTAATATGTCCACTTCCTCCCTGGCCCAAGAGCACACCAAGCTGATCCTCGACGGCACGAAGATCGCCTGGCACCAGGACCGCATCGCGGCCTGGGCCCGCGGCGAGCGCATCGCGCCCATCACCATCGACATGGCGCTGACACGCGCCTGCAACTTCGGCTGCCACTACTGCTACGCCATGATGCAGGAAAACGAGCGCTACCCGATCACCAAGGAGGTGATGTCCAACTTCCTGGACGACTGCGCCGAGATCGGCGTCAAGGCGATCAGCTTCGTCTCCGACGGGGAAAGCACGATCTCGCCCGTCTTCATCGACAGCGTCGTGCGCGGCAGCGAGCTCGGCATCTCCATGGCCTGCGGCACCAACGCCTACGTGCTCACGGAGAACAAGCTGCGGCAGGTCCTGCCGCACCTGACCTACCTGCGCGTCAACATCACGGCCGGCGAGCGCCAGCGCTACGCCGAGATCATGGGCGTGCCCGAGCGTTACTACGACCAGGTCATCTCGAACATCCGCGACATGGTCCGCATCAAGAAGGAGCTCGGGCTCAAGGTCACCATCGGCCTGCAGATGGTGCTCATGCCCCAATACGAGGACCAGATCATGCCGCTGGCTCGTCTCGGCAAGGAGCTGCGTCCCGACTACTTGGTCATCAAGCACTGCAGCGACAACGAGGACGGCTTCCTCGGCGTCGACTACGCCGGCTACAAGAAGCTCTACGACAAGCTGCGCGAAGCGGAAGCCCTCTCGGACGACGAATACAAAGTCGTCGTGAAGTGGTCCAAGATCCAGGCCGAGGGCAAGCGCAGCTATCAGCGCTGCTACGGGCCGCCCTTCATGATCCAGCTCTCAGGCTCGGGCCTGGTGGCTCCCTGCGGCATGCTCTTCAACGAGAAGTACAAGAAGTTCCACATCGGCAACATCACGCAGGAGCGCTTCAAGGACATCGTCTTCGGCGACCGCTACTGGGAAGTGATGAACTACCTGGCCGGCCCGAGCTTCAACGCCCAGAAGATGTGCGGAAGCCTTTGCCTCCAGCACAAGGTCAACGAGTATCTCGACGGCTACATGAAAGGGAAGATCGAGCTGGAGCAGCCGCAGGGCGAGCCCCCGCAGCATCTCAACTTCGTCTAGCGGCTAGACCTTGCCGGTGCGCGCCGTTCGCTGCGCGCGGCGGTTCCTGTCTTCCAGACTCTCGAGTTGCAGCTCGATGCGCGCATCGAGCGCCTTCTTGACCAGTCCCTCGATCCTCATCATCGACGCGCCGAAGGCGGTCTGCGCCGTGACCGTCGTGTGCGCGAGAACGACGCGCACGCCGCCCATGACCTCCACGACCTCGATGCCCTCGGGCGGCAGGCCCAGCGCGCGGGCGGCCTCGGCGACGGCCGCTTTGGCCTTCTCGAGCTTCCGGGCCTCCGGCAGCGCGCCCCAGGCCTCGGCCGCGGCGTCGTCCCAGTAGTTCCAGCCGGCCTTTTCGCCCGTCTTGGCGACGCGCTCCCGGTAGAGGACCCGCACGAGCCGCTCGGGCGCCTCGAAGAGGCTTCCCGCCGTGCGCGGCGTCAGCAGCCCTTCGACGGGCGCGGGCACGGAGCGGTCCCGCAGCGACGCCTCCATCCGGATGACGGCGTGATCGGCGGCCTCCTGCAGCGGGCGGCCTTCCATGACCTCGCAGAGGACGTCGAGCAGCGCGCGCAGCGCACCCGCGGCGCCCGAGTGCCTCGCCTTCGCCACGACGCCGCCCTCGCCCAGCACGACGCAGAGCGTCGCGCCGCCGTCCGATACCGAGACCGTCGCGTCCATCAAGGCGCCCTCGAAGCGGATCTTGCGCGACTCGATCCCGGCTCGATAGGAGGGGTCGATCTCGCCTGCGGGGACCTCGCGGCGCTTGAACGCGCGGACGCCGCCAGAGGCCTGGCTCTTGCGCGTCGCGGCCGCGACCTCCCGGCCGGGCACGAAGTCCACCTTGTCCTTGAGCGCGACGGCCACTTCGAGCGTTCCGTCCGGGCCGCGCGCGATCTTCGGCGCTCCCAGCACGCCCAACTCCTTATCGAGACGAGCCGCGTCCAGCCGCGCCGCCCGCTCGGCGCCGACCACGACGGTCAGGTCGCGGCAGCCGCCGCCCTGGGCGGCGACGAAAAGGTCGTAGAGGCTGCGGTGATCGTCTTCGTCATGCACCCAAGTAGCGACGAACTCCGGCTCGACGGCGAAATTGCGCAGCTTCGCGTTGAGGGTCTCCAGATACTGCCGAACCAAGTCGTCGTAAGAGAGGCGCATGCCGCGATTATACCAATCCTGGCCCGCCGCTCGCGCAGGGGGGAAGATCGCCGCGGCGCAGCCGACTTAGCAAGATTTTAGCAGAAATTGACAAACCGCCCTGGAAAGCTATACTGGAGGACCGTTTTTTATTTGTGGGTTTCGTCGCGGCCTCGTAATAAAAATTTCGCATGAATCGGCTAAAAAGAAGCGATCGGACTCATTGACGGACCGGTTGTGAGATCAACTTGAAACGGCAGCGCTCCTGGTTTAGCCGCGGATTGGCCTGCACGCTTTCGGCGTGCTTGGCCCTTTCGTCTTTGCCGGCCTTGACCCAAGAGGCCTCGGCCGCCGTGCCGCAGCTTCTCAACTACCAGGGCAAGCTCGCCGATTCCTCGGGCAATCCGCTCACGGGCAACTACGACTTTGGATTCCGGCTTTGCGCCGACAACGGCTGCGCCACGGTCCTCTATACGGAGGTCTGGGACAGAACGACGACGGGCAGCGGCGTCTCCGTCGCCAACGGCATCTACACCGTCGAGATCGGCACGCATCAAGCCCTCCCGGCGTCGGTCTTCAACACGGCGACGCTTTACCTCGAGGTGTCGGTCCAACCTCACAGCAACAGCACGGGCATCAGCTACAGCGGCCCGTCCTGCGTGGCGCCCTGCGAAACGCTGACTCCGCGCGAGCAGGTCGCCGCCGTCGGATATTCCCTCCATGCCCTCGTGGCCGATCAGCTCGGGCCGGGCGCGACGGCCCCGTACGGCGTCTTCGCTTCCACGATCGTCTTCGCCAGCCAAACCTCCGACGTCGTCCCGGGCGCGACCGGCATGGTGGAGTATCGTTCCGACCTCGGCCAGCTGCAGGTCTACAACGGAGCCGCTTGGGTGCCGGTCGGATCCGGCTCGGGCACGGGCCCGGCCGGCGCCACCGGTCCCGCGGGACCGTCGGGCGCGACGGGCGCGATGGGGCCGGCCGGCGCCACGGGGCCCGCCGGCGCGGGCACTACGGGCGCCATCGGCGCCACCGGCGTGATGGGCCCGAGCGGCCCGGCCGGAGCCACCGGAGCGGCGGGCGCGACCGGAGCGGCCGGCACGACGGGCCTGGCCGGCGCGACCGGTCTTAACGGCGCCACCGGAGCGGCCGGCGCGACCGGACCCGCTGGCGCCACCGGCGTCGGCACCACGGGCGTCGGCGGCGCGACCGGCCCCGTAGGGCCGACGGGACCCGCAGGACCGACGGGCGGAAGCGGGCCGACGGGTGGAAGCGGCTCCACCGGAGCAACGGGCTCCCAAGGCGTGACCGGCCCCGCCGGGTCGACGGGCGCCACGGGCGCCGGCGGCGTCACCGGAACGACGGGCCTGCAAGGCAGCACCGGCGCGACGGGCCCCGCGGGAGCGACCGGGCCCGCCGGAACGACCGGACTCCAAGGCATGACGGGAGCCACCGGCGAAACCGGACCGCCCGGAGCGACCGGAGGCGTCGGCACGACGGGTTCCAACGGCGCGACGGGCGCCACCGGCGTGCAGGGCTTGACGGGCTCCACCGGACCGCAGGGCGCCACGGGCGGGCTCGGCGCCACCGGCGTCGGCGCCACCGGCGTGACCGGTCCGATCGGCTTTACCGGCCCGCAAGGCGTCACCGGCCCCGCCGGCGGCACGGGCCTGCAAGGTCCCACCGGCGCGCAGGGCCCGACCGGCGACCAGGGGCTGACCGGCGCCTCGGGCGTCCAGGGCCTGACAGGCGCGACGGGCGGGCAGGGCCTGACGGGCGCGGCCGGCGCCACGGGCACGGCGGGAGCCAGCGGCGTCACCGGCACGACCGGCGTTCAGGGCGTCAGCGGCGCGACCGGCGGCCCCGGCGCGACGGGCGTGGCCGGCGCGACGGGCTTCACGGGCGAGACCGGTGTGCAGGGCCTGACCGGCGCCACGGGCGGCGCCGGCCCCACGGGCTCGACCGGCCTGGCGGGTGCGACCGGCTTTACCGGCGAGACCGGCGTCCAGGGCCTGACCGGCACTACCGGAAGCGCCGGCGCCACGGGCGCTGGCGGCGGCACGGGCAATACCGGCGTCGAGGGTCTCACCGGCGCGACGGGAGCGCAGGGCTTGACCGGCGCCGGGGGCCTTACGGGTTCGACCGGCTTGGCCGGGTCGACGGGCTTTACCGGCGAGACGGGCGTGCAGGGCCTGACCGGCACTACCGGAAGCGCCGGCGCCACGGGTGCTGCCGGCGGCACGGGCAACACGGGCCTCGAGGGACTCACCGGCGCGACGGGGGCGCAAGGCTTGACCGGCGTCGGCGGTCTGACGGGCTCGACGGGCTTGGCCGGGTCGACGGGCTTTA
>DAIDHI010000064.1 GCA_027452025.1 Elusimicrobiota bacterium | reverse complement strand
GGAGCGCGCTGTGTCTCGTCTATCAGTTCCTGGGCAACGCGGCCGGCGGTTCCATTGGCAAGAGGCTCATGGGCCTGCGCGTGGTGCGCCGCGACGGCTTGCGGCCGGGGGCCGCCGCCGCGCTCGCGCGCACGCTCGGCTACGCTCTCTCGACGCCGTTTTGCAACGCAGGCTTTCTGCTCGCGCTGGCTCATCCCGAAGGCCGCGCGCTCGACGACCTATTGGCGGGAACGCTGGTCGTCGAGGCCCGGCCGAAGGCCGAGTCCGAGTCCGGGCTCCTCTTCTTTTGCGCGCTGCTCGTCCTCGTGGGTCTTTTCGGGATGGCCGTCGTCGGGAGCTTGTCGCGCCCGACACCGGCTGACGGCGCCGCCGTCGCGGCCGCGGAACGCGGCCTGCTGGTCCTCGCGCGCATCGAGGAGTCCTACAAGGCCGCTCACGGGGGCTATACCGGCTCGCTGGCCGACTTGGCCGTCGCCAGCGGCGATCCGGCGACGTTCCAGGCCGCCATGCTGCAGATCTACCGCCCCGACGCGATCCGGATGGAAGGAGGCGCCGCGGGCTACCGCATCTCCGCGGTCGCCAAGGACCGCCGCAGGACCCGCGTCACCGTCCAAGGCCCTCCGGCGCGCGTCTCGCTGCGCTAGAGGCGCAGCAGCGCCCAGCGGCCGAAGAGCCGGTTTTCCTTGACCTTCTCTCCGTCGACGATCGTCAGGAGTTGGCGCACATCCTGTCTGCGCGTCACGACGAAGACGTTGCGTCCGGCCAGCGGCAGTCGCCGCAGGTCGGAGTCGTCCCCGTGGCGCCGCGCCTGGACGGGGTCGCGGAAGGCGTAGTAGAGCTCGCCCGTCCAGTCGACGATCTCGTCGACCGGAGCCCGACAATAGAAAGGCAAGCCGTGAAGGTAGGTGTTGTAGACCCAGATCTGGTCGCCGGGCCGATACTCCGCGCGGATGGCCTCGGCGAGGGTCCTCGCGCTGACCGCGTCGGGCATGAGGCGGATGACTCCGAAGGCGGCCGCGCCGACAAGCCAGCCGCCGAGAGCCAATGCCGTCCACCCGCGTCCGAGCCCGAAGGCGAGCAGCCCGCCGCCGAGGGCGGCCAAGGCGCCTATCGCGAGCGCGCAGGCCAGCGGCGGCGCGGGCGGGATGGGCAGCGCGCGGGTCAAGCCCGCGGCGACTCCCATCGCCGCGGCCAAGGCGGCCGCCAAGAACGCCCAACCCAGCCAGCGCGACGCCGTCGTGGCCCAGCGCGCCAAGGGGCGCTCGAGGGCGTCGGCCGCGAGCAGGCTCAAGTGCGGCATGACGGGCAGGATGTAGGTGATGAGCTTGGATTGCGAGGTCGAGAAGAAGGCCACGATCATCCCCGCCCAGAGGGCCAAGGCGGCGAGTTCGGGCCGCGAGCGCCAGCGCCGCGCGGCGTCGGCGAGGCCCGATAGGGCCGGCATCGTCCAGGGAAGCAGCACGGCCGGCGTCAGCAGGATGAAGAAATACCAAGGATTGGTCCGGTTGAACTGGCGCGTCAGGAAGCGCTGGAAGTGCTGCTCGACGAAGAAAAGGTGGAAGAAGCCCGGATGGCGCTTTTCCATGATCACGAACCACGGCGCGGCCACCGCCAGGAATAGCCCGATGCCGAGCGGCGAAAGCAGCCGCAGGCACCCTCCGCGCCATTTCGGCGCGACGGCGAACAGCAGCACGACCCAGCCGCCGGGAAATACCAGGGCGATGAGACCTTTGGACAGGAACGCCAAGCCGGCGGCCAGCCAAGCGCCGGGGACCGCCCACGACGAGTCTTCTGGGCGCACGAGGGAGCGCAGGATGAGGGCCGTGCAGGCCAGCATGAAGACCGTCACCGGCATATCGGGCGTGATGTAGCGCCCGAGGAAGAAATACAGCCCCCCGCTCGACAGCGCCACGGCGGCCAGCAGGCCGGCCCGGGGCGACAAGAGCCACCAGCCCAGCCACGCCGTCAGCAGCAGGCCCGCCAAGGAAAGCAGCGCCAGCGGCAGCCGCGCGGTCGTCTCGCTGACGCCGAACATCTCGTAGGACGCCGCCGTCAGCCAATACGGCAGCGGCGGCTTCTCGACGTAGGAGAAGTAGTCCAGCGTGGGCGTGGCCCAATCCCCCGTCTGGGCCATTTCCCGCGGCACCTCGGCGTAGCGCGCATCGTCGACCTCGACGAGGGCGTGGCTGAGGCTCCAGAACGGGGACGTCAGGGCGACGAGAAACAGCGCCCACAGCCACCGGGGCGCGGCCGCCAAGGCCGCCGCGCTAATCGAGGGCGAGGACGACTTTCCCGAACTGTTTTTAGTCCGCGAGATATTCATGCGCTTGACGGGCCTGCGAAAGCGGGAACGTCCGGTCGACGACGGGCTTGAGCCTTCCTTCGGCGACCAGGCGCGCCACCCGGCGCAGCTCCTCCTGAGTGCCCATCTTCGAGCCCAGGATCTGCAGCTGCCGGCTGAAGACGAAGCGCAAGTCGACCTCCACGACGGGGCCCGTGGTCGCGCCGCAGGTCACCAGCCGCCCTCCATGGCGCAGGCTCTTGAGCGAGGCGTCGAAGGTGGCCGGGCCGACGTGGTCGATGGCGATGTCGGCCATGCGTCCCCGGGTCTTTCGGTGCGTCTCCTTGACGAGGTCTTGCGGGGGATGGTGAATGCCCTCGTCCGCGCCGAGGGCCCGCGCCCGGGCGAGCTTGTCCTGCGAGGTCGACGCGGCGATGACGCGGGCGCCGGCGAGCTTGGCCACCTGTATGGCGGCCACGCTCGTGCCGCTGCCGGCGCCGACGACCAGCACCGTCTGATCGGGACCGCAGCCGCCCAGGGTCATGACCATGTGCCAGGCGGTGAGGAAGGTCAGGGGAAAGGACGCCGCTTCGGCGAAGCTCAGCGAGTCCGGGATGGGCAGCAGGCTCGTCTGCGGCACGCAAAGCAGCTGCGCGTAGCCGCCTGGACCGCCCTGCGCGCCGATGATGCCGTAGCGGGGGCAGAAATTGTCGCGTCCGGCGAGGCAAGCTTCGCAGCGGCCGCAGGAGCGGCCGGGCGACACGGCGAAGCGGCTTGCGAGGGCGATGCCTTCGACGCCGGGGCCCAAGGCCGCGACCTCGCCGGCCACGTCGCAGCCGAGAACGTGCGGCAGCCGGATTTTGTAGGCCGGAATGCCGCCCC
The DNA here is from genome assembly GCA_027452025.1 of Elusimicrobiota bacterium. Classification (GTDB taxonomy): domain Bacteria; phylum Elusimicrobiota; class Elusimicrobia; order UBA1565; family UBA9628; genus DAIDHI01. Next base: position 28,437 of record DAIDHI010000064.1, on the reverse strand, counting down.
GCACCCAGAGATCGAGATGATTGAGCGCGCAGGCCCGCACGCGCAGAAGGACTTCGCCGGGGCCGGGGACGGGATCGGGCAGGTCGGCGAGCGCCAGGGTTTCGGGGCCGCCGAAGCGCTCCAGGATGACGGCTTTCATCGCCGGAGCAGTTTACAAAATTACGGGCTCTTCTTGAGGACGCCCTGGAAGGTGGCGTTGAGCATCGATATCATCTCGTCCTTTTCGCGGATGGTCTCCAGCAGCTTTCGCCTGTCTTCTTCCCACGAGGAGAAGCGCCGCAAGACCTCATCGCGCTCCTGCACGGCCCGGGACAGCTGTTCGGCAAGGGTTGCGATCTGCCCCCGCAGGGCGCCGGCGGCCGACTCGGCGGCGGAGGCGCGCTGGGCTTGCTCTTCGAGCTCGCGCCCGGCGGCGCTCAGGCGCTGCTGCCAGGCGGCCTGGGAGCCGTCGCGCTCCTCCACTTGGGCCCGGGCCCGCTCGAGCTCGGCGTGCCAAGCCTTGGCGAGCTGGTCGCGCTCGGCGGCCAGTTCCTCGGCGCGCGTGCGCTGGTCTTGCGCGAGGCGCTCGGCCGAGGCGATCTTGTCCTGCCACGACTGCGCCTGCGCCTCGAGCTCGGAGACGCGCGCGGACAGGACCTGGGCCTTGAGCCGTTCCTTGTCGAGGTCCAGATGCACGGCGGCCACGCTTTCGCCCAGAGTCTTCTCGATCTCGCGCCTCTCGTCGGAATACCGCTTGAGGGACGCCGCCTTGTCGCGCAGGGATTTGAGCAGGTCGTCGCGCTCCCGCTCGAGGGACTGGATGACCTGGTCCTTCGCCGGAGCCGATTGGCTCAAGCGCTCGAGCAGGCGCTCGAGCTTGTCGTGCAGCGCGGAGGCGCCGCCGCCGTCTTTGGCCGCTTCGAGCCGGCGCAGGACCTCCTGCAGCCCCTGGCCGACCTCGGCCTCGCGGCGCAGGCGCTCGCGCAGGAACTCGTCGCGCAGGGCGTGGTTCTGCTCTTCCCAGGCGCGCTGGAGCGCCGCCTTCTCGCGGGCGAAGGCCAGCGCGCGCTCGTCCTGCTTCTCCGATTCCAGCCGCGCTTGATACTGCCATTGCGAGAGCGTCTCCTTGAGGCCGGCCTCGAAATCCGCCAGCCTCTGCGCGAGCTGCTCCTCGAGGCGCCTTGCGTCGGCCGGCACTTGGCGGGACAAGCCGCGCAGCTCCGGCGCCAGGTCCGTGATCCCGCGGGCCTCGGCGCGCCATTGGCCGATCTGCTCGAGCAGATTCTTGATCGTGCCGTCGAGCGCGGCGATCTCCTGCCGGACGGCCGCCTGCTCCTTGGCCAGGGAGCCTTGCTCCCGCGCCAAGTCCGCCTGACTGAAGGTCAGCGCGGACTGAGAGGCGGCCACCGTCTGGGCTCCGGCGTCTCTCTGGCCGATCGCGTCTTTGAGCAGCGAGACGAACGACTGATGCATCTCGTCGAGCCGCTTTTCCAGGGCGTCGATGCGCCCGCGCGCGTGCGACTTGGCCTCCTCCGTATCCTTCTCGGCTTTCTCGCGCCGGAGCTGATCGCCCATGGCCTTGAGATTGGTCTCGACTTCGGCGCGCAGGGCCTGCTGCTGCTCCAAGGCGTTCGCGGCGGAGCGCGAGCGCTCGCGCTCCACCAGGAGGTCCTTTTCCAGGGCCTCCAGCCTCCGCTGGAGGAACTCCATCATCGGCGTCAGCGGCGTGTAGCGCGGCGCCGGGCTCAGGACCTCGGGGCCGGGCGGCAGGGGCGGCTGAAGCGGCGTTGGCGGGGCGGGCGGCTGCGGCTTGTCTTCGGGTTCCATCATCGGTATCGCTCCCGCGACTTCATGGACATCAGCGCGGGCAGATTGAAGCTGATCGAGAAGCGGTGGACGTCTCCGAGAATACCCATGGGAGTGAAGGCGTAATCGAACGAAAAATCGCCGAAGGTCACCCCCGCGCCGCCGCTGAGCCCCGAGGCCATTCCGAGGCTCGGGGCGGTCAGACTGTTGTAGCCGGCGCGAAACGCCGCCTTGAGCCCTTGGCCGGTGTCGTAGACGTATTCGACGCCGAGGGCGCCGTAGACCATGCTGCCTTGCGGCAGGACGGCGTCGGCCGAAAGCGTCAGGTTCCTCAGGGGATAGGCGGCGGCTCCGAGCTTGGCCTGGAACGGCATGGGGTCGCGGTACTGGTCGAACTGTTGGCCGCTTCCCATGTTCTGCGCGACGAAGCCCAGATCGTAGGGAAACGGCCCCGAATAGACGCGCGACTGGATGCCCAGGTCGGCCGCGTAGCCATTGGCGTTGTCGACGATCTGCGAGTGGATCATGCGCGCCGTCACGCCCATCGAGAGGTCCATGTCGCTGTCAGACATGTCGTTGAGGGCCTGGGCCCAGCTGACCTCTCCGACGTAGTCGCTCGGCGTAAACGAACCGGTGTTGTTGCCGGAGATGTCGGTGCCGGCGATGGCGCCGTCGTTCATGTAGCGGAATCCCCCGCCGAGCACTCCCGTGTCCGTCATGCGGTAGGCGCCCTCGGCGGCCTGATAGTTGATGCCGGCCACGTAAGGGGTGTAGGTGAATCCCGCTGAGGCGCGCGGGACCCGCTCGAGACCGGCCGGGTTCCAATAGACGGAGTAGGCGTCGTTGGTGGCGGCGGTGCAGGCGCCGCCCATGGCGATGCAGCGCGCGCCGATGTCCAGGGTCAGGAACTGGGAGCCGACCGTGCCCACGGCGCCGCTGGTGAAGTCCGCGGCCGCTCGCGCTCTCGCAGCCAGCAGAGGCAGCAGCAGGACGGCGGCCGCGAGAATCCTCACCGTTCCACCGCCACCTTGTAGATGCGCTTATCCGAGCCCTGCTCGATGGCGACCAGATAGACGCCGCTGGCCACGGGGCGGCCGGCGCGGTTGACGCCCGGCCAAGTCACCATCCCGGAGCCGTTGGCGCTGTCTTCGAAGACGAGCTCTCCGCGCAGGGTGAATATCCGGACCCAGGCGCCGGAGGGCAGCTGGTCGATGGTCACGAAGCCGTTGCCGCGGCTGGGATAGAACGGATTGGGATAAATATGGGCGCTGTCGACGCTGCCCGCGGGGGTCAACTGAGCGATGTCGTAGACGGAGAAGTGGTTGATCTGCGCGCTGAGCGTCTGAGCGGCCATGACGGTCGGCATCGGGACGCAGGTGCCGGTGGGATCGACGCGCATCAGAGAGACTTGCGACGAGGGGATGCCGTTGGGCTCTCCATTGACGAGCGAGACCGTGATGCTGACCGGCTTGAGCGGCTGAAAATAGGGATCGGGAACGATGGAGATGCCGTCGGTGGAGCTGTTGGCGCCGCAGGGCCTGGAGGCGTAGGTGAAGGAGGAGATCGTCAGGAAGGTGTCGCTGGGGAACGCGTTGGCCGGCACGAAGAGCGTCACGCTGCGCCCGTCGGCGAGGTTGCCGCTGATGGTGGTGTTGGAGCCGGCGGCCGCCAGGCCTCCCAATTGGCCCGGCGCGGCCCCGCCGCTCGAGGTGCCCGTCGAGAGGTAGTTCGAGTATGCGGTGATCTGTCCCGCCAGATTCTGCGCTCGGACCCGGAAGGAATAGGTCGTGGAGCTGAGCAGGCCGCCCACGATCAGGGAGCTGGAGCTTGCGTGCGCCGAAAAGCCCAGAGCGGTCTGCACGTCGTTGAAATTGTCCGTGCTGTAGGTGACTTCATAGGTGGCCGAGGAAGAATTGTTGCTGGTGCTCCAGGTCAGAAAGACCGAGGTCGGCGTGACCGTCGGCGCGGCCAGGCCGGCCGGAGCGTTGGCGAGCAAGGACGTGTTGCCCAGCGCTAGGATTGCCGCCGGATTGTCGGCTTCGCTGGCGTAGCCGTCGCCGTTGACGGCGCGCAGGGCGACGGCGAAGACTCCGGCGGGCGGAGAAAGCCCGCCGACGTTGAGAGAGAAACCGTTGACCGTGGTCGTGCTGGCGTAGCCGCCCCCCACCTGCGTCACCACGGCCTGGTAGTCGGTTCCGAGAGGATTGCCCCCGGCCGTCCAGGTCAGGGTAAAGCCCCCCGTGCTGACGCTCGTGACCGGGAAGGCGGAGAGACCCGGCGGCGCCGCGTCCGTATACACCGTCGTGGCGGCGGAGAGCACGCCCGGCCCGGCGCCCGTCACCGCCTGGACCTGGACGGCATAAGCGGTGTTGGTCGAAAGTCCCGTCTCGATGAAAACGGGGCTGCTGGTGGAGGTGATGATCGCGCCCGTCGTCGCGTTGAACACGTTGAAGCTGCACGGCGATTGTCCCGAGCAGGGGCTGACCCAGCTCCACTGGATCGACGTCGGGCCCAGGCGCAGGCCCTGGAGCCCGGACAGAGGAGCCGTCGTCTCGGTGGAGACCAGCGCCGAGAACGCCGAGGAGGTCCCGGAGCCGTTGAAGGCCCGGACGCGGAAGGTATAGGTCGTATCGGACTGAAGCGAGCCGACGAGGTAGGTCGTCGTCGTCAGGTTCAGGAGCGTCGGAACGGGCGTCGAGATCGATACGTCGCCGGACTGGAAGGCGTTCGAGAGCCCGAGGGTCGACATCGAGATTTCGTAGATCGTGCCCTGGGCGTTGCCGTTGGCGTTCCAGCTCACTTGCACTTGAGTCGAGGTCACCGACGAAAGCGACACGTTGGCCGGAGTCGCGGGCAAGGAGAAGATGGTCGGCGAGTTGGCCGCCGGCCCGTCCCCCGAAAGGTTGTACGCGGCCACGGTGATCTGGCCCGTCGCGTCGGCGGGCAGGTTGGACTGGACCCAGGTCTCCTGTTGGCCAGCGGCGCCTTGGACGGCGACCGTCGAGATGAAGACGCCGCTGGTGGCGTAGTAGACGTCGAAGCCGTCGAAAGTCCCGGATGGGATCGTCCAGGTCCAAGTGATCTGGCTCGTCGAGGCTGGCGCGCCGTTGAGCCCGGTCGGCGCCGCCGTGGGCAGGGCCGGGCCGGCGTGGACCATCAAGCTGTCGGAGTAGACGGCGTTGTTGGACTCCCGCAGATGATACCAGCCGTAAGGCAAGGCGGCCGAGCCCGACGGCAAGGTGACGGCGATGGCCGACCCGACGCCCGCCCATCCGTTGTAGTTGGCGGAATTGGCGTAAATATAGGTGGAAAGGTCGATCAGGAAGCCGCCGTCGCCCTGGGAGGACGTCCCGTTGGAGCCGCCGACGGCCTGCAGCTCCAGATGAGGCTGGAATTGGCTGGAGTTGCCGGCGGCCGCGCCGCCGCCGCTGGCTTCCGTCTGGCCGTAGAAGTTGCTGCCCTTGGCCGTGATCGTCGTGCCGCGGTCGAACGCCGTGGACGGGCTGACGGCGGTGACGGACGACTGGCGCAAGCTCTGGGCCGTCCCGGCCTCGAGGTCGACGTTGCCCTCGAAATACATCGACTCGCCGCTGCTCAGGTAATGGACCCCGTCGTAGCCTCCGAAGGCGTAGACGTTGCCGTTCTGGGCGAGGACGGCCGTCAGCAGGCCGCGATCGGTCGCCAAGGGCAGGCTGCTGGTCCAGGCGTCGTCGCCCTCGTGATAGAGCTCCACATAGGGCATCGTGTTGCCGAGGACGGTAGAGCCGCCGATGGCGGCGACGTTGCCGTTGGGCAGCAAGACCGCGGAGTGCCCGTATCTGGCGTAGTTGAGGCTCGCCGCGGCGACGAAAGCGCTGCCGTTGTAGCGCTCGCACTCGCTCATCTCGCCGTAGCCGTTGTCGCCGCCGGCGACGAGCACGTCGCCGTGCGGCAAAAGCGTCGCGGAATGAGAATAACGGGCGGAGAGCATGTTCGGCCCGCCGCCGGCCTGGAAGGTCCTGGTCTTGGGATCGTAGATCTCGGTCGACTTCAGTGCTCCGGAGGCGTTGACGCCGCCCGTGATCAGGACCCGGCCGTCGGGAAGCAGCGTGGCCGCCGCCAACGCGCGGGCGGTGATCATTGATCCGACGCTCTGCCAAGTCTGCGAGGTGGAGACGTAGACCTCGGCGCTGCTCAGATAGCTTCCGTTGGCGTAGCCGCCGGCGACGAGGACCGTGCCGTCGGGCAGGAGCAGCGAGACGTGGCTGTCGCGGGCGCTGATCATGGGAGAGGTCTGCTCCCAGGCTCCGGTAGCCGGATAGTAGATCTCGGCCGAGGCGACGGCTCCCGTGCTCGTCGCGGTCTGCGCGAAGCCTCCGGCGACCAGGACGGTGCCGTTGGGCAGCAAGGTGGCCGTTTGCAGATCGCGGCCGATTCCCAGGGAGCCGGTGGTCGTGAACGTGTTGGCGTCGGGATCGTACAACTCGGCGGCGCCGAGGACGTTGGTGCCGCTGGTGCCTCCGGCCACGAGGATCTTGCCGTTGGGCAGGGGCGTGGCGGTGAAGTTGGCGCGCGCCGCGGCCATGCTGGCGCTGGGCTGCCAAGTGGATTGCCCCTGCTGGCTGCCGTTGCTGATGGTGCTTACGAAGCTGTACTCGGCGGCGGTGGACATGATGACGTCGGCCGTCGCCAAGTCGAAGGTCTTGCCGCCGTAGAACACCATATCGCCATTGGGCCGCAGCGTCCCGGTCTGCATGAAGCGCTCGCCTCCCGCGGCGCGGGGCGACGCGCAGTTGAGATTCCAGGTGTTGTTGTAGGGCAGGTAGCAATCGAGGTCCGTGGAGGCCGCTTGCTGCACCGAGGCCGTGGCGATCGACACGGTCATGGTCTTGCCGCCCAGGAGCACCTGGTCGACGGAGTAGATCATCTTGGAGCTCTGCCCCGTCAGGCTGGCGGTGGCCGCTCCGGGCTGCGGCAGGGACGCGCAAGACGAGAACGTTTGGCTCGCGGAACCGCCGCTCCAAACGATGTTGCCCAGGATGCTGCTCCAGGTCGGCGTGACGGATGCATAGGCGGCGCCGGCGCCGTCGGAGACGATGAGCGTGTTGGCCGGGATCGTGTATTGGGCGTAGGTGATGTTGACGGTGAAGGAGCTGCTCTCCACGACCGAGCCCGCGCTTAGCTCGAGGGTTCCGCTCAGGATGTGGGCTCCGACGAATTCGGCCGGGAACTTGAGGTTCACGGCGTTGGTCGTGACGATCGACGAGGCTCCGGAGAGGTTCAGGCTGGAGTTGATGTCGGTCAGCGGGCCGCCCGCGAAGCAAACCTGCGATCCCCCGCCCGAGGCGATGGTCCCGTCCGGCACGGCCTCGGTCACAGGCGGCGTATAGATCGTGCCGCCGAACGCCCCGGTCACGGTCATGGAAGCGCTGGCGACCTGGCCGCAGGTCGAGCCCGAGCAGGAGATCGGCACGCCGGCCAGGTCGGCGTGCGCGCTGCCCGGGGCGTTGATCGGGTCGGATAGATTCAAGGTCGCGACGCCGCCGTTGGAGAACGCGATCGTCGGCGTGGAGAACCAGACCGCGCCGCCGCCGATGATGCCTGCGACCTGGGGCGAGAACTGAAAGGACATCGTGATCCCGCCGTTTCCACCGGTGATCGTCGACGTCGAAGAGGTGAGGGCGGAGGCGGTCAGGACCATGCTGTTGACCGAGATCGAGGGCGCGGCCAGCAGCGCGGGCTGGACGTTGGACAAGCCTCCGAAGACGGCGACCGACCCGTCGGGCTTGAGCATCGCGGATTGATAGGCGCGCCGCTCGTTCATGGGACTGGCGGGAAGGATCGAGTCGGAGGCGGGATCGTAGATCTCCGCCTCGTCCAGGATGCCGTAGTTGAGGACCGGCGAATCGTTGAGCTGCACCACGTTGGCGCCGTTGAAGCCGCCGCTGATGAGGATGCGGCCGTTGGCCATCAAGGTCGCCTGATGGAAGGCGCGCGCCGTGCTCAGGGCATGGGCCGCCGAGGTTTGGGACTGCCCCGGGGTGTAGACCTCCGAGGTGGAGAGGTAATAGCCGCTGGCCGTCGGATTGAGGCCGCCGGTCAAAAAGACCCGCCCGTCGTTGAGGAGCGTGGCCGTGTGGTCCGCGCGCCCCTCCTGAAGCGTGATCGCGCCGGCGGAGAAGGTGTTGTTCGAGGGATCGAAGAGATCGCAGGTGTTGCTGACCACGCCTCCCGTCGTCCAGCCTCCGCAGAGCAGGACCTTCCCGTTTTGAAGCAGGGTGGCCGTGTGGTCCTGGCGCGGCGTCATGGCGGAGGCCAGCAGCCCCCCCGAAAGATGGGTGACCGGATCCAGGAGCTCGGCGTCGCCGCGGATGCTGGTCCCGTCGAAGCCGCCGGCGACGAGGATATACCCGTTGGGCAGCAGAGTGGCCGTGGCCGAGGAGCGCGCCACGGCCAGGTTGCCGATGGTCGACGCCGCGCCGGAATTGGCCGGTATCAGGGCGATCGAGCTGATCGGGCCGCTCATGTCCTGCCCGCCCGCGATCACGACGCCGCCGTCGGGCAGGAGGGTGGACGTATGGCTGAAGCGGTCGGCGGTCGCGCCGGCCGTCGTCGCCAAAAAGGCGGCCCCCGCCAGAAACGCCGCCCACGCCGCGCGCGTGAGGCGCAGACGCGTTTCCCAAGGGCGCCGGAGACGGCTCTCCACCGCTCGCTGCCGCATTGGCGCGAGGATAACCGTCCGGTGTTACAAAAAAAATACCTATAAAGCCGCGAAAAGGGCCTTATAGAGGAAGGCTATTGCTTGGGCGAGACCGTGATGAGGGAGGCGTCCCGGCGCGTCTGCGCGTTGGCGGGATCGAGCTTCTTGCGGCCGTCCACCACGAACCAGTAGCGGTAGGTGTTCGGCGTCAAATAGACGGTGATGGACCAGATGCCGTCGTGGTGAGACATGGCCTTGCGGCCGTTTCCGTGAACGATGAACGCTCCGGCCAGCGAGACGCGGCGGCCCCGTCCCTTGTAGACGAACTCCACGGGCTGGGCTCTCACCTTGCCCAACGGGGCCGGCGCCTGCGAGCCGGCGCCCTGCGGAACGGCTTGAGCATGGCGGGGCTCCTCGTCGATGAGGGCCGGATTGGGCGTCGGGCCCTTGGGCGCCGCCGCCTTGGCGGCCGGGCGGGGCCGGGGCCGCGGCACGGAGATCGTCGCCGGAGCCGCGGCGAGCTTCGTCGCAGCGGCGGGCGAAGCCGCCGGCCGCCGCAACGGCGGCGGCGGGGTGCGGCTCGCCAGCGGCGCGGCCGCGGGCGCCTGCCAGTGCTGATAGATCTTGGCCGCCACGGCGCCTCCGAAGATGATCACGAAGAAGGAGTCGAGCACGAGCAAGACGGCCCAGACGCGCTGGCCCTTGCCCGGGCGCGCCGGCGCGGCCGCGGCAGGATCCTTCTCTTCGGCGGACAGATCGAGCATCTGGCTGATTTTATCTGAATGACCCGGTCAAGTCAAACTTCGAAGCGAGAAAGGACGGCCGGCCAGAGGCCCTGAGCCTTCAAGACGAGCTCGGCCGCCTCGCGCACGGCCCCGCGTCCTCCGGAGGCCTTGGTCACCCAATGAGCGGCCGCCTTGACCTCGGGTCTGGCGTTGGCCACGGCCACGCCGAGGCCGACGGCGCGAAGAACGGGCACGTCCGGCAGGTCGTCTCCGAGATAAAGAATCTGCGAAGGCCGCAGGCCGGCCTCGCGGCATATCTGCTCGAGAACGGCTTTCTTGTCGAGGCGGCCCTGGAAGACGAAGGAGGCCTTGAGCATGCGCAGGCGGGCGTCGACGCCCGCCGACACGCGTCCGCTGATGCAGCCGGTCTTGAGCCCGGCCTCCGCCAACCACGCCAGCGCGATGCTGTCTTGGGTGTGGATGCCCTTGAGCTCGACGAGCTCCTTTTGGGAATCGACGAAGTGGAACAGCAAGCCGTCGGTGAGCACGCCGTCGACGTCCATGAGCACGGCGCGCACGGCGCGCGCGCGCTCCCCGAGCCGCCCTCCGGAGAGCTTGGCCGTCACTTGGCCCGCGCCGGTGCTTCCAGGACGGCGTTGCTCAGGGCCCGCAGCGGCGCCGAGCCCGCGGGCCCGAGGTGCAGCCGCAGGATGCGGCGGCCGGCGGCCAGGGCCGCGGCGAAGTCCCCCCGCGCCTGGGCTTGCAGGAGCGTGGCGAAGGAAAAGCCCTCGCCCGGCACCGGGAGATCGGGCCCGCCGTCGTCGACGAGCTGAAGGAAGAGCCCCGTGCCGGGGCCTCCTTTATAGAGCTGGCCGGTCGAATGCAGATAGCGCGGGCCGTATTCGACGGAAACGGGCGCCCGCGTCATGCGCCGCAGGCCGGCGGCCAGCGCCTCGATCTCGCGGGCATTGTCGGCGCCCGGCTCCACGTAGGCCAGGATCGCCGCGTAGTCGCCCTCTTTTAGGCGGCCGAAATGCGCCCCGAGCGCGCGTCCGAGCGGGACCTGGACCGGGCCTCCACGTCCGGCGGCGAGCTCCTTGAGGAGGCCTTCGTCGCAGAACCCCGCGAGATTGCCCGCGCGGAGCCTCGCCGTTTCCGGGGCCAGAGCCCCTTTTTCGAGCGAGCCGAGCAGCTTTTTGGTCTGGTCCTTGGCCGACTGGACGTTCGGCTGATCGAAGGGATCGACGCCGAGCAGGAAGCCTGCGGCGGCCGTGGCGACTTCCCAGATCAGGAACTGGCGGCCGAGGTCGTAGGCGTCGGCCAGAGGCAGGGCGATGGCGGGGTGGCCGGCTTTCTCGAGTTCGGCGATGGCCTTGGCGTGCTCAGGCTGAGGCGCCGAGGCGAGCTCGAAATGCGCGAAGAGCCGGTCGCCGCCGTAGTCAGTCTCCGGGCGCGGCGGCTCGCCGCATACGGGGACGATGCCCTTGCCTTCCTTGCCTGTTGATTCCGCGATGAGCTGCTCGATCCAGAGTCCGAAGGACTCCAGCGCGGGCGGCAGCCAGAGCGTGAGCTTGTCTTGGCCGCCGCGAGCGTGCCGTCCCAAGGCGGCGCCCAGGCGCAGCGCCGGGTTGTCGTCGGTCTGCGCCGAAGGCGACAGCTTGCGAGACGTCTCTCGCGCGCGCTCGAGGAGCTTGGCGACGTCGACGCCCATGAGCGCGGCCGGGACCAGGCCGAAGTAGGACAGCGCGCTGTAGCGGCCTCCTATGTCGGAGGGATTCAGGAAGACCTTGCGAAAGCCTCGGGAGCGGGCGAGCTTCTCCAAGGGCGTGCCGGGATCCGTGATGGCGACGAAGCGCCGCCCGGCTTTCCCTCCCGCTTTCTCGCAGCGCGCGAAAAAATACTCCATGAAGGATTTCGGCTCGATCGTCGAGCCCGACTTGCTCGAAACGATGAACAGCGTCTTTTCGAGCTTGAGCCGGGCCTCGAGCGAGGCGACGGCGGCCGGGTGGGTGGTGTCGAGCACCTCGAGGCGCGGGTGGCCCTTGCCGCGGGCAAAACAAGCGCGAAAGACCTCGCAGGCGAGGCTGGAGCCGCCCATCCCGAGCACGACGGCGGCTTCGAAGCCCTCGGCTTTGATCTCCGAGACGAACGCGCGGATTTGCCCCAAGCCCGCGGCCATGGCGTCGGGGACGGCGAGCCAGCCTAGGGAGTTCTTGATGATTCGCTGGTGCTCCTTGTCCTGCTTCCAGAGAGAGGGATCCTTGGCCCAGAGGCGCGTGGAGAACATGGCGGCCTTGAGCTCGGCCAGGCCCGCGTCGACGACTCCTGCCTCGGCCTGGAGCAGCTCCTTTTTGGCCGCGATCTGCCCCATGAGCGTCTCGAAGGACTTCGCGAACGCCTTGACCCCTTCGTCCTCGAGCTTGGCCATGACGGCGTCCAGGTCCACGGCGCGGCCGAGCTTTTCCCAAAGCGCGCGGGCCTCGTCGACCCCGTCCTCGAGGCTCGGGCGGCAGGCGCCGTGATCGCGAAAGGCCTCGAGCGTAGCCGGCGGAACGGTGTTGACGGTGTCGGGGCCGATGAGGCCTTCGACGTACAGGACGTCGCTGTACTTCGGATTTTTAGTTCCCGTCGAAGCCCACAGCAGCCGCTGGACCTGGGCGCCGCTTTTCCTCAAGGCGGCGAAGCGCGCGGAGGAGAAGGCCTTCTTGAAGGTCTGGTAGGCGAGCTTGGCGTTGGCGACGGCGGCCTGGCCTTGAAGGGCGGGGTCGGAGACTTGAGCGTCGACGGCGGTGTCGACGCGGCTGACGAAGAAGCTGGCCACCGAGGCCAGGCGCGAGAGGTCCTTCTTGGCGGCGGCGCGGCGCTCGAGACCGGTGAGGTAGGCTTCGACGACTTCGCCGTAGCGGTCCTGGGAGAAGAGCAAGGTGACGTTGACCGGGATCCCCTCCTCGATCGTCTTCGCGATCGCCGCGAGCCCTTCCTTCGTGCCGGGGATCTTGATCATCACGTTCGGACGGCCGACGAGCCCGTGGAGGCGCACGGCCTGCTCATGGGTGGCCCGCGCGTCGCGCGCGAGCTCCGGCGAGACCTCGAGGCTGACGAAGCCGTCGGTGAACTTCGACTCCTCGTAGACGGGGCGCAGGAGGTCGGCCGCGGCGCGGATGTCCTCGATGGCCAGGGCCTCGAAGATCTCCGGAGGGCTCAGGCGGCTTTTCGCCAGGCGCTCGATCGCCCCGTCGTAATCCTGCGACTGGCCAATGGCCTTCTCGAAGATGGTCGGATTGGAGGTGACGCCGCGCACGCCGTCTTGCTCGATGAGGCGCGCGAGCTCGCCCGACTTGAGCAGCGCCCGGCTGATGTTGTCGAACCAGATGCTGACGCCGAAGCGGCGCAGCTCCCTGAGAGGGTTTGATCTCGTCATTTCTTCCCCTTGCCCATGAATTCCTTTTCGATCGCCAGGACCTTGTCGAGCCGGCGGCGGTGCCGCTCCGCGCCCGAGAAGCGCGCCTGCAAGAAAGCCTTGACCACGTCGGCGGCGAGTTCCGAGCCGATCACGCGCGCGCCCAGGCAGAGCACGTTGACGTCGTCGTCCTCGACGCCCTGGCGCGCCGAGAACGTGTCGCTGGACAGGCCCGCGCGAATGCCGGGGACCTTGTTGGCCGCCACGCAGGCGCCCACGCCGCTGCCGCAGACGACGATGCCGCGCTCCGCGCGGCCGGCGACCACGGCGTCGGCCACCTTGCGGGCGAAATCCGGATAATCGACGGGCTGCGGGCCGTCGGTGCCCAGGTCTTGCACCGAATGCCCGAGCTTTTCGAGGAGCTCGCGCAATTGCTGCTTGAGCGGAAAGCCGGCGTGGTCCGCGCCCAGGGCGATCTTCATGCCGCGATTCTAGCGTTTACGAACCGGCCACGTCCATGCGGCAGCGGCGAGCTCGGGGCGCGACGGCGCGGCGACGCAGCGCCAGTCCCGGCCGAGCGCCGCCGAGAAATCCGCGCGCAGGCCGGCGTCGGAGAAGACCCCGCCGTGAAAGGCCACGCGTCCGGGCCGCAGGCCGGCGCGGCGGGCGGCGTCTTTGGCCAGCGCCGCCAGATGCTGCGCCGCCTCGCGTCGGATGGCGCGGGCGCGGCCGTCGCTTGCGGCGCGCGCCAAAACGGAGGGGCACAGGGCGGCCGCGCGACGCACCGCTTCGGGGGCGCGGAAGCTCCATAAAGGCGCCAGGCGAAGAGCCAGGCGCTCTCCGTAGACGTCGGGCATCCGCCGAAGCGCTTCGCGGCCGATCCAAAAGGCCGAGCCTTCGTCGCCGAGCAGCGGCCCCATGCCCCCGGCGCGCGAGAGCCTCCCGCGGGCCGGCCGGGCCACCGCCACCGAGCCCGTGCCGGCGACCACCAGGACCGCGGGAGCGCCTCCGAAGCAGGCGAGCGCGAGCAGCTCGACGTCCGACATGACGGCCGTCCGGCGCGCCAGCGGCCGCAGCCGCGCCGCCGCGGCCCTGCGCCCGGCGGCAGCCCACGCTCCCTTGGCGCCGATGATGAGCTCGTCGACGCGCGGCGCCTTCCAACGGCGCAAAAGCCGGCGCAGGGGGGCGTCGAGCCGGTCGAGCGCGGCCGCGGGGACTCGGGCGGTCCTCTCGACGCGCCCGTCGCGCGCCAGGCAAACGCGCATCCAGGTGGCTCCGGCGTCGGCGCAGAGGCGCAGGGTCAAGGGGCGGGCTGGTAGAGCTTGGGCCTTTCCGGCTCGGAGAGGACGTCGACGAGGCTTTGGTCGAGCGCCTGCGTCCACGCCAGCGCCGTGGAGCGCAGATCGGAGGAGGCGTTGGGATCCATCATCGCCCTGATGAAGCGCTGGACCAGCTGCCGCCGCGTCTCGACGTCCTCGTCGAGCGTGACGCGGATGCGCGGCGCCTGGCCCGGCAGGACGGGCTCGAGCTTGGCCACGAGCACGCCGATCGGCACGACTTTCCTAGGCTTGATCCGGATATCCTCGTGCCGCAGCAGTTCCCGGGGAAACGGAAGGTGATAGATGCGGCCTTGGATCGTCACGGCGAGCTGGTCCTGGCGCCAGCCGAGGATGTTGCGCGTGGGCGCCAGGCGATAGAGGCCGGGTTCCACTTCATAGAGCAGGGGCTGTCCGGGCGGAAGCGGCAACGCATACACGCCGCCGCGCCCGCCGTCTTCCTCCAAATTGATCCAGAGGCGTCCCGACCGGGTCTCGCCCGTCGGTCCGATGAGCCGGCTGCCGATCAGGATCGCCGAGAGGTTCTCATCGGGCTCGCCGTTGCGCGCGGGGATGGTGCCCGAGCAGGCGGCGAGCAAAGGAAAGGCCGCGAGGGCCGCCCAGGCCGCGAGGCGCTTCATGGAGCCATCATAGCTCATTTGGCTCAATACTGGAGCCGGCCGAGCGTGACGCCCTTGAAATACGACTTGATGATTCGCTCGGCGTTTTCCCCGGCCTCGGCGCGCCCCATCGCCCCGGATTGGCACAGGCCCACGCCGTGGCCCCAGCCGCCGCCGTGAAAGACCACGGCCTGAGGCCGGCCGTCGGGCCCGTACTCCGTGTCCATGACGAACAGGGTGCTGCGCAGGGGGCCCAGAGCCAGGAGGTCGCGGATCTTCATCTCGTCTTTCACCTTGGCTTTGCGCCGGCTGCCCGCCACGAGCAGCCCGTTGACGTTTCCCGAAGCCGAGCGCCGCAGCACCCGTATGTAGCGCAGTCGCCCGACGTGCAGCTTCTGATCGGCCTTGGCCGCGATCACGCTCCAGGGGATGACGCGGCTCCAGCGGTAATGGGAAGGAAAGACGTCGTTGGAGGGCTGGCAAAACGCCCGCGGCCAGGAGGTCAGCCAGCGCCGCAAGGCCCAAGGCGAGTCGGGCGGCGGAGGATCGCCGGCCGCGTCGGCCACGCGCTTCCAATACGGGACGTAGCCCCAGCCGGTCAAATCGTCGCCGTTCTGGGTATAGCCGCCGCAATTCGAGGAATAGATCACGTGGGCGATCTTGCCATGGTAGAGGACAACCTCTCCCCGCGTGCCCTCGACGACCTCGCGCGAGCGGTCGGTCTCCGCGCGCAGCCCGTCGTAGACCTGGCAGTGCTGCCCGTCGCATACGTCGTAGCCTTGTCGCCGATGCCGGCGGCTGACCTTCATGATGAACAGGGCGTGGCTGCGGGCGACGATCGCCTGGGCCTTGAGAGCCTCGAGAGGCGAGTGGATCGGCATCTCCGCCGCCACGACGCCCTCGGTATACGTTTCCAGGTCCACGATGTTGACGACGCGCAGGGTGCTCTTGAATACCGAGGCCTCCACGACCCCGCGCACGGCCTTGCCCGAGATCTCCGCGCCGCGGCCGCCCGAGACGGGGTCCAAGGTGAGGACGCCGCGCCGGCGGTCCTGGGGCCGGATGAGCAGAGCGGTCCGCGACGAGAACGCGGCGCGCCCGGAGGGCTTGTAGACGACGAGCATCCGCCGGCGGCGGATTCGCTTCATGACGATGCGCCAGACCTCTCCGGCGTCCCCCTCGATGCGCGTGCGGCGCGACCCCGCGTCGGCGATGGAAAAGACGCAGCTGCTCTTGAACGAGAGCGATTGGCGCTTCTTGGGCCGGCCCAGGAAATCCGTGCCGAGGCCGACGCGGACAAGCGGAACTCCGGGAGCGTCGACGGGCAGCGGCACGACGGGCGCTGGTCTGGCGTGAAGATGCGAGACCAGCGCGGAAACCGCCCGGCGCGTCAGGCGGGGCGTGAGGCGGTTGACCAGCGAGATGTAACGGCGGTTATGCGGCTCGCCGTCCAGGATCTTGACGAACTGCCGCCAAGCGTCGTTGAAGTCGCGCCTTTTGAGGTCGGCGCGGCCCAGGGCGTCGCGAGCCTCGAGGAAATACGAATCCGAGACCACGGCCCTCTTGTAGGCGTCGACGGCGTCGCGCTCGCGTCCCAGGGCTTCGTCGGCGCGGCCCTCGTAATACGGAGCCAGGTCCAGGAGCGGCTGGCCGTCCTCGGCGCGATGCAGATACGGGATCGCCTCGGAGGGACGCCCCCGGCTCAGGCAGACGCGGGCGAGGCCGAGCAGTGCGTAGGCGTTGCGCGGGTCGCGAAAGAGGGCCTTTTCGAAGGACGCCGAGGCCGCCGTCCACTGCCGCGCCCGCCATTGCGCCCAGCCGAGCGCGCTCCATAAGTCCGGGTCGTTGGACAGCGCCGCCGCGCGCCGGTGCCAGGAGACGGCCTCCTTTCGGCGGCCGAGCTCGTCGAGGATCACCGCGCCGTTGATCCAAGGAAGCGCTGTCGCGGGGCTCACGCGGGCCGCGCGGCGATAGAAGGAGAGGGCCGCGTCGTAGTCGCCGGAGAAATAGGCGCGGTTTCCGCGCGCGAGCAGGGAGGAGGGCGCACCGGTGGAAGCGGACGCGGGAGCCGCGAGCAGCAGCGCCGAGCCGAGGCGGAACATCAGCGCGAGCGTCGGCATGGAGAGCTCGACCAGCATAACAACCCGCCCTCGCCGTTGTCAATTCGCGAGCTGGAGGGCTCCCAGGGCAACTGCCTATATGTTAGAATCTCTTGCCATGAGATTTTCATGCCTGTCCCCCCGCCTCATCTTGATCGTCTCCTGCGCCGCGCTGGCCGCCTGCGAAAGCGGGCCCTCGGGCGCCACTCGCCAGCACATCGCCTCGCTGCTCGCCCAGCGCGACTATGCCGGCGCCGATGCTTACCTCGACAGCGTGAAGGAGTCCCAATACGGGCAGAAGAACGAGGTCCTCTTCTACCTGGATAAGGGCGCCGTCCAGCACGACGAGGGCAAATATAAGGAGAGCGACCAAAGCTTCGAGCTCGCCGAGAAGCGCATGGACGATCTCTACACGGTCAGCCTCTCCAAAGCCGGCGGAATGCTGCTGCTCAACGACAACACCGTGGACTACGCCGGCGAGCCTTTCGAGCACACGCTCTTGAACGTCTACCGCGCCCTCGACTACGTTTTCCTCAACCAGCCCGAGGAGGCGCTCGTGGAAAGCCGCAAGGTCGAGGAGTTCCTGACCCAGCTCCAGCGCAAGGTCGGCAAGGCCGCCTACAGCGACGACGCCTTCGCGCGCTATCTCGACGCCATGCTTTACGCCGACCAGGGGCAGATGGACGACGCGCGCATCTCGCTCAACGCCGCCAGGGCCGCCTACGCCAATTACGCCGCCTATTACGGAACGCCCGTGCCGAAGTTCGACTTGCCCAAGAGCGACCGCCGTCACGGCGAGCTCGTCGTCATCCACTACAACGGCGTCGCCCCCCGCAAGATCAGCAAGACCTTCCAGGTCGCCTGGAACGACGCCATGGTCCTGGTGCGCCAGAGCGACGAAAACGACGCCGCGCAGGCCAAGAACGCGCTGGTCGCCGGGCTGACCGGCAACGCGATCACGGTCGCTTATCCCGCGATCGAGCAGGACCCTTACCCCGTCGCCTCCTCCGAGGTCTGGATCGACAGCAAGCCGGCGGGCTCGACGTTCCTCATGGAGGACGTCACCGCCATCGCCTCGCGCGATCTCCAAGACCGCCTGGCCCTCATCAAGACGCGCGCCATCGCGCGCGCCGCGATCAAATACGTCCTGGCCCAGGTCGCCTATAAAGCCGCCGCCAAGGGCTGCGAGCAGATCGGCGGCATGACCGAATACGTCTGCAAGGGCGCGGCCAAGGCCACGATGATGGCCGCCATCGCCATCACCGAAGTGGCCGACACCCGAGGCTGGGACACTCTTCCCGCCCAGATCCGGATGGCGCGCATCAAGGTGCCGTCGGGCAAGCACGACGTGCTCGTGCGATTCCTTGACTCCGCCGGAAACCTCGTCTCGACCCAGGAATTCCCCGACGTGGAAATCGACGCGCGCAAGCGCACCTATTTGGCCGCCGCGTCGGTGGGCGGCGAGTTGGTGGCTCAGGCGCAGACCGGACAGACGCAGGAATCCGGAGCGCTCAAGTGAGGCTGGCCGTCTTGGCGGCCGCCGCGGCGATGCTCTGCGGCTGCATGGCCCGCATCGCCGATTTCACCGCGGTGTCCACCAAGAACGCGGATATTCCCGGCCAGCGCCTGCCCCGCGTCCAGGGCGAGGACATGTCCTCCATCGTCCTCTTTTTCCCCACCGGCCAGCCCAACATCAAGACGGCTGTCGACGACGCGCTCCAGAAAAGCGGCGGCGATCTGCTGGTCGACGGCGTGATCTACAACAAGTGCTGGTATATCCCGCTGCTCTTCGGCCAGTGCGGCTACGTCGTCGAGGGCACGCCCATCAAGCTCCCGGCGTCGCAACGGGTGCAATAGCATGCGCGCGCTCAGAGACGCAGTCTTTCTCTCCGGCATCGCCGCGGGAGGGCTTTTGCTCTCCGGCTGCATGACCCGCATCATGGACTTCACCGTGTTGTCGACCAAGAGCGTGGACATCCCCGGCAAACGCGGCCCCCGCGTCACCGGCGAGGACGTCGACCCGATCATCATCTTCATCCCCGCCGGCCAGCCCAACGTCAAGACGGCCGTCGACAACGCTCTTGAGAAGGGCAACGGCGACGTGCTGCTCGATGCGGTGATCTACAACAAGTTCTGGTGGATTCCCTACGTTTACGGCGAGGCGGGCTTCGTTGTCGAAGGCACGGTCCTCGACACGCGCCAGGCCTCGAAACAGTCCCAGAACGTCGCCGCCGCCGGCCAAGCTCGCGGTGGCGCTAGCGCAGGCAGCGGTTCATGGGCTCCGGCGCAAAAGGCGCCCCCTCAGGATTCCGCTACCCCGGCGCTGTCCTCCTACGCTCCCTCGTCCGCGACCCCGACCGTCCAGGCCGGTCCGGACGCTCCGAAGCTGCTGGACGTCTCGCATCCCGGTCCGCTGAGCCTGCGCCAGGCCGAGGCCGAGCTTCTGCCTTAGCGGCGCGGCAGCGCCGTCGCGGGTGGGCCGTAGCTCTTGGCTTGGCCCCCGGCGTTGAGGCGGCCGGCGAGGTCTTGCAGCTGCTTCATCGCGGGAAAGCGCGCGCCCTGCGCGGCCTCCTGAAAGGAGGTCACGAGCCTGGCCCCGAGGCCGGGCTTGAGCTCCTCGAGGCGCGCGGCCACGCGGTTGAACTGAGCCGGAGCGGCCAGCGCTCCCGCCAGCAGCAGGGCCGCGGCATGGCTCGGCGCGGCCACGGGCTGCGGCCCGGCCACTTGCCATTTCAGGTAGCCTGCGGCCGCGCGGGCGTCGGGAAGCTGCGCGACGGCTTGGGCGTGGCCCGAAAAGCTGAGCGCCACCTTTGAGGCGAAAAACGGATCCTCGGACAAGCCTCTCTCGACGGCGGCCGGAACTTGGGCTTCGAAGGGGCTGGGGAGCTGTCCGGCGCGGGCGGCGAAGGCCAGGCCTGCGAGCAGGGCGAGGATGGTCATGCGGACAGTTTAGCGTCCGGGACCGTCGCCCGCGAGGGCCGTTGGGCCCTGCGGCGGCCGGGACCACCGGGACGAGAAGGAAGGCTAAATCTGGAGCGGGCGATGGGAATCGAACCCACGTCCGAAGCTTGGGAAGCTTCTATTCTACCATTGAACTACGCCCGCGTCGCTTGATTATAGCACCTCGCCGCGAGTCAATCCAGCCGCCGCAATCCCGCAGAGCCTATTCCCATCAAAGCCGCAACGCTTCCCGCCCTTCCCGAGTGATCATGTTCGGATTCCACGGCGGGTCCCAGACCAAGGATAAGGCGACGCGGCGCCCGCCCGCGATGCCCGCCAGCGCTTCGTCGGCCATGGACGTGATCGTCGCGCCGAGCGGGCAGCCCCGGGTGGTCAAGGTCAGGACTACGCCGATGTCCTCGGGCGTGATCGTGATGCCGTAGATCAGCCCCATGGTCACGATGTCGAGGCCGACCTCGGGGTCGTAGACGTTTTTCAACGCCATGACCACGGCGCGCTTGAGTTTTTCCATCAGGACACCTTCCTCACGATGTGGCGCATCGTCACGCCGAGGTTCGCCAGGTAAAGGATCGCGGCGCAGAGGAGCAGGGCCGCGCTGGCCTCGAGCAGGGCGTTGGATTCGGCGAGGAACCCCGCGATCCCCAAATACGGGCTCGGAGCGAAGACGGCGAGCTCGGCCCAGACGAGCGGGCGCAGGGTCAGCTCCTCCATCTTCGGCAGCCGGGCCGGCGGCTTCCAGCCCTTGCTGTAGACGTGCAGCCAGACCAGGAACGGGACGATCTTATGGATCTGCCCCAGGATGAAGGGCGTTATCCAGGCGAGGAGAATGCAGAACACGTAAGCGGCGCGCGCGTCGGAATCGTTGGGCAGCCAGCCGAAAGCCAGCGAAAGGCCCAGAACCGCCCAGACGGCGCCGCCGATCATCGCGAGGATGGTGTAGCTCAGCGCCGGATCGAGCTTGCGATTGCGCGCCGAGAAGATCTGGCGCACCTGGTAGGCGTAGGCGCCGTAGCCGCAGGCCAGGATCACGGCCCAGAGCGCCATCCAGCGCCGGCCGAAGAACAAGGAGTCGACGGCCAAGCCGATGAGACCGACGTTGACGAGGACCAAGGCGACCCTGCCCGGGGTCTTCGATTGCAGGTGCGACAGCGAGAACATCGAGACCAGCCGATAGGAGACGCCCATGATCGCCAGCGACACCCAGCCGATGAGCGCCAGGTGGACGTGGGCCACGAGCAGGCTTTCCGGATCGTTGAGCAGCCGTCCCTGGGGTCCGTCGTAGGCCAGGATAAGGCCAAGCATGGCCAGGACGACGAGATAGCCCACCGACAGGGCCAGATGCTTGCCCGTCCAGTCGAGCTGCTTGGCCGAGGCCATCGTGCGCAGGAAGCTGTAAAGGTAGAGCACGAACGCCGCGGCCACCGGGACGGCCGGCCAGAAATAATCGCCGGCCGTCCATAGGTGGCCCACGAAGCCCGCGATGCCGATCATGAACAGCCACCAGGCGGTCTTCACCGCCCTCTCGGCGACCAGCGAGGTCTCCCAGAGCACGGGCGCGAGCTGGCACATCGCTCCAAAGAGCGTCATCGTGATCCAGCCGAGCGTGAGCGTGTGCACCAGGCCCAGGGCGAAGCGGGCCTGGAACTGCGCGCCGGCGAGGCGGTGGCCGAACGCGCCGTAGGCGAAGGCCGCCGCGAACGTCGCGAACGCCGCCGCCGCCGCCAGAAAGTGCCGCATCGGCACCCACAGCGGCGGCGCCTTGGCCAAAAACGGCGCCGTCGAGCCGTAGGCCCCCGGCGCCGCGGTCGGCGAATCAGGCATCGCGCTTTCTCCAAATGCGCAGCCGGAACTGGTTCTCCCCCAGCTTCTCAATGGCGTGCTCGAAGCCCGCCTCCTCCAACTGAGGATAGAGGGGCACGGGCTCGCGGTGGTGGCTGACCTCCAGGATATCCTTGGGGCCCAGCTCCTGGATCTTCTGAAGGATCTCGATCATGGGCTGGGGCGGGTCCATTCGGCTGACGTCGAGCGTCAAGAGCTGGCCGGGCTTCTCGGCCTGCCCGTGGCCATGCCCGCCGCAGCCGCAGCCGCCGTGCTCGGGCTGCCTCAGGAAGTAGACCTTCCAATCCCCTTCGCCCAGTTCCTCGCTCCAGGCCTCGAAGCCCTTGGCGCCGAGCACCTGGAACAGGGGCCGAGGCTCGAAGGTGGCCCGGACGACGAGGACCTCTCCCGGCTCCACGCCCGAAGCGGCCGCCATGATCTTTGGCAGCGGCTCGCGGCCGCTGCGCAGATCCTCGCGGACGTCGATGAGCTTGCCGCCGTCGCGCGCCCACTGGGGCCTTTGCGCGGCGTCCTCGGGCGCCCTCGTGGGCGATGGGGCGACGCGCTTGATGAGCACCACCCACCGCTCGGGCCCGCGCTCGACCGAACTCCACTCGAACTCCCCCGTGCGCTCCGCGCGGAACTCGTAGAAAAGCGGCTTGGGATCGTGGTCGTTGACGAGCTTGATCGAGTCGCCTACGGGAAGCTTCTCCCAAGTGTTGAAGATTTTCGGATGCCGCTCGCGAGGGATCATCTCCCTCACGTCCAGCAAAACTTCTTGGCTCATGTCCTGTCTCCTCGCGGCGCTCGCCGCTGAAGACAGGATAGCCCGGGAGCGCCTCAGCGAATATGCGCTGCGGCAACTTTTTCGAAGATCCGTAACGGGCGTTCGCCGCGCGCGGCATTTCTGAAAATTATGCCGCAGCGCAATTTTGGCGCAGCCGCCGCGCGCTATCGTTTAGGCGGGAGGATTTGAAAATGAAAACCGAAGTGATGCTCGACGTCCGCTCCGTGCCGCCGCCGATGCGGCACCCGAAGATATTCGCGGCTTGGGAACGGCTGCCGGTCGGCGGCAGCCTCAAGCTCGTCAACGACCACGATCCCAAGCCGCTCTTCTACGTCTTCAACGCCGAGAAGGCCGGCGAGTTCGAGTGGACGCCGGTCTTGCAGGGGCCGGGAACTTGGTCGGTCTCGATCAAGCGCGTCGCGTCGCATAAGAAGGAACAGCTCATCGCCTTGAGCCTGACCGTCAACGAGGTCGCGGCGCGCTACCCCAAGGCCCAGGAGGTGCTCATCCGCCACGGCCTCGACATGTGCTGCGGCGGAATCCACCCTTTGGAGCTGGCGGCGCGCGCCCATGGCGTCGACCCGGCGGCTCTGCTGGCGGAACTTAACGCCGTGGTCTGCGCCGGGGAGGAGCCCGAACGGCCGAGTTGGGCCAAGGAGCCCGCGACGCGGGAGATCGACGTCCGGGAGGAGCTGCGCGACGGCGGCGAGCCCTTCAACAAGGTCATGGCCGCCTCGGCGCCGCTGCGCAAGGGCCAGACCCTTCTCGTGCGCTCGATTTTCGAGGCCGCGCCGTTGGCCAGGGCGCTGGAAAACAAAGGTTTCGAGCATTGGGCCCATCGCGCGGGCGAGCTCGACTGGAAGCTCTTCTTTCGCAAGCGCAGCGCCCGATGATCGCCGAGGCGCTCGACTAACGAGGACAGGAGGATCAATGCCCCAAAAAATATCGCAGTTCTTCGAACAGGACCATCGGGAGATCGACGCCTTGCTCGCCGGCGTCGATTACGCCCGGCCCAAGGAGTCGTTCGAGCCGTTTCACGAGTTCCATATGCGCCTGGAGCGGCATATTCATTGGGAGGAAGGCGTGCTGTTTCCCGCGCTCGGCGCCAAAATCCCGATGCTCGCCCAGGGCCCTATCCGCGTCATGCTGATGGAGCATGAGCGCATCCGGGCAAGCAAGGCGTCCGCCCTCCAAGCGCTCAAGAGCGGGAACGGGCGCTTGGCCGAGGAGTCGGCCAAGGCGATGCTTATGGTCCTGGCCGACCATAATTCAAAGGAAGAGCGCATCCTCTATCCCGCCTGCGATGACGCCTTCTCGGCGGAGGAGGCCGAAAAGATCATCGCCAAGGTTCGGGCACTGAGCCCCGAGCCAGAGAGGGCCGAGGGAGCCGAGCAGGCTTAAGCGGCTTCCCGCGCCAAGGTCGCGGCGGGAGTGTAGCCGCAGAGCGGATCTTCAGCGAGCGGATCGCCGGCCACGGCGTAGGCCCTGGCCCGCGAGCCGCCGCAGAAGTCCTTGAACTCGCACGCGCCGCAGCGGCCTCTGAGCCGCGAGGGATCGCGCAGGGCCTGGAACAGAGGCGAATCCCGATAGATGTCCTGGAGGGCGCGCTCCCGCACGTTGCCCGCCTTCAGCGGCAAAAAGCCGCTGGGAAACACGTCGCCCAGGTGGGAGATGAAGACGAAGCCCTTCGCGTCGTTGATGCCGACGGCGGGCCGACGGCCGCTCTTCTGGGTCACGATCCGGCGGTAATGCGGGGCTTCGGTCGTCTTGACGGCGAAGGGCGCCTTGCGGGAAAGGTCGTATAAGCGCCGCAGGACCTCCTCGCATTCCTCGGCCGAGATCATGAGGGCGGGATTGGCGCGTCCGGTGGGCACCAGGAAGAAGACGCTCCACAGGACCGCTCCGAGCTCTCCGACCAGCCGGGCCATGGCCTCCAGGTCTCGCACGTTAAGCGCCGTGATCGTCGTCCCGATCTGAAGCGGCAGACCGAGCGCGCGGGCATCGCGAGCGATCTCGAGGGTGCGGCGGTAGGAGCCGGCCACGCGGCGGAAGGCGTCGTGGTCGCGCTCCAGATGGCTGTCTAGGCTTACCGCCACGCGGTGAAGGCCCGCGTCCTTGAGCTCGGCCAACGCCGCCGCGGTCGCTTTGGGCGTCGCGCTCGGGCTCAGGGCCATGTGTATTCCGCGCCGGGCCCCGCGGCGCACGAACGCCGCGAGATCCGGCCGCTCCATGGGGTCGCCCCCGGTCAGCACCATCAAGGGCGCTCCTGCGGCCGCCACCTGGTCGACGAGCGCCAGCCCTTCCGCGGTGGAAAGCTCCCCTCGGGCCCGCCACGGCCGGGCTTCGGCCCGGCAATGGACGCAGGCCAGCTGGCAGGCTTGCGTCACCTCCCAGATGGCCACGGCGGGCGTCCGGTTGAAGTCCATGATCAAAGTTTAGTCCCGGCCGGCGGCGGAAAAACTGACGGCGCGCATCTTTTCGCGATTTCTCCGGAAGTCGCCCTGCGGCATATCCTCCCCGGGCAACGCAATGGCGCCGAAAAAGGTTAAGCTCTCCGGATCTCACGAAAGGAGGAAATATGCCGCAGTATCCCATGGACTTCAGCGTGAAGCTGGACTGGACGGAGGGCGGCCAGCGCGCGCTCGCCGCTGCTCCCCGGCCGCAGATCCTCGCGGGGGCGCCGCCCGAGTTCGGCGGCACCGACCAAGTCTGGAGCCCGGAGCATCTGCTTCTCTCGTCGGTCAGCCTCTGCTTGCTGCTGACCTTCGAGGCGCTCGCGCAAAGAGCCAAGCTCGGAGTCGAGGGCTACCGCTGCCAAGCCGAGGGCACGGTGGACAAGACCGGCGGGCCCGCGGCGTTTTCCAAGATCAAGCTGCGCGTGGACGTGCGCTGCCCGGAGCGCGAGCGGGCCGAGGCCCTGCTGCAGACCGCGAAAAAATACTGCCTGATCTCCAACAGCCTGAAAGCGCCCGTCACCGTCGAGCCCGCGGTCCTCGATCGATAAGCCTTCGCCATTCCCGCGCCGCCCTGACCAGCTGCGCGTCGATCCTGCCCCGCCGCCGGGCCATGGCCTCAATCCCGCGGCTTGGACAGTCTCTTGAGCAAGACGACGGCGTCGTTGTGCTGGTCGTCTTTGGCGCCGTAGACCAGGGTCACCACCTTGTGATCCCGCTCGATGTTCTTGATTTCCCGCAGGAGCTCATTCTTTTGATCGAGCTCGCGGCCGTATTCCATCTGGAACTCTCCCCATTTTCCGGGATCGTGGCCGAAGCTCTTGCGCAGCTGCGTGCTGGGCGCGACCTCCTTGAGCCAGAGATCGACCTTGGCCTTGTCCTTGGTCAGGCCTCGCGGCCAAAGCCGGTCGATGAGCACTCGATAGCCGTCGCTGCGGGACGCAGCTTCGTACACCCGTTTGATTTTGATCACGGTCAGCCCCGCAGCATCGTCAGCATCATCTTGAAGCGCTTGACGGCCTTGATCGCGTGGGGTTGGTCTGCCGGCATGAGGATCGCTTCTCCGGCGCTCAGAAGCTGCGCCCGGCCCGCGACGGCGATCTCCCCTGTTCCCTCCAGGACATGCGCCAGGGCGTCGAAGGGCGCCGTGTGCTCCGAGAGTCCCTGGCCCTCGTCGAAAGCGAAGACGGTGACGTTGCCCGCCCCGTTCTTCAGGAGTTGCCTGCTGACGACGGATCCGGGCTGATAGTCGACCAGCTTGGCCGGGGCCTCGACGGTCGCGTAATCCAGCGTCCGGACCGCTTCCCCGCGCGCCTGGCGCGGCGTTGCCGCCGGCCAGCAGATCGTCAGCAGGAAGGCGCTCTCCTCTTCCGCTTCGACGTCGTGCTTGATCCCGCGCTCCAGGGTGAGAAACCGCCCAACCGGCAGCTCGACGGTATCATCGGGCAGGTGCAGCTTGATGCGGCCGGAGACGGTCTGGACCGAGATGCGCGCGTCGGCCCTGTGCCCCTCGATGCGCTTCCAGGCTTTCAGGGCGATGAGAGCGATTCTCAGGTCGGGATATTTCACCAACTCCTTGGCGTTGTGGCCGGTCTCGCGCCACGTCGCGGACTGCTTGATCTTCTCCAGCTCCCCTTGGATGTCGAACTGCGCCTCGGGGCGCGACAGATACCGGGCCAGCCCCGATGGCCGGCCGTCTCTCGTTTGAACGCGGCTCTCTCCCGTGCGTTCAGGCATGTTTTTCACCCTCCTTGGCGGTGATATATCCTATCGGAACGCGGCGTGCGCGGGCCATTGGCGTCTCGTAACGAATTCCCCTCGCGCGAGCCGCCGACTTACCGTCGGATGTCCCGCCGGTTGAACCGCTCGACCAGCTTGCTGCGCAGGGCTTGCCAGGCGGCGGCATTAGGACCGGTCTTCCGCCGCGCCGAGTCGTAGACCATGAAGCGCCACAGAGCCCGCGCGTTGGCCAGGCTTAGAAAGGGGCATTTGCTGCAGCAAGGCATGCGCGTCCGGATGCGCTCGATCTCCTTTTTCCACTCGTCGGAGGTGACCAGCGGCGAATTCACCATTCGGGCGGTGCCGCCGTTGCGGGAGAAGTAGGGCACGAAGACCTCTCGGTAGGTGCGCTGATACTCCGCGGGATAAGCCGAGACGTCGATCGTCGCCGGACCGAGGTCCTCGGGCAGTTGGCCTCTGGCGGGCGCGCCGAAGGCGAGGGCCGCGGGCGCCGACAGCAGCAGCGCCAGCAGGGCGGCGCGGGGAATCCGGAATTCCGGGTGCGCTTTTCCGATATCCATGCCTTTTTCTAACGCAACAAAACGGCCGACGGCGTCCGGCTAGGCCGCGCTTTCGGAGAGGGCTTTGAGGCGATCCGGGTCGAGGACGGTGATGCGCTTCCAGCGCGAGGCGATGAGTCTTTTGCGGCGCAGCTCGATCATGCAGCGCACGGCCGTCTCCGGGCTTGTGCCCGCCATCTCGGCGACATCCTCGCGCAGGATCGGCAGCTCCTTGCCGACCAGGCGCGAGAGCATCCACAGGATGTACATGATGCGCTTTTCCGCCGGCTCCTTGGAGAGCGAACGCAGGGTCTGCCCGTGGCGCAGATGCCGGCCGATCTCCTGATAGACTTCCCGGGCGAAGTCCGGGTGCCGCTTCATGAGGTCTTCGAAGTCGTCGACGCCGATGCGGTAGACTTCGCAATCCTGGATGCAGACCGCCGTCACGGGGTAGGGCTTGCGCTCGAGCACGGCGATCATTCCGAAAAGGCCGCCGGGAGCGATCAGCTCCATGATGATCGGGGCCTCGCGGGGCGAGTATTTGACCGCCTTGACCAGGCCCGACTTGAGCAGGTAGACCGACTCCGGGGCGTCCTCGTCGGTGAAGACGGACTCGCCCTTGCGGTAGCGCCGGAGATGGAGGGCTTGGGACAGGCGCTCGAGCGAGCCCTCCGGCAGCCGCCGAAAGACCGGAAGGCCCGCCAGGAAGAAGTCCACGGCCGGCATTCTAGCTTAATGTCCGTGGGGGCAGGACAGTTCGGATCGAAACGACGAAAATGACGGCGCGCCCTTTTTTATAAGATGCGCGCAGCGCATGCTTTGCCGAGGCGATGCCGCATAAACCCTATACCGTCTGGGCGCCGTTCTACGACCTCGTGGTCCGGCGCTTTCTGCAAGACCTCCGCGCCGAGGCCGTGGCGCAGCTCGAGCTTCGCCCGGGCCGGTCCCTGCTCGTCTTGGGCATCGGCACGGGCCTTGATCTTGCGCTTTTGCCCAAGGGTGTCGACGTCACGGGGCTGGACCTTTCCGAGGCGATGCTGGCCCGCGCGCGCCGGCGCGCGCGGCTTTTGGGCGTCGAAGCGCGCCTGGAGATCGCCGATGCCCAGAGCCCGCCGTTTGCCGACGGCAGCTTCGACGCCGTCTACCTCCCTCTGATCGTCGCCGTGGCGGACGACGGCGCCGCCGTCGTGGCCCAGGCGCTTCGCCTGGTCAAGCCGGGCCGGCGCGTGGTCGTGATGGACAAGTTCATGCCGAGGGGATGCCGGCCGAACCTGCTTTGGCGTCTGGCCGAGGCGGTGCTCGGCCGCTTGGCGACCCATATCGACCGGCGTTGGGAGGATATCGCCGCCGCGGTCTCGGCTCGCAGGGCGTTTACGCCGGTCGCCGACATCCCCGGGCCGCTGCGAGGCTATTTCAGGGTGATCGTGCTGGAGCGGCCCTTAGGTCCCACCCCGGCGTAGGCCCAATCCCCGCTCGCGCCGAGGCCTTCGGCCCCTGAAGCGGCGCTTCGCCGCC
>DAIDHI010000063.1 GCA_027452025.1 Elusimicrobiota bacterium | reverse complement strand
GCGTCGCCTGGCTTCTTCCCGCGCATCCGGCAAGCCGGCGGCGCCGAGGTCTCGCGCTGGGTCCGCGAGGAGGCGCTGCGGCTCGGGTTTGCCGAGCGCGCTGCGCAAGGGTCGCCCGCGCCGGATCGGACGGCGACGGCGCCGGCCGGCCTTTCAGAACCCTCCGGCGCGCCGTCGGCGCGCCCCGAGGCTCCCGAGCCGCCTTCGCCGCAGTCCGCGGCCGTGCGCCGGTGGACCGTGCGCGGCTTCCTATTCAGCGTCGCCGCCGGCGAACTGTGGAGCGAGGCCGCGACGTTCATCGTGCCCCAGGCGATCAAATCGCTCTCCGACAGCTTCACGGCGGCCGCCGTGGTCGCCGGGCTCTCGATGGCCGCCCTGGGAGCCGGCAACATCCTCGGGGGGCTGGCGGTGACGCGGTTCGGAACGCGCAAGGTCTACTCGGTGTCCTTCGCGCTGCGCGCGGCGATCGCCGCGCTGATGTTCGCCGGCTACTCGCACGCCACGGTCAAGACGCTCTCGCTGCTCTTTGGCGCCGACTACCTCCTCATCGGCTCGACCAGCACCACGGAATCGACGATGGCCGTGGCGCACAACGGTCCGTCGTCGATCGCCGCCCTCAACAGCTTCGGCACTTGGTCGCAGCGGGTCATCGAGTACGTCGGCATCCTGGGACCCGGAGCGATCGCCTGGACGGTGAAGGCCGCGGGCTTTCGCGCCGCGCTCGGGGTCTTCGGCGTCGTGCTGAGCCTGGGCGCCTTGGCCGTCTTCTCGATGGTCCGGCCCGGCCCCGACGCCCGGGGCGACATCAGTCTCGGTCAAATCCGCCAGTCGTTCAAGGCCCTGCGCGCCAAGGCCGTGCTGCGCTGGGCCTCGCTCGGGTTTGGCGCTGCCCTAGCGCAGATGATGCTGCTTTACCTCATCGTCGCCCAGGGCTTCGGCCTGTTCATCGGACACACCCAGGTCGCCGCCACCGGGGTCATGGCGTGGCTGACCGCCCTTTACTCGGCCGGAGCCTTCGCGGGGAGCTGGCTGAGCTGCGCTCTGGGGGCCCGGGCGCAGACGCGCATCACAGGCGCGAGCGCCGAGGAGCGCGAGCAGGCCAGCCGCCGATACTTTCAGACGTCGACGCGGCGCTGGCTCATCGCCGCGGGGACGGCGCTCTTGGGAGTCTGGACGTTCGCGCTCGGAAGCGGCCCGGCCGCTTACGCGGCCGCCCTCGTCATCGGCCTGTGCTCGACCGCCGCGATGATCCAGTCCGAAAGCCTGGTCAAGGCGGAGGCCCCGGAGAGCGCGCGCGCCACGATCATAGGGCTGGTGTGGTCGCTGAGCATGCTTACGGCCGCGGCCGTGGTGCCTTGGCTGGGCTGGCTGTTCCAGGCCCATTCGCGCGTCGTCGCCGGGGTGCGCGTCCCCACCGAGGCCGCGTTCCTCGTCCTCGGCGGCCTGGTCCTGCCCGTCGCCGCCGGACTTTGGCGCATCGCGCGCGGCCTCAAGCCCTCAACGAATCCTCAAATCCCTCCCTCCCGACCCCAGATTCGGCAGGAAAATACACCCAATACAAAGGCGTGACCGGCCGGTCCTTGCGCCCGGCCGACGAGCGGCGTTAAAATCTCATTAGGGTCTTCCGACGGCGGAGGAACGGCTCTTCATGGCGATGAAGCCCATCCTATCGATGGCTGAACGCTTGGAGCTCGCCCTGGCGGCGACGGGCGCCGCCGTGGCGTGGACGGGTCCCGACGGCCGGGTGCGCTGGTCCAACGCCGACTTCGACGCCCTCGCCGGCCGCCCTCACGCCGACGTCCTCGGCCGCCCCGTCGAGCGCCTGCTGCCCCTGCGCTCGCGCGCCGGAGACCCCCTGGCCGAGAACCCCGCGGCCGCGGCGCTGCGCAGCCGGACCTTGACGACCGGAGTCTACCGCCTCGGCGACGCCGTCATCGACTTCCGAGCCGCCTGGATCGCCGTAGACGGCGACGAGCCCATGGCGGTCTTCTCGCTGCGCGCCGCCTCCGACGCGGACCGCCAGTTCCGTCTCTTCGTCGACGCCGTGAGGGACTATGCGATCGTGATGCTGGACCCCTCGGGCCGCATCGTCAGCTGGAACGGCGGCGCCGAGCGCATCAAGGGCTACAAGGCCGAGGAGATCATCGGCAAGGACTTCTCCCTGTTTTATTCCGACGACGAGACGCGACGCGACGAGCCCGGGGCCGTCTTGCGCCAAGCCGAGGCCGAAGGCCGCGTGGAGCGAGAGTCTGTCTGGCGCAGGCGCAAGGACGGCTCGCGCTTTCTGGCCAACATCGTCGTCTCCGCCGTCCGCTCCGAGGCCGGCCGGCTTCAGGGTTTCGCGGTGGTGACGCGGGATGTCACCGAGGCGAGCATGCGCGCCGCGGAGTTGACGCGCTCGAACGCCGAGCTCGAGCGCTTTGCCTCCGCCGCCTCGCACGATCTCCTGGAGCCCCTGCGCAAAATCTCCGCCTTCGGGGACCTGCTGGACAAGCAGGCCGGCGCGCGCCTCGACGAGCGCGGCCGGGACTTCCTCTTTCGCATCCGCCGCGCCGCCGTGCGCATGTCCCAGCTCGTGGAGGACCTGCTGCGCTACTCGCGGGTCTTCGGCGACGCGCGGCCCTTCGAGCGCGTGGATCTCAACGAAGTCGCGGCCTCCGTCGTGGCCGGCCTGGACCTGGGCCCGTCCGGCGCGAAGGCTCAAGTCTCGATCGGCCGGCTGACCGCGGTGTGGGCTCATCCGTTCCAGATGCACCAGCTGATGCAGAACTTGATCGCCAACGCCGTGAAGTTCCACAGGCCCGGGCAGCCCGCCCGCGTCGAGGTCTCGGCCCGAGATGGCAAGCCGGGCTTCGTCGATATCTCAGTATCGGACGACGGCATAGGCTTCGACCCGGGGCAAGCCGAGCGCATCTTCGAGCCCTTCGTGCGCCTCCACACCCGCGCCGAGTATGAGGGCACGGGCCTTGGGCTTGCGATCTGCCGGCGCATCGCCATGCGCCACGGCGGCTGGATTAGCGCCAGCGCGCAGCCCGATCGAGGAGCGGTTTTTATCGTCACTCTGCCCCTTCGGAGCGCGCCATGACGCCCGCGCGGCCGCCGTTTCCAGACAAAATCCAGCTCCTTCTCATCGAGGACGACGTCGACTACGCCGACATCATCAAAATGTGCCTCGACGAGCCCGATTCGATGGGCCTCAAGTTCGAGCTGGAGCGGGCGGACCGCCTGGAGGTGGGGCTCAAGCTCCTCGAGACGGCGCGCTTTGACGCGCTCCTCCTGGACTTGAGCCTCCCCGACAGCCGCGGCCTCGACACCATCAAGCGCGTCTTCGACCGCGGCTTTCAGATTCCCATCCTCGTCATGACCAATCTCGGCGACGAGGGCATGGCCTTCGAGGCGATGCGCCTGGGCGCCCAAGATTACATGGTCAAGGCCACCTCCGACTCGCGCCTGATCAAGAGGGCCATCTGGTACGCGATCGAGCGACAGAAATTGCTCAATCAGACCGAGAGCATCGTGCGCCACTCTCCCGACGGCATGGTCATCGTAGACGAGCAAGGCATCGTCCAGTTCGTCAATCCTTCCGCCGAAAAGCTCCTGGGGCGCAAGGCGCAGGAGCTGCGCGAGCAGCCTCTGGGCTTTCCCCTGTCCGCCGGCATGACCCGCCAGCACCGTCTCAAGGGTCCGGCTGGCGAGACGATCCTCGAGATCCGCGTCGGCGAGGTGCAATGGCGCGGCAAGCCCGCGCTCCTGGCGGTGCTGCGCGACATCACGGAGC
Organism: Elusimicrobiota bacterium; assembly: GCA_027452025.1. Lineage (GTDB taxonomy): Bacteria > Elusimicrobiota > Elusimicrobia > UBA1565 > UBA9628 > DAIDHI01. Next base: position 17,735 of record DAIDHI010000063.1, on the reverse strand, counting down.
TGCAGCGCGTCGAGCAGCTGCGCGCCGAGGTCAAGGAGCGGCGGCGCCTCGACCAGCTCAAGGACGAGCTCATCGGGACCGTCTCCCACGAGCTGCGCACGCCGCTGACGATCATCAAAGGCGCCGTGGACAACCTGCGCGAGGGCATCCTCGGGTCGCTGGCGCCCCGCCAAGGCGAGGTCGTGGAGCTGGCGCACCGCAACCTGATCCGCCTGACCAAGATGATCAACAACCTTCTCGACCTCTCCCGCCTAGAATCCGGGCAGGCGCGGGCGCGTCGCCGCAAGGCCGATCCCGCCGTCATGATCGAGGAGGTCGTTTCCGATTTCGAGGCCAGGCCGCAAGCGCGCCGCGTGGAGCTGCGCAAGGAGCTCGGGCAAGGCCTGCCGCCCGTCTTCGCCGACCCCGAGATGATCGCCGAGGTGCTCGTCAACCTCCTCGACAACGCCCTGCGTTTCGCCAAGAGCCGGGTGGTCGTCAGCGCCGCGGCTCAGGGCGGCGCGGGCGGCCCCCGCAGCGTCGTCTTTTCCGTAGCCGACGACGGGCCGGGAATCCCTCCGGACAAGGTGCAGGACCTTTTCAACAAGTTCGTGCAGATAAACCGGGCCGTGGGCGGCAGCGGCTACAAGGGCACCGGGCTCGGCCTGGCGATTTCCAAGGACATCATGGACCTGCATGACAGCCGCATCACCGTCGACAGCGTTCCCGGCCTGGGCTGCCGGTTCTCGTTCGCGCTGCCCGAGTTCGCCCCGGCCGGCGTCCCGGCCGAAAGGAGGAGCTCATGATCCAGCCGGCGCCCGGCGCCCAGCCAGGCCAGCCGCGGCCGAAGGTGCTGATCATCGACGACGAAGAGGACCTCGTCGAAATGCTGGCGATGCGGCTTAAAGCCAGCGGCTTCGAGGTGGATACGGCGCTCGACGGCCCCGCGGGCCTGGAGAAGGCCCGCCAACGCCCGCCCGACGTCGTCTTGCTCGACAACGTGATGCCTCAAATGGAGGGCTGGGAAGTCTGCCATCGGCTGCGAGGCGACCCTCGCACGCAATCGGTCAAGATCATCGTCATGACGGCCGGCAGCCCGGGGAAGGCTCAGCGGCGCGGCCGCGAGGAGCGCGTCGACCACGTCGTGTTCAAGCCTTACGACCATGAGGAGCTCATCGGCCTCATCGCCCAGACCGGCGGCGCCCCACAGGCGCCGCCGCGCGAGGAGGGTTATCATGCTTAAGCAGGCCAAGCAGACCCGCCGCATCGTCATGGTGGACGACGAGCCCGATTTCCTGGCCATCGCGAGGCAGTGGCTCGATCGCGACTACGACGTCGTCACCTTCACCGACGGCACGGAGCTCATCGGCCAGCTCGACGTCCTGGAACCGGACCTCCTCATCCTCGACGTCCGCCTTCCGGGCCCGGACGGCTTCAAGCTCTGCCGCCAGCTGCGCGCCGACAAGCGCTACCGCGGCCTGCCCGTCCTCTTCCTGACCGCCTCCCACAGCGACATCGACTTCTTCAAGAACCTGGAGGTCGGCGGCACGAGCTACCTGACCAAGCCGGTGACTCGAAAGGAGCTTCTCGCCAAAATCGAGGAGCTGCTCGAGGACGGCGTGAGCTGAGCGGTCGGCCTATTGCGGCCGGCGCCTGCGCCTGCGCCCGCGTTGGAGAGGCCGGCGCCGGCGGTCTTGCCGCAGTTCCGTGCGCCGCAGCTGCCGCCATCGGCGACGCCGCTGCTCCAACGGTCTAAACGAGCGCCGCTGCTCGACGCGCACCCGGTGCAGCAGGCGAGCCTTCACGACCGGCCTGCGCAGTAGGGCCCGGCGCAGGGCCCGAAGCCTCGCTCGCGAGCGAGGACGCCAATGCGCCCGCCAGTAGGCTTGGCGCCGGCGCAGCGCCTGGAAGCGCGCACGGTAAACGGCCAGCGCCCGCAGCGGCCGAGGCGCCTGGGGGGGCCGGCCGCGGTAGACTTCCGTCTCCTGCCCCGGCCCGAGCTGGACCTGAGCCTCTTGCCCCGGCTCGCTGACCGAGACGCGGCCTTCGTCGTAGACGCCGACGCGCGCCGGCTCGTCGTTGCCGTCTTGAGAGACGCCGAGCTCGGTCCCCCGCACGGCGGCGATGGCCGTCGGCGTCGCGAAGCGGAGCTGCCGGCCCTCCAAAAGATGCTGGATCTTCGCGATGAGCGTGCCCAGCCCCAAGTCGAATTCGGCGTCGTCGGGCGCCAGCGACTTGACCGCGAAATCGGTGTTGGGCGTCAAGTCGACGACCGACGGCCCCTGGAACGTCACTTCGGCCGAGCCGTCGTCTCCGGTGCGCACGACGTCCCCCTCCTCCAGCGAAGCCCCTGCCTGCGCTTGGATGTAGTCTCCGTCCGGCTGGCCGTGGAGATGGAGATAGACCGTGCCCGTGACGCTCGTCAGGCGGGCCTCAAGGGCCGAGTCTTGGGCGCAAGCCGGCAGGACGAGCGTGAGCAGCGAAAGTCCCAGGATCGTCATGGAACCCACGAAGGATAGCCTCGGCGGCGCCGGTTGTCAACCTCAGCGCCGGCCGATTTTTACCATCGGATTGATGGGCCTTCCGGCGGGGTTGCGGACTTCGAAGTGCAGGTGAGGGCCGGTCGACAGGCCCGTCGAGCCGACGCGCCCGATCAGCGTGCGGCCGCGCTGCACGATCTGGCCCACGTGGACCAGGATCTTGGAGAGGTGCCCATAGCGCGTCGTGTAGCCGTCCGGATGCCGGATCACGACGAGCAGGCCGTAGCCGCCCGCCCAACCGGTCCGGATGACCCTGCCGCTGCGCGCCGGGAATACGGGCGTGCCCCACGGCTTGGCGATGTCGAATCCGTCGTGCATGCGCGTGCGGTGAAGCAGCGGGTGGAAACGCCAGCCGAAGCCCGACGTGATGCGGATGAGGCCGTCGACGGGGAAGCGATAGCCGTCGAAGCGCCGTCGGACGTTCGGCAGCAGGATGCGCGCGCCTTTGAGGAACTCGTAATCGCTCAGCAGAGCCACGCCGGGCAGACGGTTGGCGAAGACGACCGCCTCCTTGAACCGGAAGGCGCCCACCCTGTCGCGGTGATAGTGTCCGACGATCTCATTGAGCGTCTCGGAATCCTTGCGGACCTCGTAGAGCCGGCCGCTCCCGCGATAATTGAGGACGGTGAGGCGCCGGCCGGGATAGAGGAGCAGCAGTTCATCGTTGTTGGTCGTCTGGAGGCAGCTGACCGTGGTCCCGTATTCCCTGGCCAGCGCCGCGGCGGAAGCGTCCTTGCGCGTGACCTTATGGACGGTCCAGACTAGGCGCTTGAGCTGGTGAAACAACGCCGGAGACGGCTCCGCCGGGCCCGCGGGCGTGATGACGGAGTAGCGCGCCCACTCCTGGGCCGAAACGGCCGCGCGCCCCGGCGCGGCGGCGGCTAGAAGACAAGCCAGCCCGGCGGTCCAGCGCGCGGCGCGGCTCATCCGTTGGCGAGGTTGGAGATCTCCATCGACCTGAGGAAGTCCTTGTTGGACTTGGTCGCCAGGAGCTTGTCGCGCATGAGCTCCATCGACTCCACAGAGGACAGCGGCGCGAGGACCTTGCGCAGGATCCACATCTTGCTGATCTCGTCCTCGGAGAGCAGCAGCTCTTCCTTGCGGGTGCCCGAGCGGTTGATCTCGATGGCGGGAAACATGCGGCGATCGGCCAGCTTGCGGTCGAGATAGACCTCGCTGTTGCCGGTGCCCTTGAACTCTTCGAAGATGACCTCGTCCATGCGGCTTCCGGTCTCGACGAGGGCCGTGCCGATGATCGTGAGGCTGCCCCCTTCCTCGATGTTGCGCGCCGCTCCCAGGAAGCGCTTGGGACGCTGCAGCGAGGTGGCCTCCAGGCCTCCCGAGAGCACCCGTCCGGAGGACGGGGTCACCGTGTTGTAGGCACGGGCCAGGCGCGTGATCGAGTCGAGCAGGATGACGACGTCCTTGCCCAGCTCGACCTGGCGCTTGGCCTTCTCCAGCACCATTTCCGCGACTTGGACGTGCCGGTCGGCCGGCTCGTCGAACGTGGAGGCCACGACCTCGCCCTTGATCGAGCGCCGCATGTCGGTGACTTCCTCCGGGCGCTCGTCGATGAGCAGCACGAGCACCACGGACTGCGGGCTGTTCTTGGCGACGGCGTTGGCGATCTTCTGCAGGATGACCGTCTTGCCGGTCTTGGGCGCGGCCACGATGAGGCCGCGCTGGCCCTTGCCGATCGGGGCGATGAGGTCCATCAGGCGCGTGGTCAACTCCTCGCGCGTCGTCTCGAGCGTGTAGCGCTTGTCCGGATGCAAGGGCGTCAGGTTGTCGAAGAAGGGCCGCTCCTTCATGTTCTCGGTCTCGACGCCATTGACGGTCTTGACCTGGAGCAGCGCGAAGAAGCGCTCGCCGTCCTTGGGCGGACGAACGAAGCCCGCCACCGTGTCTCCCTTGCGCAGCCCGAACTTCTTGATCTGCGAAGGCGAGATGTAAATATCGTCGGGCCCCGCGAGGTAGTTGTACTCCTGCGAGCGCAAAAATCCGAAGCCGTCGGGCAGGACCTCGAGCACTCCCTCGTCGTAGATCATGCCGTTGGCCTTGAGCTGGCCCTCGAGGATCTTGGCGATCATCTCCTGCTTGCGCAGGCCCGAGAGGCCCTCGAGCTTGAGCTCCTTGGCGATGCCGGTCAGCTCGCTGACGGTCATCTTCGACAGCTGGCTGACGTCCAGCTGGCGGGCGGCCGTGGCGGCGGTCGGCGCGGACGTCGGAGCCGGCTGGGCTTGAGTCTGGGAAGGCTGCTTTGGCTGCGTGGTGCTTTCCATGAGGATGCTCCTAGTTTTGAGCGCGGCGCGCGACGCGCGCTCCGCGTGCGAGTAAATCGAGGCCTCGGTGGTATTGCCGCACCCGCGCGCGAAACGCGGCGGGAGATCCTTCGTTGAGGATGACGACATCGGCCAGGCGGCGCCGGCGGGCGTCGCTCATCTGGGCCGCCATGCGCGCCCGCGCTTGGGCGGCGCTCGCCCGGTCGCGGGCGAGCACCCGCCGCAAGCGCGCCGCCCCGGACGCCGACACGCAGAGGGTGACGTCGAACTCGCGCTGATAGCCGCCTTCAAAAAGCAGCGGCACGTCGACGACGGCCACCCCCGAGGCGCTCGAAAGCCAGCGCCGCATCTCGCGCAGGATCGGCGGGTGCGTCAGGCGCTCGAGCCGCCGGCGGGCTCGCGAGTCGGAAAAGACCCGGCGCGCCAGCGCCGCGCGGTCGGCCGTGCCGAAAGCCCTCGCCAGCGCCCGGTGGACCGCCGTCCCAGGACGAGCTTGACGCCGGGCCACCTCGTCGAGCGAGAGCGTGCGGGCGCCCAGCCGCGCGAACTCGCGCAGCGCGGTCGACTTGCCCGCTCCGATGCCGCCCGTCAGGCCCACGCGCAGCGCCTTCATCTCAATGCTTCATCCGGTCGGAGTAGCGCTGCATGATCCGCCGTTCCTCGTCCGTCAGCGAGTCGAGCCCGCTGACGAGAATCTTATCGAGGATGCGGTCGATCTCCGCCATCGGCTCCTCGGGCTTTGGCGCGGCCTCCTCCGGCGCCCTCTCCAGGGGCTTCCTCGCCGGCCGCGGGCGAGGCGGCGCGATGGCCGAGGGGGCGCGCGCCAACTGCTGGAAGAAGGCCTTGGACCGGACCTTGATGATCCACCACCAGCGGATGTAGATGTAGCCCGTCACCATGCCGCCGAGATGGGCGAAGCGGGCGATGCCGGGCGTCGCGCCCGTCGTGCCGGCGAAGAACTCGACGAGGCCGAAGAGGATGGCCATGTGGCTGGCCTTGACCGGGATGAGGAAGTAAAGATAGACGACGGCGTCCGGATACAGCATGGCGAACGCCACGAGGAGGCCGTAGATCGGTCCCGAGGCGCCGATGACCGGGACCATCGAGTGCGGAGCCAGCGCGATCTGCGCCGCCGCCGCGCCCAGGCCGCAAATGAAGTAGAACTTGAGGAATTCCAGGCTGCCCCATTGGGACTCGACGGGCATGCCGAACATCCACAGGGCGAAGAGGTTGAAGAGCAGGTGCATCAACCCGCCGTGGACGAACAAGTAGGAGACGGGCTGCCAGACCCACCGGTCGGCGATGACGTGCTGGGGCACCAGCCCGAAGAGGTCGTAGAACTTGGGGCCTACCAGCGACGCCACCGCGAACACCGCGATATTGGCGATGATCAGGCCCTTGATCGCCGGGGGCATCCGGCCGAAGCTGATGGGATCGTGGGAGAAGGTGCGCGCCGCCATCTATTTCAGCTTCTCCATATCCTGCCAATTCACGCCCGCCTTGACGTCCACGACGAGCGGTACGTCGAAATCGGCGGCGTGCTCCATGATCTTCTTGACCCAGGCGGCGAAGGGCTTGACTTCGTCCGTCGGGGCCTCGAAGAGCAGCTCGTCGTGGATCTGCAGCAGCATCCGCGCCTGGAATTTGCCGGCGTCTAGGCCTTCTTGGACCTTCAGCATGGCCAGCTTGATGATGTCGGCCGAGCCGCCTTGGATCGGGGTGTTTCGCGCCGCGCGCTCTCCGAATTGGCGCAGGGCGGTGTTTTTGGCCGCGAGCTCGGGCAGCTGGCGCACGCGCCCGAGGAACGTGCGCACCCGTCCGGTGCGGCGCGCCTCCTCCAGGTTGGCCTCGATCCAGCGCGAGACCCCCGGAAGGCGCTCGAAATATCGGTGGATGATCGCCGCGGCTTCCTTTTGAGGGATGCCGAGCGCGGCGGCGAGGCCGAAGGGCGTCTGGCCGTAGACGATGCCGAAATTGACGGCCTTGGCCCGCCGGCGCATCTCCTTGTCGACGCCCTCCGGGCCGACGCGGAAGATCTCGCAGGCCGTGCGCGTGTGGATGTCCTCGCCCTTCTCGAACGACTCGCGCAAGACGGGGTCCTTGGAGACCTCGGCGAGGACGCGCAGGTCGATCTGGGAATAGTCGGCCGCGACGAAGACGCGGCCCTCGCCGGCGACGAAGGCGCGGCGGATCTTCTGTCCGGCCGCCGAGCGCACGGGAATATTCTGCAGATTGGGATCGACGCTGGACAACCGCCCGGTCTCGGCGCCGGTCTGCTCCAGGCGCGTGTGCACCCGCCCGGTCGCCGCGTCGAGGCGCGCAAGCAGCCCGTCGATGTAGGTGCTCTTGAGCTTGGAGAGCTCCCGGTATTCCAGGACCTTGCCGGGCAGCGGGTGCTGGCGCGAGAGCTCGTTGAGGCATTCCTCGTCGGTCGAGCGGCCGCCCTTGGCCGTCTTGTGGAGCACCGGCAGGCCGAGTTTGTCGTAAAGCAGCTCGCCCAGCTGCTTGGGCGAGTTCACGTTGAAGGTAAAGCCCGCCAAGTCGTCGAGCTCGCGCTGCAAACGGGATATCTCGGCCTCGAACTCGCCCCCCAGCCGCTTGAGGTAGGCGCCGTCCACTCCGACGCCGGCGCGCTCCATCTGCCGAAGCACCGGCATGAGCGGCATCTCCACGTCCTCGAAGAGCCTGAGCACGCCCTCCTCGCGCATCTTCTCCTTGAGCTCGCGGACGGCCAGGGCGCGGCCGGCGCGCGCCAACAGGGGCGATTTCCAGTCGCCGTCCTCCCCGGCGTCGGCCTTGAGGCGGACGGGGCTCAGGCAGTAGGCGGCGAGCAGCGTGTCGAAATAAGGAGGCTGCGTCGCAAGCCCGAGAAGGTCGAGGGCGGCGATCGTCTCCTTGAGGTGGTGGCCGACCTTCAGCGCCTTGCCCGTCAGGGCTTTCTTGATCGCGGCGGCTTGGGTCTTGATCTCGGCCTCGGAAAGGCAGGCGACGCGCCCATCGGAAAGCCCGAGGGCCAGGTGGACGCGCGAGTGATCGACCAGGGTGTCGCCGGCCTTGGCGGCCGTCAGATAGATCTCCTTGGCGGCGGAAAGCTCCTTGGCGAGCTTGTCGAAGGAGACCTCCGTGACCGCCGCCACGGCCGCGGCCGGCGCGACGGCGACGGCCGTGCCCCCGCTCGACTCGGAGACCGGCGCCCGTCGCGCGGCCTCCGTCGTCGTCTGCCCTTCGCCGCCGCCCAGCATTTCCTTGAGCAAGGAGCCGAACTCAAGGGCCTCGAAGGCCTCGCGCAGCTTGACCGGATCGGGATCGCGCTTGCGGCAGTCGTCGACATCGATCTTGAGCGGCGCGTCTTGCCGAAGCCTGAGGAGCTCCAGGGAGCGCGCGGAGTCCTTCTCCCCCTCGAGCAGGGCCTGGGCCTGCGCCGGCTTGATGAAGGGATCGCCCTTCTTGGCCGCCTTGAAGATCTCCGGGAGAGCGCCGAACCGGCCCAGGAGCTTCGAGGCCCCGGCCGGGCCAATGCCGCGCACTCCGGGGACGTTGTCCGAGGCGTCGCCGATGAGGGCCAGGTAATCGACGACCTGGGAGGGCTTGATGCCGTATTTGGCCTCGACCTGCGGCGGGTCCATCCAGACGGAGTTGGTCACGTCCCGCAGCACCCGGATGCCGGGAGAGACCATCTGCAGGGCGTCCTTGTCGCCCGTGACGAGCACGACGTCGTAGCCTTGCTTGACGCCCCGGCGCGCCAGCGTGGCCATGATGTCGTCGGCCTCGAATCCCGGGCATTCCACGCAGCACAGTCCCATGGCCTCGGCCATGGGCAGGGCGCGCTTGAGCTGGCCGACCAGGTCCTCGTCGATCTCCTTGCGCGTGGCCTTGTACTGCTCGTATGCCTTGTGCCGGAAGGTCGGCTCGGGGTGGTCGAAGCAGACGGCCAGGGCGTCGGGCTTCTCGCGCTTCATGATCTGAAGAAGCGCGCGAGCAAACCCGAAGAGAGCCCCCACCGGCTCACCCTTCGAGTTGTTCAGGACGAGGACGTGGTAGGCGCGGTGCAGGTATGCGTGCGCGTCGACGAGGTAGAGACGGGGCTTCATTCGGAAAGCGGCCAGCGGCGATGCGGCGAACGGCGACGACGGAAAGCCCTTAGGCGGCGGCGACCAGCGAATCCAGGGTCTTCTTGATCTCGGCCTTCGAGTGCACGCCCACGAGCTGCTCGACGACCTTGCCGCCCTTGAAGAAGAGCAGGGTCGGGATCGCCGAAATCTTGAAGCGGCTCGCGGCATTGGGATGGTCGTCGGTGTTGATCTTGGCGACCTTCACCTTGCCGGTGTATTCCTTGGCGAGCTCCTCGATGACGGGGGCGAGCATCCGGCAAGGGCCGCACCAAGGCGCCCAAAAATCGACCAAAACGGGCTCGGCGCTCTGCACGACGTCCTTGTCGAAAGTCTCGTCCGTCAATTGGATCTCGGCCATGAATATCTCCTTAGCGGTCAGGAATGCGGCGCTGTGAAGTTTTGGGATTTTCGGGCGCTACGGGCTGCGGGTTGCGAAGACTTTCTAATGATAGCAGGGCGAAAACGCAGTGTCAAGAACGGCCTCCCCGCTCGAGAAGCGCCTCGATCTCGGCCCAAAGGCGATCCATCGTGATCGGCTTGGGCAGGAAGGCGCTCGCCCCCGCCAGGAACATCTCCACGCGGTCCTGGGCCTCGGCATAGCGGGAGGACGCGGAAATGAAGATGACGGGCGTGTCCTTGAACGCCTCCATGTGCTTGATGCGGCGGCAGATTTGGAAGCCGTCGAGGTCGGGCAGCTGGATATCGAGGATGATGATCGAGGGCCTGGCCGTCTCCAGCATGCGCAAGCCCTCGACGGCGGAGCCGGCGCCCTGGACCTCGATGCCGCGTAGTCCCATGACGTCGATGAACGTCTCGCGGAAATACGCGTCGTCCTCGATGATGAACATCGACACTTCCGCGGTCTTCATCGTCCTCCTCTAAAAAAATCAGGGGAAGCGATCGAACGTCGATCTCTTCCCCTGGGCCCATCCGGTTTCGGCCGGATCGTGGATACCCCGGAGCCTATTCTCCGGGCTACAGGCGCTCCCGTTACCGGGAACGTTTAGATTGTAGCAGGCGGGGCGTCCGCGCCCAGGAGTCCTTGGGCCTAGGCCCGGGCTGGAAAGAGTACCAGACGAGCACGGGTCCTTGGGACCCAGCCGGCCGGGCCTTTGGACTTAGGGCTGGGCGCGAGGCAGAAGGCGCTCGATCTCGGACCAGAGGCGGTCCATGCCGATGGGCTTGGGGAGGAAGGCCGCGGCGCCGGCGAGCAGACCCTCGGCGCGGTCTCGCGGGTCGCTGTACTGGGCGGAGGCGGAGAGAAAGAGGATCGGCGTCTCCCTGAACGCCGGCATGCGCTTGATGCGGCGGCAAAGGTCGAAGCCGTGGACGTCCGGCAGCTGGACGTCGAGCACGATCACGGAAGGCCGCAGCTCCTGGATGCGCCGCAGGCCCTCGTAGCCCGTGCCCGCGCCCTCGACGTCCAGGCCGCGCAGGCCCATGACGTCGACGAACGTCTCGCGGAAATACGCGTCGTCCTCGATGATGAAGATTGACGCCTCGGCCGTCTTCATTGGGGTTCTCCCTTCGCCCGTCTGGCCCACCATCGGCCGCCCGTCAAAGCCAGCCTCGCCAGCGGATTGGGCGAGGCCGGAGTCAGAGTCTTGGCGAGGCGGTCGTAAGCCGCCCGCACGTCCAGGAAGCCCTGTCCCTCGACTTCCGGAGGCTGTCCGGTCTTGTCCAGCGTGGACATCAAAGCGTTGACGACGGCGTCGAGCCCGGGGCCGACGCCCGTGACGCCGAACATCGTGGCGAGCAGCGCGACCGCTCCCGCGAAATCCGGCGTCGACATCGAGGTGCCGGAGATCGCCTTGAGAGGCCCGAGCTTGGGATCGACGCGGTCGTAATCGAGGTAGGAGGGCCAGGCGCCTTCGGTATTGTAGCCGACGGCCATGGCGTCGGGCTTTTGCGGCTCGTCGGGCTTGCCCTGGGTGGCGGGGCTGCCGGGACCGCGCGAGGAGAAATAGGCGGCTTTCTTGCGCCGGTCGGCCGCGGCCACGGCCACGACGCGGATGGCGCCCGTCTTCGCGTCGCGGTACTGCACGATCGCGGGCGAACCGATCGTGTTGGCGCCTGGCCCGGCGTTGCCGGCGGCAAAGACCATGACGTGGCCCTCCTGAGCCAGCTTGAGGACCAGCTGCGAGTCGGGACTCTGAGGATCGCCGTCGTCGGAGCCCCAACTGTTGGAAATGACGAGGTTGCCGTCGTTGCCGGCCACCGTCAGCGCCTTGAGGATATCGTCGAGGTTGGCGCCGCCGTCCGTGAAGGTCTTATAGTGCGTCAGGTTGCGGCTCCAGGGAACGTAGTGGAGCAGCATGCTGGTCACCCAGGTTCCGTGCCCGATGTCGTCCTTGTTTTCCCCATCGGTGACGTTGACCACGGCCTTGACGTTCTTGAGAAGCGGGTGTGAGACGTCGGCGCCGCTGTCGACGACGCCGATCTTGGGCTGGGCGGGCGAGCCGCCGAACAAGCGGGCGAGCAGGCGGCTGACGGGACCGAGGCCCGCTTGTCCCCAGCGGCGATTGCCCTCGGCGATCACGGAGTCGGCGCCCGTCAAGCGCAGCGTCTCGTCCATGGTGACCGGACTGCGCGCCTGAGGATCGTCGCTTTCCGGAGAGACGGGCACGGGCGTGATGATCTTGCGGCGATCGTTCGAGTAGACCCGCGCCCCGCGCCCGCGCAGGAACGCCGCGAAATCATCGGCGCGGCCGGCGTCGACTCGGAACGTGGCGGCGTTGATGCGGCGATAGGTGGCGACCGGGGTCGCGTTGAAGGATGAAAGCGACTCGGAGTCCAGGCCGGCGGCCGCGACGTCTCCGGCGATTCTTGTCTGCGCGTCGGCGTAGCGCGCGACCCCGCCGGGGCCGGAGATGTCGACGAAGGAGAGGTGCGCGTCGTTGGGCAGCGCGCCGCCGGCCGCGTTGAGGACGGCGACGAGCTCCACGGGCCGGTCCTGAGGCTGCGGCGCGGGCGCGGTTTTTCCGGGCGCGAGCATTCCCAAAGCCAGCCCGGCCGGCAGCAGGACCGAAGCCAAGCTGCCGGCGGCGGCGCCCGCCCCGAGAGTGGCCAAGAGCCCGAAGACGAAGGCGAGAACGCTCGCGACCAGGCCCCGGCCCGCGATCAAGAACGCGACGAGCGGCATCCAGGCGACGAAGCCGCCGCGAGCGTAGAAGCGATCCAAGGCACCCGACAGGCCCGCAGGCAAGACGGCGCGCGCGATGTGATGGCCGTCGAGCGGGAAGAACGGGATCAGATTGAAGACCCCCAAAAGGACGTTCCAGTAGAAGACCGAGGAAAGGACGGCGGCGGCCGGTCCGGCGAAGGGCATAGCCAGGGAAGCCGCCGCGGCCAGAAGGAAGTTGACGGCCGGTCCCGCCAACGCCACCAAGGCCATGTCCCGCAGGGGACGGCGGAAGTTTCCCATCTCGACGGGCACGGGCACGGCGCCGCCCAGCGGCCAGCCGAAGGCGAACATCGTAACCAGCGGCACGATCACCGTCCATACCGGATCGATGTGCGTCAGCAGATCGCGCGGCTTGAAGCTGAGGCGGTTTTGCAAGACGGCCGTGGGATCGCCCAGGCGGTAAGCGCTCCAGGCATGGCCCATCTCGTGGAGGATGAGCGAGCCGATGATGACGGGAAACGCCACGAGCATGCCGTGCAGGCCGGCGGACGAGGCGAGGGCGAAGCCGCCGGCGGCCAGCGCGCCGGCCACGGCGGCGCGCCGTCGCGGCGCGGCCGGCCGCGACCGCCCCAGCACCGAGCGCGCCAAAGCCCCCGGCGCCTCGGAGACGGCCCACGCGTCCGCGTCGCCGACGCGCGCGCGTCCGGCGAAGATCCGGTCGAGGATGCCTCGGCGCTGCGAGGGCGCTTGAGCCCGGGCCAGCCGCTCGGCTCCCGAGGCCAAGGCCCCTCGAGCGGAGGCCGCGGGCCGCCGCGCGCGGGCCCCCACGGCGACCGCCGCAACGCGCGCGGCGGCCAAAACGCCGGCCGCCGGCTGCGCAAGCTCAAGAGGCGCGGCAGGCGCGGCCTGCGGCAGCGCAAGACGGGAAGGCGCGGAAAGGTCGGAGAGGGCCGGCGCGGCGATCTCGGGAAGCGGCAGGGAGAGGGGCAGGCCGGCCGAGACGGGGCCTGCGGCGTGCTCCTCGGCCAGCGCGGCGTAGGCCCTCGGCCCCGGAGCCAGGGCGGCGAGGGCGGCGGCGAGGACGCCGGCCAGCACGCGCTTGATCTTCATCGTCTTCCCCATTATAGACGCCGCTTCCCGCCCCCCCTCGGGTCCAAGGGCCCAACGCCCGTTTGACATTGGTCCCACCAAACCGTGGGCCTAACGCTTTTGCCTGCGCCCAAATACGAGCCGAGGCTGCGCCAAGAAGGTCGCCGACGACGCGGCCGCGAAGGCGAACAGGGCCCAAAAGACGGCGGCGGTGGGAAGCGCCGCCACCAGCCACGCGAAAAAGCACGAGCCTCCGATCATGACGAGAAGATCGTAGAGCGAGATCGCCGAGTAGACCTTGCCCATGTCGTTGGGCAGCGCCTTGCGCAGCTCCTCTTGCACCAGGCTCTGCCAGATGACGTACGCGGGCCCTTGCAGGACCTGGGAGAGGAACATGAAGCCGGCCGAGATCAGGAGGTTGGGCTGCAGGAAGACGCCGGCATAGGCGAGCCAGCCGGCGGCCTGGAGCCAGGAGCTCCAGCGGCCCTGCCACTCGAGCTCATCGAGGCCGCTGCGAGCCTGCCGTCGCGCCGCCTTGATCAACCGGGGATAATAGCGCTGCGCCCAGGCGTCGAGCTCCGCGGACAAGCCGCCGCGGCCCATCAGATCCTGGCCGATGCGCGCGCCGGTCTCGGCCTTGAGGTCCGCTTGGAAGCGCTGAAGCGGAAACGAAGCGGCGGGATCGGCTGCCCAAGCTTGGCGGTATCTGGCGAGGACGGCCTCGGGAGCGTCCGCGATGTCTTGCGCGACGGCATCAGCCTTGGCGGGATCGACGGCGGGCTGTCCGTCTTCCAGCGACTCCTCGAAACGCGCGGCCAGGGCGTGAAGCTGGGCCGGCGCCTGATTCTGCGACAAGACCATGACGGCGGAAGACACGCCCACTCCCAAAGCGGCCGCCGCCAAGTAGAGGCCGAAGGCGCCGGCTTGGCTGAAGAGGCCGGTCGAGGCCAGGTGATCGCGTCCGAGGACGTCTCGGATGTAGCGCGACAAGCCCAAGTAGACCAGCGAGTCGCCGCAGAACGAGCCTACCGTCGACAGAAGCTGGTAGCGCCCCAGAAAGCGGTCTCTCATCATGAGCCGGAACCCTTGTCCGGCCTCCCGCCACGGCGGCGTTTGCGCGACCGCCGCGACCGGGAATCCCTCGAACGGATTCGGAAGGTCGGCGTAGGCCGCGGGATCGCCGCGGACCTGGACGAGCAGGGCCGGCTTGTGGGCGTAGCGGCCGACGACCACGCCCTTGACGCCGGCGCGACCCTTGAGCGCCTTCTCAAGATCGCGCTGCGCCTCCTGGATCGCCAAGCGCGGCAGGCGCAGGAACCGTCCGTAATAGACGGCCAAGGCCACCAGGACCAGGCCGTAGACGCCGAAGGAGATGGCGTTGCCGGCCAACAGCCCGAAAGCGGCGTCCCCGTAGGCGATCAGGCTCCCCGCCATCAGGGGCGCGCCCACGCCCACGGCGTTGACGACGATGCTCAAAACGGCGTTGGCGCGGTTGTAATACGCCTCATCGCCGCCCAGGATCCGGCTCAGCGCGACCGACGAAGCGGTGCCCGACGTGCTTTGCGCGAAACCGTGAGCGAAGACGAGCAGGAGGAACACGCTGAAGAGCAGGTAGCCGCGAAAGAAGAGAATCGGCACCGCCAGCATCAGCAGTCCCCTGCCGAGGTAAGTCCAAAAGAGGGTCCGGCTCACCGACGATCGGTCGACGAAGGGGCCGGTGATCAGGCTCGACGCCGCCTGAGCCGACCAATTGGAGGCGCGGTTGACTCCCAGCCGGCCGGTATCCTGCGGCCGAGGCGCGGCAAGGCCCGGAAGAGCGGCGCTGCTGAAGTTGCCTCCGAGCTGAAGCAAGGCCTGGCCCCACGTATATCTCCAGAACTGCCGATTGCGCTCGGGATCGGGCAGGACCCGCGTGAGCCGGGTCAGCGGTGTCAGGCTTTGAATTATTTTCCGTTTCCATGAAACGGAAAATAATTCAAAGCCTGACACCAGCCGCCGATTCGGCGGACCGGTGGGTAGAAGCAGGCCGCCCCGGCTCGGGGAGCTCGGGGCGGGTCCTGCGGGGTTGACCGGCGAAAACGCCACCGGCGGCGAGAATCCCCCTCCGCCGCGCGAGCGCGGCGGCGCCGGAGGCGCGGGCGGCCGACGGCCCATGCCCCGAGAGATGTCGTCGAGGGTCTCGATGCGCCAGCGCGTGTCGGGATGCGTGACGAACAGGTCGAACATCCAGTTGTCGTGAGGTCCGAGCGCCCACTCCGAGGCCGCGTCGGCCTTCGGCATGGCGCCCGCCTCCTGGAGCTGCTGCAGCGGGTTGACGGTGAACAGGTGGGCCGTCGCCGCCAAGCCGGGCAGCCGGCTGAAGCTGAAGAGGAAGTTCTGCTTGGGCTTCCACGTCATGAGCAGCCCCAAGGACAGCGCCAGGGCCTCGGGATCGCCCGTCAGATACGCTCCGTCCTCGTCGGCCTGGGCTTCGTTGTTGCGCGAGCCGGCCATCTGCGTGATTTGCACGATGATCGGGCCCCACAAGGCGGCGAACATGCGCAAAAGCGCCGGCAGGGACTTGAGCGCCAGCGCCGTCGACAGCGGCTCGATGGCCTCCGGCGTGGCCCCGGAGGCGGGTCCTTGCGGACCGTCGAGGGTCGTGGCCTCGTCCGAAGGAGCCTTGGCGCCGCGGGAGCGGCCGAGCAGCGACTGCTTCAAGCGGCTCGCCGCTTTCTGGGCGTGGCCCACGCCCCACATGACGCCGTAGGAGGCGAAGGCGATGCCGCTGGAGATACCCCCGGCGATGGCGCCGGTGAGCATGT
Organism: Elusimicrobiota bacterium; assembly: GCA_027452025.1. Classification (GTDB taxonomy): domain Bacteria; phylum Elusimicrobiota; class Elusimicrobia; order UBA1565; family UBA9628; genus DAIDHI01. The sequence goes on along the minus strand of DAIDHI010000063.1, from coordinate 1,805 downwards.
GCCGGTCCATGACGTGCGAGAATTCATGGCCTAAGACGCCCCTCAGCAGGCGCGCGCCCAGCGCTTTGAGCCGCGCGGGCTGGGCGCGCATCAGGGCCTGCGAGACTTCCTGAGCCGTCGAGCGTTCGGTCACTCCTGGAATGGAGCCCGCGATCGCGCGGCGGAAAATCCGGAAGGACTTCGAATTCTGGTCCGGCGTCGCGGCCATCAGGGCGATGAGCTCTTGGCGGAGGTTCTCGGGGTCCAGCAGCATCTCCTTGATCCCCTCGGTGACGCCGACGACGGCGTGGAAGGGATCGCGGCCGGTGGCGAAGGCGTTGGGGGCGTCCATCGGGACGTTGACCATGGCCGGCATGGGAATCGGCTTTCGGCCCTTGGCGGCGCGCTTGGCGTTGATGCGATCGCGCAGCTCGTTCATCACGCCGAAGAACTCGGGGTCGCGCTTGGCGTCCGTCGGCCTGGCCTTCATCATCAACACGACCAGCTTGTCCGACAGGAAGTAGGGCACCGCCGCCATGAGGCCGCCGAAGACCAGGTTCTTGAGGAACGCGTGCACCCCGAACACGAAGGCGCCCATATTCCAGCCGAAGGCCAGCATCATGGCGATGATGATGCCGGTCTTGAGCCAGTGGTGGAAACTGGGCGCCCGGCGCTCGGCCTCCTGGGACCAGAGCGTGGGGTCGACAACGGGCTTGCCGACCGAGGAAGGCGCGGCGGGACCCGCGGGCAGAACGCGTCCGAGCAGACGCTCGGTCCAGACCGCGGCGCGCTCGGGCGCGAAGGCCAAGACGAGGAACGTCAAAGGGCTCGCGAACCCCGTGAGGGCGGCAAAGCCCAGCATGCCGAGGAAGAGATAGTCGAAGTTGAGCAGCTTCGAGAACAGCCTCGTGGCCGCCGAAGCGCGCTTGCCGTCCGGTCCGGTCTTGCCCGAGGCGGAGGCGTTGCCCAGGAGCATCCAGGCGAAAAACGCGATGTTGGCGTGCACGGGCAGGTAGCCGCTCAAGAGCGCGAAGACCACGCCCGTCATCACCCAGTTGAACGCGGGGAAGCGCATCTTCTGCGTCGTGCCCGGGACGCTGAAAGCCTGCCCGGTCTCCGCGGATTTGACGATCTGGCCGAGGAAGAAGGAGATCGTCGTCATCACGGGCAGGGCCATCATGCCGAGCAGAGGCCCGACGCCGAGCGCGCCGTAGCCGGCCGCGTGCAGAAACGCCGGGATGCCGAACATCGCGCCCCCGGCCAGCGTGTAGTCGAGCATCTGCCCGCCGCTCAGAGTCGCCAGGAGCGTGCCCGCGCCGGCCGCGGCGATCATGGGAGCGGCGAAGGTCAGGGAATGGCTGACCGCCGCCGACAGCGCGGCCGGCGTCGCCAACGCCGCGGCGCCGAGCAGCGCCCCGATCGACAAGTCCAGGATCCACTTGCTCTTGCGCAGCCGCGTCGAGTCGTGCTTGGAGAGCAGATAGCGGCTGTAGAGCGCGGCCGGCAAGAGCAAAACGCCCGAACTGACGGCCCACACCGCCGCCTCCGGCATCAGGCCGAAGACCGACGGCAGCGCGCCGGCGGCCAACGCCTGCGCGCCGAGGACGGCGGCCGCGCCGGCGGCCGCGCGCGCGATCGACGCCGCGAAGCCGAGGACGCGCGAGCCGCGCGGCCCCCGCGGCGAGGGAGGCGTCGCGTTCGAGCCGCTCGGAGGAGACGGGGGCCGCCGGGCGGCCTGCGTGCGCAGGCCCGGCGAAGGCGTCAAGCCCGCGGGCGAAACGGCGCTTGCGGAAAGGGCAACGGCCGGCGCTTCGCCCGCCGGCCCG
>DAIDHI010000062.1 GCA_027452025.1 Elusimicrobiota bacterium | reverse complement strand
ATGAACGACCTGACCAAGGCCGAAGTTCTCGCGCGCGTGCCGCAGCAGCGGCCAATGCGCTTTGTCGACGAGATCGTCGAGGTCGACGAGGAGCACATCGTCACCCGCTACACCTGGAAGGACGAGGACTGCGCCGGCCACTTCCCGGGCAACCCCGTCGTTCCCGGCGTCAAGCTCGTGGAGATGGCGGCCCAGACGGGCAACGTGGCCTGGGGGATCTATCTCATGGCCCATCGGACCTCGGCCGAGGACCTTCAGCAGATGGTGGGCTTCTTCACGGAGATCGAGAAGGGCGTCTTCAAGAAGATGGTCCGCCCCGGAGAGCGCGTGGCCTGCCAGGCCTCCTTCGGCGAGGAAGGGTACTTTCGCGGCAACAAGCTCGTCGCCGAGGTCGAGATCCAGTTCGACGGCGGGCCCAAGGACGGCGAGACCATCTTCACCGGAGTGACCTCCGGGATGTGGGTGCCCAAGGAGAGCGAAACCCTGAAATGACCCGCAAGCGCGTCGTGATCACCGGAGTCGGCGTCGTCTCGCCAAACGGCGTGGGCCTGCCCGCCTATCGTCAAGCGCTCAAGGCCGGCAAGTCGGGCATCGCCCGGCACGAGGAGCTCCAAAAGCTCAACTTCGCCTCGCAGATCGGCGGCAAGCCGCCGGTCGAGGAAGAGGACGTCCTCAAGATAATCCCCGCCAGCGACTTGCGCAAGCTCGGAGAGCCCATGGCCTACGCCGTCATGGCCGCCGTCGAGTGCGCGCGCATGTCCGGCGCGGCGGTCGATCTCCTGAGGGGCTACCAGGACGATCCCGTCGACTGGGACACGGGCGCGATGATCGGCTGCGGCATCGGCGGCATGGACACGATCTTCGAGGAGCTCGGCCCCGCCATGGCCGAGGCCGAGCAGCAGGAAGCCGGCCGCGGCCCCTCCCCCATGGGCACCGACATCGTCCCCAAGGTCATGGGCAGCTCCGTCTCCGTCGCCGTCGGAAAATTCCTGGGCACCGGCGGGCAGACCTGCACCAACAGTTCGGCCTGCAACACGGGCACCGAGGCCGTCTTCGAGGGCTGGAAGCACATTCAGCTCGGCTTTGCCGAGTCGATGTACGTCGGCGGCGCCGAGGGCACTCATTACGGGATCTGGGCGGGCTTCGACGCCATGCGCGACGTCCTTTGCTCCAAGTTCAACGAGGCGCCCGAGAAGGGCTCCCAGCCCATGGGCGCGGGCGCCTGCGGATTCGTGCCGGCGGGCGGCGCGGGCGTCCTGCGCCTGGAGACGCTCGAGCACGCGCAAAGGCGCGGCGCCAAGATCCTCTGCGAGCTCGTGTCCGCCTACTGCAACTCCGGCGGCCAGCGGGACGGCGGCACGATGACCTTTCCCAATCCGGACGGAGTCGTGCGCTGCATCCGGCGCGTGATCCAGGACTGCGGCGTCGATCCGGCCCGCATCTCCCTCATCAACGGCCACCTGACCTCGACGGGCGCCGACCCGCGCGAGGTGGCTTCCTGGATCAAGGCCCTGGGCCTGCCGCTGGACAAGTTCCCGCTGATCCAATCCACGAAGTCGATGATCGGGCACTCCCTCGGCGCCGCCGGCGCGCTGGAATCGGCCGCCGTCGTCGATCAGCTCGCCAACGGCTACGTTCATCCTTCGATCAACTGCGAAAACGTCCACCCGGAGATCCAGAAGATCGCGGCGAGCATCCCCCAGCGGCTCGTCGAAAGGCCGTTGGAGTACGTCATCAAGGCCTCCTTCGGCTTTGGCGACGTCAACGGCTGCCTGCTGTTTAAACGGTGGGACGGGAAATAGTAGAATCAGCACTGGCACGGAGGATTTTATGGCATTCAAGCGAAAAGAAGCCGTCATCGAGGCCACCGACCTCAACACGATCTCGGCGGACGAGGCCGAGAGACGGATCATCGCCGGCGTCAAGAAATACGCCACCAACGAGGCGAACTGGTCCAAGGCCGACGCCAACACCCCCTATCTCGGCTACATCATCGGGATGGGCATCGAATCCTCCAACTTGGCCGACATCACGATGTCGATCGAGCGCCAGTTTCTGACCAAGAAGACCAGGCGCGCGCCGCTGCCCGGCGGCGGCGCCAACGACTTCATCCTCGAGGACGGGGAGCTGGGCAAGCTGCGCATCCTGGAAGGCCAAGACGCCCTGGCGGCCACCCCCGGCCTGTCCCTCAAGATGCTCATGGACCTGGGCCACATGCCCAAGGACGACGCTTATCTCGGCAAGGTCGTGTCCTTCGCCTACATCGCCGCCGTCGGCGACGGCTACAAGCTCAACGACGCCCTGCGCAAGGTGCTGGCCAAGATGGACAAGCTCTCCGGTCCCGAGCGCGAGGAAGCCGCCCTTAACCTGAAGTCGATGGTCGAGCAGGCCAAGACCTACTCGGCGCAGCTGGCCGAGCCGGCCGCGCTGGCGTCGGCGCGCCAGAAGACCTTCCAGAACGACCAGTCCGCGCACGACGCGCTGGCCAAGGAGCTCTCCATCGTCCTGGACAAGATCAAGGGCGCCTCCTCCGGCAGCGACGCCTCCCGCGTCGCCTCCCTGCGCTCGGAAGAGGCCGAGGTGCGCACGCGGCTCAAGATGGCCGCGGCCAAGCTCAACGTCTCGCGCGAGGTCGCCGCGCAGGCCGGCCGCCGCACGGCCGCCGAGCAAGCCAAGGTCGACGAGATCCGGCGCCTGCTGTCGGAGACGATCGCCCAGGCCGAAAAAGCCGCCTGACCGGCTTGCTGTCCGACAAAGACCTAGCCGGGCTCCGGACTCAGCAATTCTGGAGCGCGGCTTTGTCTTTGCCGGTCTACGCGTTCGTCCTGGCGGCCACCCGCCTGCGTTTCGGCTACCGCTTCAAGGACCTCAAGGCGTTCCAGCGCGCCGTCTGGAAGGAGCTCGACGCCCATCCCGGGCCCGTCATCTGGGCGGCCAATCACCTCACTCTCATCGACTCCTTCCTGGTCTTTCGCGCCGTCTTCCCCTATTCGCGCGCGTGGTCGTTTCGGCGCATCCCGTGGTCGACGCCGGAATACCGCAACTACTACCACCTCGGCGGCCCGGTGCGCCAACGGCTCATACGCGCCCTGCTCTATCTCTGCCGCTGCATCCCCTTCCTGCGCGAGGGCGAAGACGAGGCCTCCGTGCGCTGGCGCGACGCGGCCTTCGAGAAGTGCGTCTGGGTCCTGCGCCGAGGCGGCAGCATCTTCGTCTACCCCGAGGCCGGGCGCGCGCGCAACGGGTGGTTCGAGGCGCGCCGGCCCAAGGACTTCCTCGGCCGCATGGCCTTGGAGGCGCCCGAGGCGAGATTTCTGTGCGTCTATCTGCGCGGAGAGAGCCAGGCCTACACGACGGCCGAGCCGCGGCGCGGCGAGCGCTTCCGCATGGAGTTCGCCCTGACCCCCGCCGTCCTGCCGGGCGAGACCTCGCCCCGCCAGATCAGCGAGAGGCTGTTTTCCGAGCTCGGCCGCCTGCAGGACCGCTGGTGGCGGGGCAGCCGCCTGCGGCGCAACTGCGGGGGCAACGACGTCGTCGACCTGCGCTCGCCGCGGCTGACGGAGAACATGGACCCGCGCTCAGGCGAGGCGGACCAGGAGTGGCTCCAACGGCACCTGACGGCCAAGGAGCGCGACTATCTGGCCGCGCAGCCCGCCGAGAAGCGCTTCGCGACCTTCTGGAAGTTCTTCGCCGCCAAGGAGGCCGCTCACAAGGCCCTGGCGCAGGCCGGGCTGGTCCTGCCTCTGGGCGCCTTCCTCGCCCTGGAGGCCGACCTCTTCCGGCGCAAGGTCGCCTACCGGGCGGGCGACGTCCAGCTCGACATCGCCTTCACCGCCGAGGACGAGGACAAGCTTCACTGCGTGGCGGTGCTTCGCGGCGGCTACATCGGAGACGACCACAATCCGGGAGACGTGCTGTGGAAGGTCGCGGAGGTCCCCTCGGGCCGGGCTGCGGGGGAGTTCGTTCGCGAGCTCTGCCTCTCGCTCATCGCCGAGTCTTCCGACGACATCCCGTCCCCCGACGCGCTGGCCTTCGGCGAGCAAGACGGCGCGCCGGTCGTGCTGCGGCGGGGCAAGCCCGCCGATTGGGGCGTCTCGCTGTCGCACTGCGGCCGCTACGCGGCCTGCAGCTTCATGATCTCCTGAGGCTCAGAAGCAGGCGTAGCCGCACCAGGTGTTGCCCTGGCAGGCGAAGCCCTGGATCCAGCCCGAAGGCGCGTCGTAGCGGCAGCCGTTGTCCTCGTAGCGGCCGCCGCCGTAATGGTGGACGTGGGTCTCGAGGAAGGCGATGCAGTTGAGATTCTTGCCGACGAACTTGAGGTCGACCCAGACGTTGTTGGGATTGCTGTCGGTGCCCATGGCGTAGCCGCCCATCGGAAGGCCCGTCGTGCAGCCGTTGCCGTAGGAGCTGACGAAAACGGGGGTCACCGAATAGCTGGCGACTCCGGACGGCTTCCAGGCGGCGTTGCCCAAGGAGTCGGAGGTGAGCACGTAGCCGTTCTTGGCGCCCGCGCTCAGCTGCACGGGCCCCGTCACCCTCAGCGAGCCGCCGACATCCAGCTTCGAAGCTGGGTTCGCCACGCCCACGCCCACGTTGCCGCCGTCGCGGGCCAGCAGCGTGCTTCCCGTGGTCAGAATCTGCGTGTAGACGCCCGAGGGCGCCGGATAGAACGTGCTCAGCGTGACGTTCTCGGAGGAAAGCTCCGTGGCGGCCGCGGCGAGCAGCGCCGCGCCGAGCGCGAGCCGGCTCCAAGGCGGGAGCCCCGGCCGCCGTTTCGTCCTCATACCGCCAGTGTAGTCCCGGGGCCATGCCCCGTCAACCCGGCCCAGGCGGCCCTTCGGTAAAAAATCGGCAACGGCTTTGCTACCATGTCGCCATGCCCCAAGCACCCTCGGCCTCCGAGCGGGAGGCGCTGGACGGCTTCAAGCGCCGCCTGGCCGAAGTGATGGTGCGCTCCCGGCTCAACCTGCGAGACGACCTGCGGGTCATCAACGTCCTCTGGGACCGCCTCCAAGTCGAGAGGATCGCCGGCGCCCGGGAGCTGCGGCCCTTCTGGGAAGGGGCCTCCTCGCCGCCGGGCAGCCGCGCCGTCCTCTACGTCAACATCCCGTATTGCCGGCAGAAGTGCTCGTTTTGCAAGTTCCAGGTGCGCACCGCCCCGACCCCACGGGCCCTGGCCCGCTATGCCGCCGACGTCGTCCGCGAGGCCGAGTTCTTCTCTCCCGGGCTCGCCGGCACCCGCTTCGACTTCGTCCAGGCCGGCGGCGGCACGCCCAGCCTGCTGCCCGCGGCGCGCATGAAGGAGCTCTTCGGCGCCGTCTTCGCGCGCTTCGACGCCGGCCGGGCGGCGCTGCGCTCCATCGAGTTCCACCCCTCCAGCGCCTCGCCGGCCAAGCTGCGCGCCTGCCGCGCCGCGGGGTTCAACCGAGTCAGCTTCGGCGTCCAGACCCTCGACCGCTCGCTGCTCTCCCGCCTGCGGCGCGCCGACCAGACCGAGGCGCGGGTGCGCCGCGCCGTGCGTTGGGCCCGGGAGGCGGGCTTCGATATCGTCGCCGTGGAGCTCATCGCCGGCCTGTGGGGCGACACCCCGGAGGGCTTCCTGCGCGGCGCCGTCCGGCTGCTGCGGCAGCGGCCGAGCTCGCTTTCCGTCAACCAGCTCAACCTCACGGCCGACTACATGAAGGCGGAAGGCATCGATACCGAGAAATACGCCGCCTTCCGGGCCGAGACGATGCCCGCTCTCGCGCAGGCGCTGCGCGAGAGGGCCGCGGGCCTGGGCTACCGCGCCGAGAGCCTATCCGAGACCCGCGGCATCTGGACGCTGGTGCGCGACGACCTCCCCACGCCTGCCCGCGCGGACGGCTGCGAGGCCCTGGACCGGGTGCTCGGACTCGGGCAGGGAGCCTGGTCGCACGTGCCCGGGCGCGCCTGGTATCAGCGCACCACCCTCGAGTTCTCTCAGGAAAAGCCGATCTACCGCATGCGCCGCCAGACCCCCGAGACGGCCATGGCCGCCTACGTGCGGCACGCGCTCATCAACGGCTCCTTCGTGGATTTCCGCGCCTTCCGGGACGCCTTCGGGGAAGACTTCCGCCGGCGCTACGCCCTGGAGCTGCGCCTGCTCGAGCTCTTCGGCCGCGTCCGCCTCGAGGACGCCGGCGCGCGGTTCCTGCCCGTCGAACTCACCGAGCGCTACTTCTTCGGCTCGATCTTCTTCGTGCGCCAGTGGGCTCGGCTGACGGCCGGACGCGCCCTGCTGGGGCCGGACTATCTGCGCCGCCTCGCCGAGGCGGTGCTTCCCGGGTGACCATGAACCAATCCTGCTGCGCGATGTTCGCCGGACAGTCCATCCAGGAGACGGGCATGTGCCGCCAGCTCTGGAAGCTCCCCGCCGCCCGCGCCGTCCTCGAGCGCCTCAAGCCCGTCCTCGGCGAGGACCTGGAATACGTCACCACCGAGATGCCCGACGACCGCTTGTCGCTGACCTTCAACGCCCAGCGCGCCATCCACGCCCACCATCTCGGGCACTGGCTGGCCTACCGGCAGGCGCATCCCGGCCTGTGCCTCGACGGCGCCGTCGGCCATTCCATGGGGGTGGTCGCCGCCCTTGTCGCCGCCGGCGCGCTCGATGTCGAGGATTCCGGCGCCTTCATACGCGCGCGCGCCCAGGCCTTTTCCGAAGTCTGCAAGACGTTTTCCGAGCCCATGGGCCTGGCCGCCGTCGCCGCCGAGGACTTCCAGGACGTCATCGACGAGCTCGAGGGCTCGCCGGGCGTTTCGGTGGCTTTGCACAACACCGCCGGCCGCGGAACCTTGGGCGGGACGATGGCGGCTCTCGAAGCCTTCGCCCAAAGGGCGCGCGACGAGGACTGGCCGGTCAAGATCAAGCTCCTGCGCGTCGAGGGGCCCTATCATACGGCCGCCTTCGCGCCCTGCAAGCCCGCCCTCGCCAAGGCGGCGGCCGCGCTCAAGCTCAAGGCCCCCTCCTGCCCCGTCTTCATGGGCACCTCCGGCCGGGCCGAGACCGATCCGGAGACGATCCGCCGTCTGCTCGTCGAGCAGGCGGACTCCCGGGAGCGGCATCTCGAAGCCGTGCGCGCCGCCTACGCCGCGGGCTGCCGGCGCTTCGTGGAGGCGTCCTTCAAGCCGCAGCCGGTGACCTGGCTCAAGGACCAGGTCCCCGAAGACGCCGCGGCCTGCGCGGTGACTACCGCCGACTTGTCTTAGGAATCAGGCGAAACTGCCCGGCCTCGGCGTCCCAATACCACAGCGCGCCCCCGTCGAAGGCGATGACGTTGTTGTCGCAGTCGCGCCGACCGCCCGCGGCGAAGACGTCGACGCGCAAGTCGCCCGCCGGCCAGGAGCGCTGCGGCCGCCCTCTCGGCGGATCCTGCGCCCGCTCGATGCGCAGGCAGCGATCCTCCCGCCAGGGGGCGCCCAGCGAGCGCGAATACAGGAAGTGCAGGTAGTCGAAGCGGCGATCCTGGGACAGCGGCGAAAACCACACTCGCCGGCGCAATTCCCCCTCGCCGACTCCGAGCGAGTCGAGGACCCGCACCGCCGCCAATTCCCCTGAGATCGACTGCAAGGCGCCGCCGGAGCCGGCGCTCCAGGCGTCGATGAACTCCGTCTTGGCCAGCGCCGCCCGCGCCCAGGCGGCGCACAGCAGCAGCGTCAGCGCCAGGCCCGCCTCACGGCGCCGTCTCCAGGCGGCGTCGACGCCCATGGCCAGCACGGCGGGAAGCAGTGCGAACATCGGCAGGTGGTATTGCCCGTCGTACTTGTAGAAGAGGAAGAGCAGGAAGTTGGCCGCGTAGAACGCCAGCACGGCGCGCGCCGGCCCGTCGCGCCGCAGCCGCCACGCCAGCGCCCACGCCGCGGCGACCACGCCGGCCTCGGCCCAGGGCCACGGGCCCGCGACCTCCTCCCGGAAGCGCAGAAGCGGCATGGCGCGCAGATTGAGCGCGGGCTCCATCGCCCGCAGCGCCTTCCAAACGCCCAAGGACTGGCCGGCCAGGTCCCAGCGGCCCAACGCGCAGGCCGCCGCCGCGGGAATGAGATAAAGACCGACGGGCAGCCAGGCCCACGGGTGTCGGCGCAGGCCGAAGCCGTAGGCGTATTCCAAGACCCACACCGCGGCCAGCAGGGCGAAGCCGTAGGAGTGGCAGCCGAGCTCGACCGTCACGCCCGCGGCGCAGAGCAGGACCCATCCGAAGCCCTCGCCGGCGCGCAAGAGGCCGTAGAACGCCATCGCCGCGCCCAGGGGCATGAAGATGATGTGGTTGGGATAGGCCGTCATCAAGACGGTCGCGGAACAAAAGTAGCAGCCAAGCCCCAGCGCGGCCGCGCTCCGGGAGGCCAGGCGCGCCGCGATGAGCCCGGAGAGCGCCAGGCAGGCCGTGAAGTCGAGCGCGCAGAGCAGCTGCAACGCGTGATAGCCCGCAAAAGCCCGGCTCCACAGGCCGAAGATCCAGTAGGCGAGGTAGCCGTGGTGGCCGCCGATCGAGCTCGGCGGGCCTTGGAGCGGCCACAGCCCGAAGGAGAGCTCGCGGTAGACCCGGAAGTCGCGCCACGTGTTGTTGTTCGAGATCAGGTACTCCCCTCGCCAGAAGCGAGCCTGCAGGCGCGCGAAAAGCGCGGCGGCGAAGGCCAAGGACAGGGCCGAAGCGGCCTGGGCGGTCCTTCTCATCCGGCGAAGCTCACCGTCTCAATCCTCAGGCGCCGCAGATCGAGCCCGACGACGGGCGGCGTCGGCATGACGACGTTGCCCGGGCAAGGGGGCCCGCCCCGCCAGCTCTGGAAGAAAAGGCCGTCGCGGCGCAGGGAGCGATCGAGCTTGGCGCCGGCCGGCAGAGGACGCGGCTGGTCCGAGACGGAGAAGCAGCGGTCCCCGCCCGGCGGCAGGGGCGGCGACAAGGCGCCGGCGAGGTAGGCCAGCCCCGGCGCGAGCGCGGGAATGCCGCCGTCGGTGTCGCGGGTGCTGACGCTGAGCCGGGCCAGCTCTCCGGCGCGCAGGCCCAAATCCTCGCTCAGCACCGCCAGGACCCGCCGGCGGGTGCGCAGGCTGCTGAGCACGAAGTAATTGGGCTCTTGAAAGTGGCGTCGAAAGAGCCAGTGGTAGGAAACCAACGCCAAGAGCGCATAGGCCAAGGCCAAGCCGGCCAGCCTCCCGTCCTCCGACGCCGCCCAGCCCGCCAGGACGCAGAAAGGGACCTGCCAGAAGACCGTGGCCTCGCGGTTGAGCAGGGCCATGGGCAGCGCATAGGCGAGCAGGCCTGCCAGGCCGGCCGGCGCGCGGCGCCGCCGCCGCCAGAGCGTCCAGCCCGCCCATGCCGCGATCACGAAGATCAAGTCGAGGTTCGGCAGCAGGCCGTTCATGCGCCATTCGACTAGGAGGGCGCGGCGCAGGAACTCGAAGACGCCGCCATAGTGGCCGCCCCAAACCCCGAAGGCCTGCCCCGGCCACCAAAACCAGGCCAGCGCGGCGCTGGCCAGCGCGGGAAGGCCCAGGACGGTCGGCCAAAGCGGCGCCCTCCAGCGCCCGAGGCGCCGCATCTCGTAGAGCAGCGGCAGGACCAGCCAGGCGTGGCCGTAGTTGAGGGCGACGAGCGCCCCCAAGGAGGCCGCGCACGCGCCCAGGGCGGCCGGCTCGCCCGTCTTGGCGAAATCAAGGTGGCGCAAGACGTAGAAAACCGCCAGCGGCGGCCCGAGCGCGGTGGCGATGAGGTGCTTGGAGAGGATCGCGGAGACCGGGCAGGCGAGCAGCAGCGCCGAGGCCGTCGCGCCCGCGGCCGCGCCGAAGCGCCGCCGCATCCCGAAAAAGAGGCCCACGATCCCCGCGTAGTAGAGGGCATTGAGCGCGGCGCAGGAGACCTCCATGCGCGGCGAGACGAGATAGAGCAGCTGGAAGGCCCAGTCGTGCAGGGCCGCGCCGTACGCGCCCGCCGGCCCGGCGGCCACCAGGACCCCGGAGCGGATCAGGGCGTCGTAGCGCAGCTGGGCGGCGTTGGCGGACTCGAGCTTGACGAGGCCGTGTCCGAGCAGGAACCAGTCCAGGCTCAAGCCCAGGGCCAGGGCTGCCGCCCAGAGGCCCGTCCACGCCCTCTGCGCCTTCATCGCTGGGCAAGGATGCGCCCGGCCGCCGCGCTTGTCAAGGCCGGCGCCCTGGGCCCGCAGAAAAGGAGGTTGAATGTCGCAAATTCATGGGTTATCATAGGCGAAATGCGCCCCGTCAGCGCCGGGTTCTGCTGCAATAACGCCTGCGGGTTCTGCTCTCAGGGCGCTCTGCGCGCCTTTCGCCCGCGGCCTTCCGACGCCGCCGTGCGCTGCGCCGTCGAAGCCGCCCTGCGCGAGGATCGGGAGCTGGCCTTCGTCGGCGGCGAGCCCACTCTGCGCGAGGAGCTGCCGGCCTGGATCGCCCACGCCAAGTCTTTGGGCGCGTCGTGGATCCTGCTGCAGACCAACGGCCGGCGCCTGGTCTATCCGGGCTACTGCGCCGCGCTCAAGGCCGCCGGGCTTGACGCCTGCGAGGTCGCCCTTCAGGGCTCGACGGCGGCCATGCACGACTACCACACCGAGGCGCCGGGGAGCTTCCGGCAGACCGCGGCCGGCCTGCGCCAGGCCCGCGCCGCCGGGCTCGAGGTCTGCGCCGGCGCCGTCGTCACGCGCTCCAATTTCCGGCATCTGCCCGAGCTCGTCCGCCTGGCAAAGTCCCTGGGCGCGCGGGCCCTGCGCCTGGCGGCGGCCAGGCCCGTGGGGCGCGCCGCCGCGGCCCGCGACCGGCTCCTCCCCAGCCCCGAGCTCGTCGCCCCCTTCCTGGAGGCCGCCCTGACGCTGGCGCGCAAGCTCGACTTCGCGGCCTTCGCCGAGGACGCCGCCCCGCGGGAGCTGCGGCGCTTCTTCGCCGGCCTCGGCGAGTGCGAGCCCGCCGCCGCCCCCCAGGCCGAGCGCCGGCTCGAGCTTCCGGCCTCCAAGCCCAAGCCCGGCGCGCGCGAGGTGCGCGCGCCGCGCAAGCGCACGGGTTCGGAGCTCAAGGCGATCTTCCCGGGCCTCTTCGAGGACGGAGCGCGCTGATGGCCAACATCGGCTACATTCAGCTGGTGCGGCACTGCAACCAGTACTGCCGCTTCTGCTCCAATCCCGAGACGGAGTTCATGCTCGACACCGAGACGGCCAGGCGCCAGATCGACGACTTCGTCGCGCGCGGCTACTTCGGGATCATCCTCACCGGCGGCGAGCCAAGCCTCTCGCCCCATGTTCCCGAGGTCACGCGCTACGCCCTCTCCAAAGGCCTGCACGTGCGCATGATCACCAACGGCAGCAAGATCGCCGAGCCCGAGACGCTGCGGCGCTTCGTCGACGCCGGCCTCAAGCACTACCACGTCTCCATCCACTCCTGCCGCCCCGAGCTCGAGGACTTCCTCACCGGCATCAAGGGCTCGCACGAGAAGGCGATGGCGGCGCTGGCGAACCTCGGCCGCGTCCAGGGCGAGGGCGTGGCCGTCGTGATCAACACCGTCATCAACAGCTTCAACGCCGACCACCTCGATCGCACCGTCGCTTTCTTCATCAAGAACTTCCCCTTCATCCGGCATTTCGTCTGGAACAACCTCGACCCCTCCATGGGCCGCGCCGAGACCAACCGCGACACGGCTCCGCGCCTGCGCGCCTTCGAGGTCTCCCTGAGCCGGGCCATGGCCTTGCTCGCCCGCTCCGGGCGCACGTTCCGCGTCGAGCGCGTGCCGCTGTGTTTCATGACGGAATACGCCCACTATTCCACCGAGACGCGCAAGATCGTCAAGGGCGAGGAGCGCATGGTCCATTTCCTCGACGAAAAGGGAACCATCCGCCAGACGGACTTCGAGCACCGCAAGGTGGACGTCTGCCGGCAATGCAGCCTCGACTCGATCTGCGGCGGCCTCTTCGAGCTCGGGGACTGGTACGACCCGTCGGAGCTGGCGCCCGTTTTCGTGCCCAAGGCGCCCATCGTCGCCAAAGTGCTCGCGGAGGCCGATTGACCGCCCCCCTGCGCGGCCGCGAGGAGGACGCGGAGGTCCTGCGCTGGCTGGACCGCCCCTTCGCCGAGCAGGCGCGCTGGACCGAATCCCTGGGCTTGGTGCGTTTCTGCGTGCAGTACCTGGCCAATCCCTGCGAAGGGCGCTGCTTTTTCTGCGGCAATTCCCGCTCGCCCGACTCGGGCCGCACGCCCTGGGCCAAGATCGAGGAGCACCTGACCGCGGCGCCCCGGGACGCGGATATGCTTTGTCTGGTCGGAGACGAGCCGCTGCTCCATCCGGATTTCCCGCGCGCCGTCTCCCGCGCCGCCTCCGCGGGTTTTCGAAGGCTTCAAATCATGACGTCGGGGCTGGCGCTCGAGCGCCGCGAGGTCCTCGAGGCTCTGCGAGTCTTTCCCTCCGTCGAGCTCGCCGTGCCGATCTACTCCCGCCGCCCTCAGATCCACGACCGCGTCTTCGGGGCGCCGGCCTTCGAGCGGCTGGTCCGCTCGCTCGACGCCGCCAAGGCCGCCGGCCACCGGCTGCTGCTGCACTCCCTCGTGCTCAAGCAGAACTTGCCCGTCCTGGCGGAGCTCTGCGATTGGGCCCGGCAGCGATGGGACGCTCCAGTCGCCTTGGCCATGCCGCGCGGCAAGCCCGACCTCTTCGACTACGCCGCGGCCGCGCCCTCCTTCGAAGAGACGGCGCTCCGGCTGGGAGGCCGCGGCTGCCTGCTCGTCGGCTTTCCCGCCTGCGTCGTCGAGTCTCTCGGGGCGGCCGCCGGCCGGCCTCCCGACGTCGCGGAATGCACCGCCATCTATTTCGCCGCTCAGACGGGCTTCTATCCCCCTTGCTGCGGCGCCTGCGTGGACCGCGAGGCCTGCCCCGGAGTGGTGAGGGCCCGCGCCGAGTCCTATGGGGAAGAGGGCCTGCGCCCGCGGGCCGTAGTCCCGCCGGCGAGCCTGCGGCTGCTCAATCTCATCAAGGACCGGGGCATTACGGACGCGCATTTTCGCGCGGACGCGCCCGCGATCCTGCGCCGAGGCGGACAACTGGTCAAGGCCGACGCCATCCAGCCGCTGAGCGGGGCGCAGATCGAGAAACTCGCCGTCTCGCTCATGAACGAGAGCCAGAGGAAGGCCTTCGCCGGCAAAGACGAGATGGACTTCTCCACCGACCTCCCCGGCCTGCCTAAGTTCAAGGTCAGGCTCGCGACGCGCGATCGCAAGAAGGCCCTGACGCTGCGCGACGTCGACGGGCGCCTGGCGCATCCCTCCTTGGCCAAGCCGCCGGTCAAGAGGCACTGGGTCCGTCTGACGCGCGTGTGCAACGACCACTGCAGCTTCTGCCTCGACAAGGAGGCGCAGGACGGGACCAACCTGCCGTTTGCGGCCATCGCCGGCGACCTGGACAAGGGGCGCCACAAGGGCCTGACCCGCGTGGTGCTCTCCGGCGGCGAGCCGACGATCCACCCCCAATACGTCGAGATCGTCGCCAAGGCCAGGGAGCTGGGCTACACGCACATCCAGACGGTCACCAACGGCCGGCGCATGTGCTACCCGCAATTCCTCGACGATTGCGTCAAGGCCGGCCTCTCCGAGGTGACGTTTTCCCTGCACGGCCATACGCCGGCCCTGCACGACAGCCAGACGGGCTCGCCGGGCTCCTTCCTGCAGGGCCTCGTCGCCCTGCGCCATGCTCTCAAGATTCCCGGCCTCATCGTCAGCGTCGACATCGTGATCTCGCGCAAGAACGTGCGCCATCTGCGGGAAACGATGGACTTTTTCGTCAAGGAAGGCGTGCGCGAGTTCGACTTGCTGCAGGTCATCCCTTTCGGAAGCGCCTGGCAAAACAAGGAGGAGCTCTTTTACGACGTCGAGGCGGAGCTGCCGCACCTGCAGCGGGCCCTGGACCTGTCCAAGCGCGGCGACATCGTGATCTGGACCAACCGCCTGCCCACGCGCTACCTCGAAGGCTACGAGGACCTCATCCAGCCGCCCGGCAAGCTCCACGACGAGTACGCCGGACGCGGGCTGATGTTCGAGGCCTTCCTCAAGACCGGCGCCAAGCCCGACTGCTGGGGCCGCTGCCCTCACTGTTTCCTCAAGGACGCCTGCCGAGACATCGCCGACCTGCGCGAAAAAGGAAGCCTCGAGGGCCGGCCCGCGCCTAAGTGCCTCGAGGACCATCCCGACGTAGTGCTCCGCGAGCGCGAGCCCGGAGCGCTGGAGCATCGCCCGGAGCTGTCCATGAAGGAGTTCGTGGACTTCTACATCCAGGACCGCTACTTCATCAAGGGACGCGCCTGCCGGTCCTGCAAGCTCGACGACTCCTGCGCCGGCGCCCACGTCGAGCACGTGCGGCGCTACGGCTTTCCCAAGCCCAAGCCGTGGATGACCAAGTAAAGCGGCAGCTCGAGCGCGCCGTGCGCGGCTTCTTCCGCGCCCTCGACCGCCGGGCCGGCTGGCAGGCCGCCTTCCTGCCGGGGGCGCGCATCGTCCATGCCGACGGGCAGTCCCGGACGGCGGCGGCCCTGGCCAGGGAGCTGGCCGGCGCGGCGCCGCCGCGGCGCCGGCGGCTGCGCCGTTTCACCTTCGGCGGCGGCTCGGCGCTGGCCTGGGCGGGCTACGAGAACGAGGCGCATTTCGTCGGGCGCACGGTCCTGTTCCGGGAGACGGCCATCCTCGAGCGCCGCGCCGGAGCCTGGAAGCTGGCGCGCATCCACTACTCCGGCGGGCCGCTCCTGTGAAGGGCGCGGGGCTGGTCCTGCCGCGCCCCGGCGCGCCCTCGGCTCTTCCCGGCGTCTATCGCGAATTCTTGCGCGGCACCGTCCTCGCCTTCGTCTCGCTCGGGCCCTCGCTGCCGCCCGCGCTCAAGGCGCGGCACCGCCAGGCCTGCGAGCGCGTCAAGCGCGGCCTGCGCGCCGATCCGGCCAAGGTCCTCGAGCGCTTCTCCGAGCCCGAGATCTGCGACGCCGTGCGCTGCGCGGGCGCGGTCGCTCGCTCCTCGCCTTTCCGGGCGCGCGTCGACGCCCTCCTGGCCCAGGCCGTCGAGGCCCTGGCGGCCGGGCGCCGGCCCGGCCGCGGCGCGCTGCATCCGGTGGCCGACCTCGGTTTTTTGGCCCTCCAAGACCCCAATCCCCTCTCGCTCTTCGAGGCCCATCCCGAGAAAGCCGGCAACGCCGTCAGCCTCGGCGGCCGGCCCCTGGCCGAGTGGCTGGCCCGCCTGCGCAAGGCGGCGGCCCTGATTTGCGAGCACGAAGCCGGGCTTTATGAGGAGATGCGCCTGGTGCTCAAGCGCCTGGTGCCGGTCGGCTACGACGCCGAGAGGCACTCCTCGGCCTCCTACCGCGAAGCCGTCGGAACCGTCTACCTGAGCCTCCACCCCGACGTCCTGACCATCGCCGACGCTCTCATCCACGAGTTCCAGCACAACAAGCTGCACGCCGCCAGCTACGCGGAGGCCTTCCTCGAGAACGCGTTCTCCCCATTGTATCGCTCGCCCGTGCGCCCGGACCCGCGGCCGCTGTGGGGCATCTTGATGGCCGTGCACGCGTTTTTACCCGTGGCCGCCTTCCGCCGCCGCCTGCGCGACCGAGCCCACCCGGCGGCCGCGACCGCCGAATTCGCCGCGCGCCTGGGCGAGATCGACCGCAAGAACGCCGAGGGCCTGGCCGTCCTGCGCGCCCACGCGCGCTGGACGGCCGCGGGCCGCGAGCTCATGCGGGAGCTGGAAGCGCTGCACCGGCGCCACTGGGCCGAGCTCGAGCGGCGCGGAGAGGCCGCGAAGCCTCTGGCCGCGCACGATGACTAGCGACAGCGCCCGCCGAAAGGCGCGCGCCGCCTGGCTCGCCTTGTCGGCCGCGGCGGCGTTTTGCGCCGTCGCCGTAGGCGCGCGCGCCCTGAACACCCTGTTGCGCACCGACGAGGCGACCCAGCTCGATTACCTGGGCCTGGGCGAGCCGCTGTGGCACGGCGTCCCCTCCGCGGCTGCGATCGGCTGGCATATGCCCATGGCGAGCCTGGCGGCTTCAGTCCTCTTCGATCACGGAGGGCCGCGCGCCCGGGCTTGGCTCGCGGCGGCGTCGGCCGCCGCCTTCGTCGCCCTTTGCGCGGCCGTCCATTCGCCGCTGCTGGCCCTCGCCGCCCTGCCGCTGTGGCTGCTTTCCGGTCCGCAGTCGTTCCCGCAGTCGGCGCAGACGGCGCTCGTGCTGCTGGTCTGCGGGCTGCTCGTCGAGCGGCGCCGGCGCCCCGGCATCGCGGCGGCCTCGGCCTTGGCCGCCGCCGTCGGCGCTTCCTTGCTCCTGCGCTCCACTCTGGCCTTCCTTCCTCCTTTGCTGGCGCTGGCCTGGACGCTCGACGCGCGCCGGCGGGGCAGGCGTCCCGACGGCCGCGAGCTGGCCATCGTGCTCGCGCTCCCTTATCTGTTCCTGCTGCCGTGGATCGGGTTCAACGCCGCGGCCACGGGAAGGTTCGTGCTTTTTGAGAACGGCCAGGCGGACTCGAACGTGGCCACGGGCGCCCTGGGGCTGGTCGGGACCGTCGAGGGCCAATGGCGGACGCTGTGCCCGGGGCTGGGCGGACGGCCCGTGCTGCTTTGGGCGGCGGGACAGGTCCTGAGCCATCCGCTGCGCTACGCCGCGGCCGTGGCCAGGCGGCTCTGGCTGGTCCTAGGCTGGAATCCGCTGCTCTTGCCGCTGGCCGCGGCGGGCGTGATCCGCTCGCGGGGACGAGGCGCCGTCGGCGACCTCGGCCTGGCGGCCGCCTACCTGCTCGGCGTGCACTGCCTCATGACGGTCGAATGGACCTATTTCGCCCCCCTGCGGGCGGTGGCCGCCGTCCTCGCCGCCTCCTTGCTCATCCCGGCCGTTCCGCCCGCGGGCGCCGAGACGGCGGCGCGGTTCTTTCGATGCGCGCTGGCCGCCCTGCTTTTGGCCTGCGCGGCCACGTGGGAGCGCCTGCTGCGCTACCCGTCCGCGTCCCGGGCGCCCGGGGCCGAGGCCCGGGCGCTGGCGGGCCACGGCGGCGATTTTTGGCTGCTGCACCGGGAAGGCATGGAACTGCTCGCGCAGGGCCGCTTCCGGGCGGCCGTGCCGCCGCTGTCGCGGGCGGCCTCCCTCGCCGGCTACGACCGCTACGCCTTGGATGAGCGCTGGGCCGAGGCTCTCGCCGGAAACCCGAACCCGCTCTTGCGCTGGAATCCCGCGAGGCCGCAGGGTCCGGCGCTGATGCGGCGGATGCTGCTCCTGAAAGCGTCGGCCGCCTCCGCCGCCGCGGCGCCGGGCGAGGCGCGGCGCTTTCTCGAGCGCGCGCGAAAGGCCGCCGCCGCCGCAGCCTTCGCCAGGCAGGCGGCCTATCCGCTGGACTCGGCGGCGACGTCCCGGCTTCGGCGGGCCGGCGACGAGTCCTTCCTGGGCTCGCTTCCGGCCGGCTTGGGCGCCTCCCTGCGGGCCGGGGGGCAGGAGCCGCCGCCGCGGCCCCGGGCCGCGGCCGCCGAGCCGAGCCTGTTGTCGAACCCCTGGGAGATGCTCCATCAATCGGCGCTCGCCCTGCAGCGCTATCCCGCCGCCCGAGGCCTGGCCTGCCGGATGCTCGCCTTCCTCGCGGCGCGGCAGCCGGCCTCCGGCGCCGACCGCCGGGACCTGGCCGTCTGCGAGTTCCTGCAAGGAGACCGCGCCGCCGCGCGCGCCGACCTCGAGCGGGCCGTCGGCCTCGATCCGGCCGACGCCTCGGCCCAGCTAAGCCTGGCGACGCTCTTGAGCCTGGCCGGCGACCGCGCCGAGGCCCGTCGAGCGTGCCGCAGCGCCCTGCGCCTGGCCGAATCCGATCCCGGCGTGACGGCGGCAGTCTACGACGCCTGCGGCGGCGCCGCCGGCGCGGATTGATCAACCCTCGACGGGCGTGAACCCCTCCGCGCCATAGAGGTCCAAATACGAGCGGTAGATGCCCATGCAGCGGTCGTTGAGCGAGCAGCGGCGGCATGAATCGAGCTTGGCGCGGTAGCTCTCGTGGCCCTTCTCGTGCCAGTCGAAGCGGTCGACGCGGCCGTCCTTGTCCGGCTTGAGGAACGAGACCTCCGTCGGCAGATCGTTGCCTTCCTCGTAGAAGTACTTCGCCAGAAGGGGCCAGCGCTTTTGGAACGCCTCGGGCAGGACGCAATAAGGCACGGCCCCGAAGCTCACGCGGGTCTTGAGCTCGCGCTCGTTTTCGAGGATCAGCGCCGCGATGCGGGGCATGACGTCGGCGAAGCGCGGCACGACGGTCTTGTCGTTCTGGACGTCGGCCTCCGGCCAGATGAAGTTGAAGCGGAAATCCCGCACGCCGACGTCCATGAAGAAGCGCACGAATTCCTCCATATGCGGGGCGTTCTGGCGGCAGAGCACCGGGTTGACGGAGAGGCCGTCCGGCAGCAGGCCGCGCTTTTGCCGCTCGACGAGATGGCGCAGAGCGGCCACCTTGCGATCCAGGATCCCGGGCACGCGCACCAGGAACTCCTCGATGCTCGCCAAATGGCTGTGCACCGACACGGTGACGCGCGTCAGGCCCGCGGCCAGGCACTCGTCGACGAAGGCGGGGTTGGCCAGGCGCGCGCCGTTGGTGCACAAGGCCACGCGCACGTAGCCGAGCTCTCGGGCGTAGCGCATGCATTCAACGATGTGAGGATAGGCCGTCGGCTCCCCGCCCAGAAACCCCAGCGAGCGCGCCCCTTCCTCGTAGCGCAGCTTGATCTCCGCCTTCATGCGCGCCGGATCGGCCCAAGGCTCGTGAGTATCGCGGTCCACGCCGCTCATGCAGAAGATGCACTTGTTGTTGCACAGGCGGCCGGGGTTGATCTCGACGTTCTTGAGGCGCAGGCCGCGGCTGGTGCCCTGGGCGCGGGGCGTCTTCATGCCAGGGCCCCCACGAACTCGCTGAGCAGGTCGTCGACGCGCCGCGTCGAGCGCCAGGCCTTGGGCCCGGCCCAGGCGCGGATGGTTTGCTCAAGCCGCCGCGGCGGCGAGCGCTTGATCCTCCACGGCGAGGGATCCTCGACCCGTCCGAGAAGGAGCTTCTCGCGGTAAGGCTCCATGCCCTCGCATTGCACCATGTTGGACGCGTAGATGCGCCCGTCGACGTCGACGGTCAGGGCGTCGTTGTAGAGCGGCACGGGACCGCTGACCTCCTGGTTTTTGACCCGCACGCTCGGATCCAGGCGGCGCAGCCCCTTGACGAGCGCGGCCAGGCCGGCCAGGCTGCGGCGAAGCTCCGAAAGCTCCGCGGCCTCCCAGGGCGTGTAGTAGGCGGGCAGGAAATTGAAGCGCCGGTAGCCGAGGGAGAAAAGCCGCTTGAGCGCCGCCAGCGCCTCCACCGCCCGGCAGCGCCGGTCGAGCACCATCGTGTACCAGCAGCCCGGCAGCCCCGCGCCGGCCTCGGGGCTTTGGCTCACGGTCACCTCCACCTCCGGATGGGCGCGAAGATAGGCCAGCGCGGCGCCGTCGAAGTGCAGGCCGTTGGTCGGCAGCTCGAAGCGAGCGCCGGACGGCCACAGCGACGGCGCCTCGTCGACCAGCCGCCGGACCAGACCGAAGTTGAGCATGGGCTCTCCCCCGAAGAACTTGACGACCGGAGGCTGCCCCGCGGGCAGCCAGGCCTTGTAGCCCGCCAGGGCGGCCCGGGCCGTCTCCAGGCCCATGTCCTGCCCCGTGAAGTTCACGCGGCAGAAGCCGCAGCGCAGGCTGCAGCGCCGGCAGACCAGCAGGCAGAGCCTCACGCGGGCGCTCCCAGCGGCAGCGGCTCGAGCTCCTTCTTGAGCCTGCGGATGAAGGAGGCGTCCAGGCGCCCGGCCGCGAAGGGCGACTCCGAGACCACCTCGGCGATGAGGAACATCCCGTAAAAGACGCGCTCGGGACCCCGCACGGGCAGAAAATCGAAGCCCCTCTCGTCGACGCGGGCCTTGCCGAGCGCGGCCAGGGCCTTGAGCTCGAAGGCGAAGGCCTCTCGCGCGTCGCGGCCGAAGCGCGAGGAGAACTCCGAGAACTCCACGCGCGAGCGGCTCTCGATGGCGTAGATGAGATAGCGCATCATTTCCTGCTTGGGCGTCAGGCGGGTGAGGCGGTAGCAGGGCTTGTCGGGGGCGAAGGACTCGGCGTAGCGCGAGGCCACGGCCTCGCCGAAGAGGTAGGAGCGCGCGTGATGGCCCAGTCCGAGGATCGAGACGGTCCCTCCGGCCAGGTGGTCGTTGCGCGTGAGCTTGCGCGCGAGCGCGGCCGGCAGGTCCTTGGCGTAGAGCGCCCAGGTGTGGCGGTCGGCGGTCAAAGAGCCCGCGTCGTAGCCGTATTTCTCGCACAGGCGGCGCAGCCCCGACAGGGCGCGGGGCAGAAGGGCTTCGTAGGCCTTGAGGTTCTCCTCTCGGGAGAGCCCGTTGATCTTGAGATAGGCGTCCGTCAGCGACAGCCCGGGCACGACGATCATCGTGGGCCGCAAGGCGGCGATGCGCTCGAAGCCCTCCAAGAAGGATTCGGCCGTCTCGCCCCGCAGCCCGAGCATGACGTCGACGTTGACGGCCTCGAAACCCAGGCGCTGGGCGTGCCGCACGGCGGCCTCCGTCATCTCGTAGGTCTGCTCCTCGCGGCCCTCGGCGGCGAGGACGGCCGCATCGAGGCTTTGAACGCCGAAGCTGATCCGGTTGAATCCCCGCGCGCGCGCGATCTCGAGCTTCTCGAGGTCCGTGCTCGCCGGGTTGAACTCGATGACGCGCAGGCCGTCTTGCGCCATGCGAAAAGAGGTCGTCAGGGCCGAGAGGAGCTCGTCTAGCCGGCGCGCGGGCAGAAGGCTGGGAGTGCCGCCGCCGACTTGCAGAAGCGGTATCTCCCGTCCCTTGAACAGCGGCGCGTAGAAGTCGATCTCCGCGCGCAGTTGCGGCACGTAGCCGTCGACGACCTCGCGGTTGGTCGAGATTTCGGTGGCGCAATAGCAGAAGCGGCACTTCTTGGCGCAATAGGGCACGTGCGCGTAGACGGAATAGAAGTGGCCCGCCGGCGCCGGGCGGCGCAAGAGCGAGCGCCAGCGCGCGGCCACCTCCTTGCCGGTGTAGCCCTCTTCCCAGCGGAAATCCCAGAGAAAGGCGTTGAGCGACAAGATCTTGTTGGTGTAGTCGAGCTTGGAGCGCACCAGGGCCTCGGCCAGCCGGCGCTTGAGCTCGAGCACGGCCGGCGGCGGCGCGCTCACGAGGCCTCCGCGGGCCACAGCCGGCGCAAGTCGCCCGTGGCCAGCGACGACTGGGCCACGAAATCGAGCAGGAAGAACAGCCCGTAGAAGATGCGCTCGGGACCCCGGCGCGGCAGGAAGGAAAAGCCCCGGGCGTCCCGCTTGACGCGGCCCAGGGCCTCGAGCGCGGCGAGCTCGCGCGCGAAGCGGCGGCGGGCGTCTTCTCCGAAGCGGCCGGAGAACTCCGCCCACTCCACCCGCGAGCGGTACTCGAGGCAATAGAGGATGTGCTGCGCCATCTCCTCCTTGGGGCCCATCGGCACGACGCGGTAAAGCGGCGCGCCCGCCGCGAAAGGCTCGCCGTTGCGCTCGCAGATCGCTCGGCCGTAGACGTGCGACCAAGCCAGCGGTCCCAGGCCCAGGATCGAGGACTTGCCGCCGCTCGAGCGGTCGCCGCGCGTCAGGCGCTCGCGCACCTCGGCCGGCATCGGGCGGTAGACGATCCAGGTGGCGAGCTCCGGTCCCACGAAGGAGGCGTCGTAGCCCGCTTCCCTCGCCAGCCGGCGCACGCCGGCGACGGCCTTGGGCAGCAGCCGCTCGTAGAAGCGCAGCTTGCGCTCGCGGTTGGTCCCGGTCACCTTGAGATAGGCGTCGGTCAAAGTCAGACCCGTCACCGTGATCGAGGTCGGCGCGAGATCCGCGGCGCGCTTAAAGCCGTCGAGGAAGCTCTCCGCGTCCTCGCCCTCGAGCCCGAGCAGGAGATCCACGTTGACCACGTCGAAACCGAGCCGGCGGCAAAGCCCCACGGCGCGCTCGAGCATGGCGAAGTCTTGGTATTCGCGGTTTTCCTTCTCCAGCACGTCCGGGTTGAGCGACTGAACGCCGAAGCTCGCCCGGTTGAAGCCCGCCTCGCGAGCCGCCCGAAGGCGCGCCTCGTCGGCGCCGGCGGGGTTGAACTCGATGGTGCGCAGGCAGCCTTCCTCGAAGGAGAAGCGCTCCAGGGCCGCGCCCAGCAGGCGCGAAAGCTGCGCCGCCGACAGCAGGTTCGGCGTGCCGCCGCCGACCTGGAAGAGCCTCATCGGACGGCCGCGAAACAGCGGCGCGAAGAAGTCCAGCTCCGCCTCGAGGGCCGGCACGTAGCCTTCGAGGGCGGCGGCGCTCGGCGACGCCTTGACGGAGCAGTAGCAGAAGTGGCACTTCTTGCGGCAGTAAGGCACGTGGATATAGAGGGCCGTGCCGCGCCGCGCGGCCTCCCCGCCCTCCAGGGCGGCTTCCCAATGCCGCCGCACCTCGAGCGGGCGCCGGCCCTCGACCCAGCGAAAGTCGCGCAGGAAGGCGTTGAGGATGAGGACGTTGTCGGTATAGTCGAGCTTGGAGCGCGCGAGCACCCCCGCCACGGCGCGCTTGAGGCCGGCGAGGTCCGCCGCCGCCGCGGCCGCGGTCATGACGCCGCCCCCCGCGCCAAGCCCCGGGTCCAGCGGTCGACGGCCAGCCCCACCTCGATGTTGTTGAGCACGATCTTGCGAAACAGCGCGTTCCCCGACCGCGCCCAAAGCCTCGAAAACAGCAGGAAATTGTCGAAGGGAGAGGCCGCGTAGGACTCCAGGAGCCGGGCCGCTCCCACGTCGGCGACGAGGAAGTTGCGCTTGTGCTCTTGGAAGTCCTTTTCCATGAACATGCCCGTCTCGCGGTAGATCCCGCCGTCGACATCGATGACGAGCTCCGAGTTTAGCACGGTGGGCTCCCGCCGCACCACGGTGGCGTTGATCAGCTCGAAGCGCCCCCGGGCCGCCGAGCGCGCCACGCGGCCCATCTGGGACAAGAGGGTCCGCACCGCGTCCCGGCTCCAGAAGCGCCCCAGCTGGTAGTTGACCTGGATGCGCCGGTGGCCCAGGCTCGCGATATAGTCCACGTTCTCGGAAAGCCCGGCGACGGACTCCGGAGTGGCCACGGCGATGACGTAGTAGCGCACGCCGCTGCGGCGCAGGGCGTCGAGGTTGCGCCGGATTTTCGCGTAGAAGTCCCGCCCCCCCAGGCCCGGCCGCTGGGCCTGGAAGGTCTCGTAGCGGCCGTCGAAGCTGAACTCGATGAGAAAGTCGAGGGGCTTGAAGAAGGAGAGCTTGCGCGCGTCGAGGGCGTGGCCGTTGGTGGTGAGCATATAGCGCACCTGAGCCGGCGCGCCGGGCCGCTTCTTGAGGGCCTCGGCGCGCGCGACCGCGGACCCGATGAGGTCGAATCGCAAGAGCGGGTCGCCGCCGAAAAATTGGAGCTGCACCGACGGGCGGCGGCTGGCCATGAGCAGTTCCACCCCTCGCCGCGCCGTCGCCTCCGACATGCTCTCGCCGGAGTCCTTGTCGATGCCGCAGTAGGTGCAGCGCAGCTGGCAGGCGGTGGTGACGAGGAGGATGAGCCGCTCCGGGTCGAACGAGGCCCTGGGACGACCGCGTCGCTCGCGCAGGGCCCGCGCCAGCCGCGCCGAGAGCAGCCGCGCCCGCTCGAGCCGCGCCGGCCCTCCCAAGAGCAGCGCCTTCTCGCGCCGGTAGAGCAAGGAAAGCAGCGCTGCGTCGTCGCGCTCCTCCAAGGCGGCGGCCGGCGCCCGAACGGCGAGTTCGCTCACGCGTCCGCCTCCGCCAAGCCCCGCTCGATGAGCGCGCAAAGCGCGGCGCGCGCCAGGCGGGCGGCCTGGGCCCCGTCCTTGGCCGGCAGCTTGAGCCGCCGAGCCAGCGCCGCGCCGACCTCGACTAGGGTGCGCCGGCCGTCCACCAAGCCGAAAAGCGGCTCGAGCTCGCGGGGCGCGTAAATCCGGCGCAGGAGCCCCGGACCGCGAGACGCGGGAAACTCGACGCGCAGCGCGGGCGCCATGCGGCCCTGCCAATCCAGCGGCACGGCCCCCGGCCTCAGGGCCGGCCGGCCCTTGAGCCGCACCACCGCGTCCGGCGGCAGCCGGGGGCGCTCCGGCCGCGGCAGGCCCGGGCCCTCCCACTGCCTGAGCGCGTCGCGAAAGAACGGCTCGTCGAAGACGGCCGTCGGCTCGCGAAAGACGCTGCCGCGCGCGGCCAGGCCGGTGACGAAGACGTTGAAGGCCTGCCGGTCGGCCGCGGCCTTCGGGAAGCCCGCGTCCTCGACCAGGCTGCGGGCCTTGGCCCACCAGGCGTCGGCGCGGCGGTTGAAGCTGTAGAAGAAGTAGGTGATCTCGCGGTAGGCGTGGAGGGTGTCGCGCAGATGGTCCTCGTAGGACTCGCGCACCAGCGACTCCGGCAGGTCCGCGGCGCCGGAAAGCAGGCTCACAAGCCCGTAGCCGAGCAGGCGGGCGAAGAACTGGCCGAGATAGCAGCCCACCGACAGGATCGGGTCCACGAAGCCGGCCGCGTCGCCCACGCGGGCAAAGCCCGGCCGGGTCAGGCAGCGCGAGACGTAGGAGAAATCCTGGATGACGTGGACGGCCGGCTGGCCGGGCTCATAGGGCACGAGCTCGGCTTTCGAGAGCAGGCGCGACAGCTCCGGGCTCGAGGCGATGGCCTCGCGGTAGAAGCGCTCCGGGCCCCGGGCCTCGACCTGCTTGCGAAACTCGAGCGTGGTCACGACGCCGACGGAGGCCAGGTCCGGGCGGATCGGGAAATACCAGGACCAGCCGTGCGGGTGCGAGACGATGAACGCCCGCGAGGAGTCGAGAGCGCCCGTCAGCTCCGGCTCCATGCCGAAGCCGCGGAAGTGGCCCCAGCAGGCCACGTTTCTCAGCCGCGGGTCGAGCTCCCGATCGCCGGGACTCGACGCCAGGCCGCCCTGGCCCGTGGCGTCGACGACGAAGCGGCCGCGCCACTCCTTGCCCGAGGCCGTCCGAAGCCCCGCCACCCGGCCGCCTTCCTCCAAGAGCGCGACCGCCCGCTCGTTTTGGAAGACATGGGCTCCCAGGGACTCGGCGTGCTCGAGCAGGATCTGGTCGTAGCGGGGCCGGTCCACGTGCCAAGTATGGGCGGTCTGGGCGGGATGAGGGCCGCCGCTCTCCGTCCGCAGCGCCTGCATCTCGCCGAAGAACATCGTCCACGGCAGGCCCTCCTCG
This sequence comes from Elusimicrobiota bacterium, assembly GCA_027452025.1. GTDB lineage: Bacteria > Elusimicrobiota > Elusimicrobia > UBA1565 > UBA9628 > DAIDHI01. The sequence goes on along the minus strand of DAIDHI010000062.1, from coordinate 10,018 downwards.
CCCCAGCGGAACGTCGCCCCGAACTTCGGGATGAAGCCCGCCCCCGCGACCTTCGCGTAGGCGCCCGTCTCGTCGAGGATGCGATTGACCTCGGAGACCAGGGTCTCTCCGACATGGAACCTCGGGAAGCGGGCGGCCTCGAGGACGGCGACGCGCGTTTGCGGCCGGTATTTGAGAAGGATCGCGGCCAAGGTCGACGCCGCGGGCCCGCCTCCGGCGACGACGACGTCCCATTCGGGCGCGCTCACGCGGCCTCCCCCGAGAACAGCGGATAGCCCGGATTGAGGATCCCGTCGGGGTCGAGCCAGCGCTTGAGCTCGAGGTAGAAGCGGGCCGTCTCGGGCTCCAGGCGGCCGGTCATCCGCCTCGGCCAGAGGCGGCCGAAGCGGTAAGGCACGACGTCCAGAGCCGAGAAGCGCGACAGCCACCGCCGCTGCAGCGCCCAATGGCTCTCGAAGTCGGCCGGGCGAGCCGGAAGGCTGGCGTGGACGCCGACGTTGACGAAGTCGGGGGCGAAATAAAGGGCCGCGCGCGCCTGCGGCGCCCGCGCCCGGCGAAGCTGCGCCAGGCAGGCCAGAGCGGCCGCCAAAGCCCGGCCGGCCTCCTCGTAGGGCGCGTTGACGTCGACTCCGAGGAAGTGGGCGCGCCGCGCCATGAGCGCGTGGTCCCGCGGCCGCCCGAGCCAGCGGGCGTCGTATTCGGGGCCCCGACCGCGGCGCGCAAGCTCGGGCTCGGCGGCGAGAGACACGGGCCCGCCGAGCGCGCGGCCCAGGCGCGCGGCCAGCTCCCGGCCGCGCGCAAGCGCCTCCTCGGGGCTCCAAAAGGACTGCGCCCAGGCGTCGACTTCCCAGCCGCGCAGCACGCCCGCCTCCAGGGTCAGCGCGGCGCGGAAGGTGTCGTAGAGTCCGGCGCGCCCGAGCTCCCGCGCCAAGGGCGCCAGGGCCCTTCCGCAGGCGAGGCCGCCGCGGCCCCGCACGCGGACGCGGTAGGGCGGCGGCTGCAGGCGCACCGCCAGGCGCGTCACCACGCCGAGAGCGCCTTCGCTGCCCAGAAAAAGGCCCGTCGGGTCGGGAAGGCCGTCCCTCGAAAACGGCGGCACGCCCCGCAAGCACGCCGCCCCGGTGGTCAGCAGGCGCGGCTGCCCGGTCACGACGGCCAGCCCGCATAGCCAGCGCGACAAAGGCCCGTTGGCCATGCCCACGCCCGAGGTGCAGGCCGAGGCCGCCATAGCGCCGATCGGCGTGTCGCCGTAGGCGTCGGGGTGGATCGGCAGGTGATACCCGCGCGCGCGCAGCGCGCGGTCGGCCTCCCGCACGGGCACGCCCGCGCCGATCCAGGCCGCGCCCGACGAAAAGCCGAGGCCGCGCAGGCCGCCGGTGTCCAGGACGACGGCCTCGCTCGCGTCGATGGGACGCCAGTAGGCCGTCAGGCGGCCGACGGCCACCAGGGGCCGGCCGCGGCGGCGCGCCGCCGCGACGGCCTCGAGCACGCCGCGCTCGGAGCGCGGAAACAGGACCTGACGCGGCCGCCCCAGCGGGAAGCGGCTGACATCCGTCAGCGGCGCGGGGCGGCGGTTCCTCATGCGGTCGGGCAGAAATAGATCCTGTGCGCGGGCGGCCGGGCGATCTCCGAAAGCATGGTCACGCGCACGGACAGCTCCGAACCCAGACGCCGCAGCAGCGCGGCGCCGCGCAAGTCGCCCAGCGAGCCGGCGTAGCGCTGCGCGGCCGCGCCGGCCTCCTCGGGCGCCAGGCCCACGTGCCAGGACTCGTCGGCGACGCGTCCGGCGCCGTCGTAACGACGGCAGAGGCAGGCTTGAGCGGGCGGCCGCGCGGCCGAGGCGACGAGCCGGGCGAGCTCTCCTTGCCGAAACGCGGCAGCCGGCCGGGCCTCCGCGCGCCAGTAGGCCTTCCACCCGACGGCCTTGCCGTCGGCGTAATCGACGGCCAGCATCGACAGCCCCGCGCAGCGCGCCGGCTTGGCGCCCAAGCGCGGGAAGCCCAGCCGGCGCAAAAGCGGCGCGAAGTCCGCCTCGCGCTCAGCGATCGACCGGAAGTAAGCCTTGCGCCGCCTCTCCGAGCGCGATTGCGCCAGGCCGAAGTAGGCCTCGTACTCGTCGTCTTGCAGCCAGAACAGAGCCGCGTCGACGACGGCCCGCGGCAGCTCCAAAGCGCCGGCGAAGCTCCGGGCCAGGAGCTTCCCGCGGCGGTCTCGAGCGCGCTCGGGACCGAGGGCGACCAGCGCGCGAAACGAGGCTTCCCCGAGCCCCACGGAACACTCCAGGCTGGACGGCTTGAGCAGCCCCGCCGCCAGCCCCTCGCAGGCCGCGGCCCGAAACGCGGCCGGCCCGGGCAGCGCGGCGCCCGGCAGGCTCGCCAGCACCTCGCAGGCGCGATGCTCGGCGCAAGCCGCCCTCACGCGCCCCCCGGGACGGTCAAAAGCGCCAGGACGGCGACGATCAGGATCCATTCCAGCTCCACGTAGCCGAGGAACACCGCGATCAAGGCCTGGAAGAGCGCGGAGGCGGCCGCGAAGGGCCAGCGCAGCGGCGGCGCGACGAACCCCAGCGCCAGGGCCTCCAGGCCGAGACCCGCCGCGGCCAGCGCCACGCACAGCCGCGGGGAACTGGCCACGAACAGCCGCGCCGGCGCCAGCCACGCCGGCTTGTCGTGGGCGCGCTCGGCGATGAGCAGGCCCATGTTCGCGCTGGAAAACCACTCGCGGCCGGCCTCCTTCCACTTCATCCACGCCGAGATCGCGTAGGCCCCGGCGAGGACTCCGCAGGCCGCCTCCCAGCCGGCGGCTTCCCGGTAGGCGGCGGGCCGCGCCGCGCAGGCGAGATAGGCCGCGAGATAGCCGGCCAGGCAGGCCGCGGACGGGAAATACTTGCCCAGGCGCACGACCTCCTCGCCGGGCCAGCGCGAGATCTCCTCGCGCCGCAGCCAGGCCAGCAGCCCGAGCGCGGCCAGCCCGCAGACCGCCTGGGCGCGGCGCTGCGCGAACCCCGCCAGCGCGGCGGCGAAGGCCGCCGTCGCCGCGCCCAGGGCCCAGGACCGGCGTCCGGGCGCGCCCGGCGTCAAGCGGATGCCGCGGGTATAGGGCAAGGACTCGCTCGAAAAGGCGTTGCCCAGCGAGTCGAGCCAGGAAATCGCCAGGCAGGCGCAGAAGAGCCAGCGGCCCCAGGCGCTCAGCCCCGCGGCCACGCGCTCCCCCTCGCCACGAGCTTGAGGCGCTCGGCCAGCCGCCCGTCCGGCCCGAGCGCGAGCAGGCGATAGCCCACGGCCACGGAGACGGGCCCGGGCGCCGCGCCCGGCTCGCTGCGGTGGCTGGAGAGCCAGCGCCGCAGCTCGTGGACGCGCCACTCGAGCGAGCACGTCGAGGGCGGCGGCGAGATGCGCTCGGGATCGATGCCCGAAAAAGCCGTGTAGCGCTCGATGGGCGCGGGCCGGCCGTCGGCCAAAAACACGGGCACCGCCCCGGCCTTGCGCCGCGCGGTGACCGCGTACATCGAGTATTTCGAAAACGGAAAGCGCTCGCCCAAGCGCAGGCAGAGCAGGAAATAGCCTGCCGCAAAGCCCGCCGCCCAGAGGGGCGAGGCCGTCACGCGGCCTCCCCGCGGGGCTCGAGCTCGCCGTCGCCGAAGCGGTCGTAATAGGACTTGAAGACGCCGAAACAGCCCTCGCGCCAGGCGCAGCCGCGGCAGCGCGGAGCGTAGAAACGCAGCCTTCCCGGATGCGGGCTGTAGATCTCCTGGAGCCCCACCCGCCCGTCGACGCGCCCGCGCTCGACGGTCACGCGCGGCGCCCAGTGGAGGTCGTTGGGCAGGTCGAAGCGCTCCCCGAGCACGCACAACGGGACGCCGAAGACGCGCACGGTCACCCCCGCGCGCCGGGCGGTCTCGGCGAGGGCGGGCGCCAGCGCCCCGATCTCGCGCAGCGAGACGGCGAGGGCGGCGAAGTTCTTGAGGCCGTCGCCGTCCGGCGCCAGGTTGGAGACGGTGCAATGGCGCACGGGCCCCAGGCCGGCCAGGAAGCGGACCGTGGCGGCGATGCGGTCGAGGTTAGGGCGCGTGATCACCGTGTTGGTGAGCAGATAGGGGCGCGGGCTCGCCTTCTCGATGAGCCGCACGGCGCGCATCAGGCGCTCGAAGCTGCCGGGCGAGCCCACCAGCGGGTCGTGGACGGCCGGGCGGTCGCCGTGGATGGAGAGGCAGATCTCGTCGAGCAGGGGCAGGGTCTCGCGGGCGAAGCGCTCGTCGGAAAAGCGGGTGCCGTCCGAGGTTACGTAGGTGCGGTAGCCCAGGCGCTTGGCCGCGCGCAGGACGTCGGCGAAGCGCGGATGAAGCGTCGGCTCTCCCCCCGTGAAGGTGACGTGGTCGAAGCCCCGCCGGCGCTCGCGAATGAGTATCCTGACGATGCTGCCGTAGGAGATCGGGTCGCGCGCGTAGCGAGCCATGCGCTCGCTCTCGGAGCAGAACGGGCAGCGCTGGTCGCACGCCGAGGACATGTGGAACTCCAGCCGCGTCGGCCGGCGGCCGCCTTGGCGGGCGACCTGGCTTACCGGCGGGCGAGTCGCGTGAGCCATTGCACCACGTTCTCCCTCATGTACAAGGTCCACAGGCAGCCCAGGAATATCCACAGGGCGAAGGGCCGGTGCCAATAGACGACGGCCCGCGCGCCCGACCTGCGCTCGATGCGCGCCAGGTCCTCGCTCGAGAGGCCGTCGGCGTAGCGCGGCTCCTCCTCGCCGCCCAAGAGCTCCTGCCAGCTTTCTTGGGTGAGCACCATCCCCTCGCGCAGCTGCGCCACGTCCACGGACCGGCGGCGGCTCGCCTGCAGATAGAGATCCACGACGCGCTGAAAAGAGACCAGGAAGACGTCGAAGCCCGCCGTGAACTTGACGCTCGCCAGCAAGTGCCGCACCAGGCCCCAGCGCAAGTATGCGCCGGATGGAATCACGACCAGCGTCACCAGGAAGAACGACCACCGGCAGACGCTCTTGCGCACGAACAGCACCCGGATCCAGCGCCAGGAAAAATAAAGGACCAGGTAGACGGCGAGATACTGCGCCGCGTTGGTCAGGCGCAGCCTGAGGGCCGACAAGAGCAGGCTGAAGCACAAAAACATCGCCAGGGTGTTCCAGCCGACCATGACGTAGTTTTGCCGGCGGCTCCATTGCTCGCGCGCGCGCTGGAGCCAGCGCGCCGCGAAGGCATGGAGCTCTCGCGACGCCCCCCGCGAGTCCAGGCGCCACGCGATCGCTCCCCACTCATAGAGCACGACGCCGGTCACGTAGACGCCGGCCGCCACGAAGATGTTGATCAAGGCGATGAGGAAGAGCCAGTTCGGAAAGCCCCTCAAGCCCGGCTGGGCCACGGCCAGCAGGCAAGACAGCGCGATGAACAGCTTGGCGTCGCCGGCCGGCCACACGCGCAGATACCAGAGGGCGATCGCCGCCGCCGCCGAGAGCAGGAAATGGACGCCGGCCTCGACGTAGAAGCCCGGCGGAAGATAGCGCGTCCCCAGCCCCAGGAAGGACGCCTGCCGCGCGCCGAGCAGGGTGCCCAGGCCCATGACGGCCAGCGCCAGGGCGGACGCGGCCAGCGCGGCGACGATCCAGCGGTTGGCGACCTTGCGGCGCGCCATATCCTGCACGGAGGCGCCCAGGCCCACCGCGTAGAGGGAGCACTCCGCGAACCGCGAAACCGTGGGGATCATCCGGCGACTCGCGCCTCGCTGCGCCCGAGGTAGGCGCGGGCCTGGGCCAGCGCCCGCTCCCACGAGCCGGTCGTCCAGGAGCTCATCAAGGCGGCCATCTCCCGGGCCCGCTCGTCTCGGGGCAGGTCCCGGTCGACGAGGGGATAGTCGAGCTCCGGGAAGCCCGGGAGGCTCAAGCGCTCGCGCACGCGCGCGCAGCCGAGCAGCCCGAGCTTCTCCAGCGTCTGGTAGCTGGGCGAGGAATAGAAAGAGACCAGGTGGGAGATCACGGGCTTGAGCACGCCGTAATAGGGGGCGTGGCGCGCGTCGAGGGCCGCGATGCGCTCCAGGTTCTCCAGGATCTGCCCGGGCCGGGTGCGGGCGTTGCTGACGATGAAGTGGTGGGCCTGCCGGATGCGGCGGCGGCTGAGCTCCGCGACCAGCCGTTCGACGCGCGCGTAGCGGTAGGGCTTGCCCAGGCGGCGCAGCTCCTCGTCGCAGTAGTTCTCTGTGCCGATGTAGACGTAGGGCCGCCGGGCGGCCGCGCCCACGTCGCCCCATTTGGGCAGGAAAAGCGCCTCCGGCATGGCGTCGAGGAGGTCTTCGTCGAGCTCCTCGCTGCCCGCGCGGCCGTGGCCGCGGTAAAAGGAGTTGATGGAAGACTGGAAGAACTGGATGTGAAAAGGCGACTTGCGAAACACCTCGAAGAGCTCGATGGCCCGGTCGCGGTCGGAGAGGAAGTCGTCGTCGTAGAAGCCGACGCCGAAGGCCGGCGCGGGCACGGCCGACCAGCGCCCGTAGAGCTCGCGCAGGCGGCGGCCGTAGGCCGAAAGCGTGCGCGCCAGCTCCCGCGCGCTCTTGCCCGTGAAGCGCGCCTTGTCCTGCGAGGTGCAGAAGAGGCAGGCATAGGGGCAGCCGCGCGAAAAGTAGAGGACCGTGCCGGCCGACACGTGAGCGCGGTCGAGCAGGGAGAAATCCAGGCGCGAGGAGTCCATGTCCTCGACGCGGATGACGTGGTCGGGGGAGGCCGCCTGCAGCAGGCCCGGCCGCGCCGTCCAGACGCCGCCCAGCTCGCCCAGAGCCTCCAGCTGCCCCTCGGAAAGCCCCGTGCGCGCGTTGGAGCCTCCGAGGATGCCGAGCATCCGCGGCACGACTTCCTCGCCCGCGCCGCGCACGAGGAAGTCGACGCCGGGAAGATGCGCCAGGGTCTGGCGCGGATGCTGGCTCGGCATGCTTCCGCCCACGGCGACGAACGCCTCGCTGCGGCTCTTGACGAACTCGACGAGCGCCCGCGCCTTCTCGAAATAAGCGTCGAAGAGCGTGATCCCGACGAAGTTGACGTCGGGATTGTCGCGCAGCGCCCGCTCCAGGGCCTCGGGCTCGGTGACCAAGCGCCCTTCCTCAAGCGAGATGCGGCCGTCGACGAGCACGCAGGCGATGCCGGCCGCCTTGAGCGCCGAGGCGATGTAGAATACGCCTTGGTAGAGATGGGCGGCTCCGAGCTCCTTGTCGGCGGAGTTGAGCAGGCTCTTGAAGAACAGCGCCTTGGGACGGCCCGCGCCGCGGCGCTCGCCGGGCGCCGGCGGCTCGCCTCCCGGCTGCGCCCGCCGCGTCAAGGCCGCCAGGCGGCTTCCCAGGTCCGCCGCGAGAGTCCAGTCCGCGGGCACGTCGAGCCAGAGGCCTCGGACGCTCAGCCGCGCCCCGGCGGGAGCCTGGCCCAGCCGCAACTCGACGCGCTCGAAGGCGCTCGCGTCGGGCCCGCGCAGGCCGCGCGCGGCCTCCAGCGCCCTGAGCTGATGATGACGACCCAGGTCCGTGCCCGGACGGCAGCGGACCAGGACCTTGCGGCTCATCGATCCCCCTCGACGCCCGGTCCGGCGAGCGCGGCGGCTACTGCTGCTCCTGCCGGCTGCGCTGCTCTTCCTGCTCCACGGCCCGCTGCCGCTCGCCGGACGACATCGTCGACAAAAACTGGTCTCCGGGCCGCAAGGGCGGATAGCCGTGGCCTTCGCGGAAGGCCTTTTCCTTCTTCACGAGGTCGCCAATCGAGCCGTGAGCGGCGCCCTGGATCGGATAGCCGTACTGCACCCGCAGCGCGATCTCGTCGCGCAACTGCGCCGCGTCGTCCGAAAGCGAGTCCGACTTCATGAACTCGCGCGCGGCTTGCCGCTTGATCTTGTCGCAGGCCGCGACGGACCGGCTGACGGCGCCCTCGCAAAGCAGCGAGCGGCGGCAAAGCTTCTTGTTCTGCGTCGGGAAAGCCTGCGCCAGGTACGCGAAGTCGCGGCAGACCGGGGCCGTGGGCCCCCCGCGCACGCCCCGGCAAGCCTGCGCGCCGGACAGGAATGCCAGCGTCTGCGAGCAGCCCTTGGAGAAGGCCCCCTCCTCCCCGCGCGGAGCGAAGCGGGCGGCGTCGCCGCAGATGGCGTCGGGGTTGTGGGTGCGCAGCGCGACGGCCAGCTCCTGGCAGAATTCGCCTTCCTGGCCCTTGCGGACCAGGTCCTTCCAGGCGACGACGAGTTCCCGGCAGATCCCGTCGAGCACGGGGCTGGTCCGCGGGGGCAGATAGGCCGCGAGCATCGCGTCCCAGCGGCAGGTCAGGCCCGCGTCGCCGGCCAAGGCGTCCATGGGCGCGCAAAGATCGGTGTTATTGCCGGCCAGCGCGGAGCAGACGTAGCCGCGCATGGCCTGCGCCTGGAAGGCCGGATCGCCGGTCTTGCGGTTTCCGAGCACTTGCACGAGCTGATCCAGGTCGGGCTGTTGGGACCCCGGCTGCGCCGGGGCCTTGGCGCCGCCCGCCCCGCGCGCCGCCCGCGCCGGCAGCGAGGGCGCCGCGGCCAGGGCGAGGAGGGCCGAGGCGGCGAGCCGGAGCGCCCTACCACTGGCCATGGGAGCCGTGCGAGCCATGCGAGCCGTGGGAGCCGTGGGAGCCGTGGGAGCCGTGAGAGCCGTGGGAACTGTGGCTGGTGTGGGAGCCGATGCCGCCCTGGTTGTGGAGGTAGTTGTTGTGGGCGATCCCCAGGACGTCGTCGGCGGGCAAGAGCGAGGCGCCGATGATGCCCAGCGCCGCCGCCGTCTTGACGATGTCGGAGTCGAGGATCTTGGCCTCCTCGCTGACCAAAAAGCGCGTCACGTCCTTCTTGATGCGGGAGACGAACTTTTTCTTCTTGCCCTTGCCCGCCTTCGGCTTCTTTTCCTCTGCCATTTAGTTCCTCTGGAAGATGTCCGCCCTGATCGGCTTGCCCGCCTTGGCCACCCAGCGCGCGAAGACTTCCTTGACGCGCGGCTCGCGCATGCGCTCGAAAAGATAGTCCAGCACCCCCATGTGGGTGTGGCAGCGCTGGTTGGAGTGCATGCGCCCGTTGATGTCGCCCTGGGAGACGTAGTTGTAGATCGGGCAGACCCCGTCGTAGGGGTTGTAGACGCACGTCGAGCACTGCGGCTGGCCTTCCAGCGTCGAGGCCGTGATGAGGGTGCGCACGACCGGATGGCGCATCGTCTCGACGTGGGAGCCGGAGAAGACGTCTCCGAGCTTGAAGGAGTCGTCGCCCATTTTGCCGAGCATGCGCCCCTCGTCGCAGGTGAAGATCCGGCCGTCGTGATTGTAGGCCACCTGTCCGATGCCGGCGCCGCAGGGCGAGCGCACGTCGAGGTTGTTGGGCTCCTCGCCCAGCAGGATCTTGGTCAGGAACTGCTTGGCCATGTTCTCGAAGAAGCGCGTCTTCTTGTTGCGCAGATTGAGCTCGATGATGTAGTCCATGGCCGCGCGGTAAAACGCCAGGAACTCGTCGGAGGTGTAGCCGATCTTCTCCCAGGTCTGCAGGGCGAAGCCAAGCGGGCTCAGGGGCCGCAGGTAAACTCCGCGCGCCCCCCGGGCCAGGTATTCGTCGACGATCTCCTTGGGATGCGACAGCGAAAGGCGCGTGATCGTGGTGAGACCGTCGATGCGGTAGCGCTTGCGCTTGGTGCGCCGGAAGATCTCGTCCCACCAGCGCACCGTCTCGCCGTAGCTGGTGCCGCCCAGCCAAAGGCGGTTTTTCTCATGGACCTCGGCCGGACCGTCGAGAGAGGTGCAGAAGGTGACGCCGCGGTCGAGGAGGAAATCCAGCTTTTCCCGGTCGAGGAGGCTCAGGTTGGAGACCAGGCCCAGCTCCAGGGTCTTCTTGGCCTTCTTGTTCTTTTCGAGGGCGCGCTCGACGATGAACTTGACCACGGGCCAGTTGACCAAGGGCTCGCCGCCCTGGAACTCGATGGTCAGCCCCTTGTTGGGCGTCTCGAAGATGCGGTCGACCACCTTGGCCGCCGTCTCCAGGGTCATGTCG
>DAIDHI010000061.1 GCA_027452025.1 Elusimicrobiota bacterium | reverse complement strand
CGGCCGGGCGCGGCGCCGGCGGCGCCGCCGGCGCGCTCGCCTGCGGCGGCGCCAAAACGGCGACGGACGGGACGTCGGGGGCCGCGACGGACGTCAGCGGCGCCGCGGGCGCGTCGATCTCGGGGACGACGGGAACGGAGTCGCGCTGGCCGCCGAGACAGGGCGCGGCCAGGAACAACAACGCCAGCAGGGACCGACGGGAGAGGGGTCTCACCGGGAACCTCGCGCTTCCGCCTTAGGATAACAGGCGTGGCCGGATCTTGCCAGGGCTGTTTTTCCCTAAAGCAGGCGCACGATCTTGGCCGGCTGCCGCGCGCCCTTGATCAGGCGCAGCCGCCCGACGCTCACGCCCAGGGCGGCCGAAAGCAGCGAGAGCGCCGCGGCGTTGGCCAGGCCGCGCTCGGCGGGAGCCTTGACCCAGGCCTCGTAGGCGTCCGGGCCCTTGCGCCAGAGCCGTTCCTCGCGCGAGGCGGCGTGGACCTTCAGCTTGAGCAGCCCGGTCACGCGGAAAGCGCCTTGAGCGTGCACAGCCAGCGGCACTCCCGGTCGAGATCGGAAAGGTCGTCGAAGGCCAGCGGCGCCAGCGGCCGGGACGCCAGCAGCGCGCGCGTGGCCGCGCCCTGCAGGGCCTTCGGGGCGCGCTGGACCAGTTCCTCGAGCAGGCGCCGGAAGTTGGGCGCGGCGGCCGGGCCCATGCGCGCGCCGAGACAGGAGAAATCGAAGTCCTGGGCCTCGACGCGCAGCCGCAGGCGGGGCTCGTCGAAGACCAGGTCGACGTAGTAGAGCAGTTCGCTGGTCTCGACGACCTTCTCGACTTCCTTGCGGCCGCCGAATCCAAGCGGGATGCCCGTGGCCAGCGACAAGCCGATGCGCACGGCCTGCTCCTTGAGGTCGGGCCCCTCCTGCGTCTTGACGACTTTGCGCTGGCGGTCCTTGACGGCGGCGGCGGCGACGAGGGCCAGCCGCTCCCACGCCAGCGGCGCCGCGCCGTCCGCCGGCAAGGTCAGCCCCGCCGCGCCGAGCGTCAAGGCCGGGCAGGGCCGCGGCGCCGGCGCCTCCTCGAGGAGCGCGCCCGGCAGGCTCACGGCCGGCAGCCCTTTGGCGCCGAGGGCGCCGACCAGGGCGACGGCCTGGTCCTGAGGCAGGTCCGTATCGACGACCCCGTGGGCCCGGCGGGCCCGGGCCAGGAAGTCCTGGACCGGGGCCTTGCGCACCGACGCGACGGCTTGGGCGAGATCGACGGGCTTGGGCTCGGCCTTCCAGTCCTTGAGAAGAACGCAGTAGGGCACCGGCGCTTGGCTCACGCCGTCAGTGTATCGCGCCCCGGCGGGCGCGTCAAGCCCGCGCGCGGGCGCTCGACCGGGAGCGGGCGCGGGGCCTTTACGACAGGCGGGTCAGCACCCATTGCAGGTCCTCGCAAAGGGTGTCCACGATCCCGCGCCGGATGGTCCACGGCATGGCCGACCAGGAGGAGGGCCGGACCTCCAAGTGCACGTCCGCGCGCTGCCGGATGAGCCGCAGCAGTTCTTCCGCCTCCGCCTGGGTGCCGGCCAGCTCGCCGAGCCTGGGCTGCGCCAGCGGCGCGTGGAAATGGACCCGCCAGGTCCTGGCTTGCTCGTCCTCGCCCAGGCCCCGCAGCGCCTGGGAGAGGCTTCCGAAGCGAGTCAGGGTCTGGCCGCGACGCTCGACGACCTGCCGCACCAGGCCCGCCTGGGCCAGCCGCTCGAGCTCGACCGCCCCCCGGCTGCGCCCGCCGCGCCAGTCGATCTGGAGGCCCGCGCCCAGCTGCACCTTCGCCACGCGGATGCCGGCCCCGTCGAAAGCGTCCAGCGCGCGCTCCGCCCGCTCGAACTGCAGCGCGAGGTGGCAGGCGTCGAGACAGACGCCCAGGTGGCGGCGCAAGGACGCCTCGGCGCGTCCCCCGCGCAGGCCGGTGAGGCGCGCGTAGGCCCGCACGGAGGCGCGCGAGAGGACATGGCTCTCGAAAAACTCCACGACCTCTCCCGTCGTCTCGAGCGCTCCGGAAGGGTCCGAGCCCAGCGCCAGGCAAATGTCCTTGCCCGTCACGTCGCGCACTCGGTCGAGGATGGCCGTATGCTCGAGCAGCCGGCGGGCCATCAGCGGCAAGGCGGCGCGCCGGCGCCCGGCCGCCGGCGCCGGGCCCGCGGCCGTCGTCGCCGTCCCGGGCACGCCGGAAGGCAGCAGGGCGGCGAGGACGAGGGCGACGCGGTCGGCGTATTCCAGCCGCTTGGGAGACGTCCAGCCCGGGCGGCCGTCGTCTCGCCCCGGCGTGCGGGCGTCGACGGTGAACACGTAGAGCCCTCGCTCCTCCAAAAACCGCCGAAACTCGCACAACGCGCGCGGGCAGGCGAGCTCGGAGGCGGCCTCGGCGCCCAGCCGCAGCCCGACGCCGAAAGGCCGGTCGGGGCAGACCCGGTATTTGACCGCGAGCACGAAGGTGCCGATGTAAGAGTAGATCTGGTCGAGGGTCTCGGCCGGATGGATGCCCGTGCAATAGGTCAGATGCGTCCGGCTCATCGATTCGATCCTCATTGGCGCCTCCTATGACCGCGGCGAGGGGCTCTCACCGCCATGGCGATTATAGGGCGCGGCCGGGCCCGGCCAAACGACGGGGACCTAAATGATTTTTGACGCGTCGGCCAGGGGCAGGGCCAGCGAGAAGGTCGAGCCGCGGCCTTCCTCGCTTTCGGCCCAGGCGCGCCCGCCGTAAGCCTCGGCCACGCGCTTGACGATGAAGAGGCCCAGGCCCGTGGAGTCGGGCTTCATGACCCGGCTGATGGGAGAGCGGTGGAAGCGCTCGAAGATCTGGCTCAAGTCCGCCGCGGAGATGCCGATGCCGCTGTCTTGCACGCGCAAGACGGCCTCGCCCTGCCGCGGTTCGGCGACGACCTCGACTCTCCCGCCCTCGCGGTTGTATTCCACGGCGTTGCTGAGCAGATGCCGCACGGCGTCGGTCAGGTGCCGCTCCCCCGCGCGCACGCAGAGCCCGGGCGGGACGGCCACGCCGACGGAGACGCGCCGGCGGCGCAGCTGCGCCGCGAGCTTCTTGACCAGCCTTTCGACGAGGGGCGCCAGCTCCACCGAGGCCGTCTCGTGGATCTTCTCCGACTCCAAGGAGGAGATCAGCAGGATGTCCTCGACGAGCTCGTTGAGCCGCGCGGAATGGCGCTCGATGATCTGGATGAAGCGCATGCGGTTCTTCTCGTCGGCAACGGCCCCCAGCCGTAGGGTCTCGGCCGCCCCCTTGATGGCGGCGATCGGCGTGCGCAGCTCGTGGGAGACGTTGGCGATGAACTCGCGGCGGATGCCCTCCTGGCGGTGCATCCGCTCCATCTCCTCGTTCTGCCGGCGCACCGACAGCTCAAGCCGGTGCCGCTCGACGCAATGGCGAATCGAGCGCGCCAGCCCCGCGGCCGACAACTGGCCCTTGACGAGGTAATCCTGCGCGCCGGCCCGTCCGGCCGCGGCGGCGAAGCTGGGATCGTTTAAGCCCGTGAGCACGAGGATGGGGACATCGGGGCTCTTCTGGCGCAGGCGGGAGACGCCGTCGAGCCCTTGGGCGTCGGGCAGCGAGACGTCGAGCAAAACGATGTCGAAGCCGCCCGCGGCGGCGCGTTGGGCCGCTTCTTCCAGCCGCTCGGTTCGCTCGACCGAGAAGTTCGCCGGCTCGGCGTCCTTAAGCAGCTCGCAGAGCAGCAGGACGTCTCCCGGGTCGTCCTCGACGAGAAGGATCCGCGTAGGTCCTTGCGCCACGCTACATTATAGGAAGCGCGAAGACTCCCCTCCAGTCGCGCGCCGTGACGTTTTTATTGGCCTTTCATGACTATGAGATTTGTCACTGACCGCGCGGGGCCGGCGCGCGGTCCAGGGGCTGGCCGCCGGCGTCGAAGAGTGCGAAGGTGCCGTCCTTGAAATCGAGGAGTATCTCCAAAGGCCGCTCGCCGGCGCCGCCCGAGAAGCGCGCGCGCTCCACGCCCCGCGCCAAATACTTCATGAACACCGGCGGTTTGCGCGTGTCGTCGTAAAGGAACGCCTCGGCCTTGGCGCCGGAGATCTGGACCATGCGGGCGCCGTCCGGGCTCTTGAACACCCGTCCCTGCCCCGGCTCCGGGGCCTGCCCGGCCGGAGCCTGGACCTCGGGCTGCTTGACCGTGACGACGCCGCTTTCCTCGTCGTAGGGGTAGAAGTTGTTGTCCACGTAGACATACATCACGCCGGCCGGCGCCTGCCACCACCAATAGCCGTCGTACCAGAACGTCCAGTTCGCCAAGGTCGGGTCGTACCACCACCAGCGATCGTCCCACCTCCGGCACCAGTAGAAGCGCGGCCCGAAGTAGAAGCCGTACCAATCGGCGCGGTTGCGGTCGAGGTAATGGACGTAGCGCAAGCCGTTGGCGTCGTGCCAATAGTAGCGGCCCGGGACGACCTCGACGCGCTGCTGCGCGCGGATATCGCGCATCACCGCCCGGTTTCGCACCACGCCGGTGTGGCGGGCGGGCGGATGCAGCGCCGGAGACGAGCGGATCACCCCGCCGCCCCCGTAGCGCGTGGGCCAGGCGGGACGGCGGCCGCCGCCCGGAAACGCCCCCGGGCGCTGCAGGCGCCCCGGCCCCTGCATCCGCAGCTGGTGCATCTTGATGACGACGGGCGAGGAGCGCGGGCCGCCGCGAAAGCCGCCGGAGCGGGAAACTCCCCCGCCCCCGCGCACCACGCCGACTCGCTCGGCGCAAAGCGCGCCGACGCAGAGGACGGCCAAGGCCCACGCCGCCGCCTTCGCGCCCATGTCAGAACCTCCAGCCCCACCGCCCGGCCACGGTGATGGCGTCGACGCCGGCGGAGACTCCGCCAAGCCCCAGCGCCCGGCCGCTCGAGGTGGCGTCGTAGGTCGCCGAGGCGACGTGCGTCCAGCCGAGCTCGAAGGAGAGCACGGTGGACCAGTAGGTCAGGAAGTCCAGCCCGGCCCGCAGCGAGTAGGCGGCCGCCCAGGCGCTGCCGTCGACCAGGCGCCGGGGCTCGTCGGTGCCGGTGTCCGACCAGGCGAACCCGGGGTTGGGCGTGGCGTCGACCGTCATGCTGTTGCGCGCGATGCCGACGCCCGCCGCCGCATAAGGCTGCACGCGGTCCTGCGGCAGGAAGTCGAACTTGACCAGCGCCAGGGCGACCACGTCGTTTCCGGCGACGTTGGAGTCGCTGTTGGGCAAGAGGCCGTAGGAGTCGGTCGTCGCGCGATGGAAGTAGTTGAAATCGATCCCGGCCGCCCAATGAGGATCGAGGGAGTAGAGATACTGGAAGCCGATCAAGGGGCCGACGTCGCCGTCGTTGCCCGTGCCGCCGCCGATGTCGGAGAAGTCGATGCGGGACACCGGAGCGGCGAGGCCGAAGTCGATGGAGAACTGCTGCCTGGGCCCGGCCGGCCGGAGGGCGTGGGCGCTCAGGTCCGGGGGCGCCACGGGCGGCTGCGCGGGCCCGGGCGGCGCCGCGGGCGCGGCGCTTGGATACTCGATGCGCGCGATCTTGGCCGAGGGGATGCGCACCGGGCCGCCGGCGGTGCGCACTTCAACGTAGGACGGCGTGCGGCGCAGGATCTGCCCCTCGAGCTGCCCGCCGCCCTTGAGGTAGACGACGGCCGCGCCGGCCGGGACGGCCAGGACGGCGGCGAAGACGAGCGCGAGAAGGACGCGGCGCACCGCGGGCTCGGGCATGCCGCCGAGTCTAGCAGGCGAAGCTTATCGCCGGCGTGACCGGCGCGTCAAAGTCCCTTGCCTTTCGCTACCAGACCCGGACCGGGCTCTTGCTCACCATGGCGTCGCCGCTCTTGCAGGAGAAGGCCTGCGCGAACGCCGACATGTTGGAGAGCGTGCCGTCGACGCGGAAGCGCGGGGGCGAGTGCGGGTCGGTGAGGACCTGCAGCTTGGCGGCCTGGGGCGTTTGGTTTTCGCACCAGATCTGGCCAAAGCCCAGGAAAAAGCGCTGGGCCGGGGTGTAGCCGTCGAGCATGCCGCTGGGGTGCTTCGCCTGCTGCTTGAGGAACGCCGCGTAGGCCAGGCGGACGCCGCCGTTGTCGGCGGTGTTTTCGCCAAGCGTCAGTTCTCCGTTGACCCTGACGTCCTTCTTGGGGTCCTTCGGGTCCTTGGCGACGACGAAGCTCGAGTATTCGTTGGCCAGGGCCTGGGCGCGGGCCTCGAAGGCTTTCTGGTCCTTGGCCGTCCACCAGTCGTCCAGGTTGCCCTGCCCGTCGTAGAGGCGGCCCTGGTCGTCGAAGCCGTGGGTCAGCTCGTGGCCGACCACGGCGCCGATGGCGCCGAAGTTGGCGGCGCTGTCGGCGCCTTGGGTGTAAAACGGAGGCTGGAGGATGCCCGCCGGGAAGTTGATGTCGTTGTTGGAAGGGTCGTAGTAGGCGTTGACGGTGGGCGGCGTCATGTCCCACTCCTGGCGGTTCGCCTTCTTGCCGATCTTGGCCAGGTCCCGGGCCGAGTCGAACTCGGCCGCGCGGTCGAGGTTTCCTTGGACGTCGCCGCGCGCGATGCGCAGCTTGGAGTAGTCGCGCCATTTGTCCGGATAGCCGATCTTGTTGGCGACCAGGGCGAGCTTGGCCAAGGCCTTCTTCTGGGTCTGCGGGCTCATCCAGGCGACGCCCTGGATGTCGGCCTTCATGGCCGACTCGATCTCGCCGACCATCTTGAGCGTGGCCGCCTTGGCGTGGGCGTCGAAGGCGCGGGCCACGTAGTCGCGTCCCAGGGCCTCGCCCATGGTGCCGTCGACCAAGCCCACGCAGCGCTTCCAGCGCGGGCGCTGCTGCTTCTGCCCGGCCAGGCGCTTGGCGAAGAAGGAGAAGTTCTCGTCGACGAAGGGCTTGGAGAGCATGGGCGCCTTGGAGTGGATCACCTGCCAGCGCAGGTAGGACTTCCACGAGGCCAGGGACGTTCCGGCCAGCACGGCCTGGAACCGGGAAAAGAACTTCATCGAGTTGACGTCGATCTGCGCCATCTTGGGCGCGCCCAGGCCCGAGAAGTACGCCTTCCAGGCGAATCCCGGAGCCATGGCCTCGAAGGCGGCCAGCGCCATCTTGTGGTGAACGTTGTTGGGATCGCGCTGGCTGACGCGGTCAAGCGAGATGCGGGCAAGCGCGGTTTCCACCTCCACGACGCGCGCGGCCTCGGCCGCCGCCGTGTAGCGCCCGTCTCCCGAGAGCTCGAACATGCGCGCCACGTGCCGGCGATAGGCCTTGAGATCGGAGGCGTACTGGGGCTTGAGGTAATAATCGCGGTCGGGCAGCGAGAGGCCGCCCTGATCGATCGCGCCGATCGCCATCGTGGCGTCCTGGTAGTCCTGCTCGGAGCCGAAGCTGAAGACGGCCCCGACGCCCCTCTTATGAAGGAAAGCGACGTCGGCGGCCAGGCCGCGCTTGGAGGCCAGGGCGTCCAGGCGCGCCAGGTCGGGCTTGAGGGGCCGGGCACCCTGCCGGTCGATGCGCTTCTGGTCCATGCAGGAGTGGTAGAGGTCGCCGATCTTGCGGTCGTCGGCGTCGCGCTTGGCCTTGGCCGAGGAGACGGCGTCGAGGATGCTTTCGAGGATTTTCTGGTTGCGCTCGTGCAGCTCGGAAAAGCGCCCCCAGTCGGTCTGGTCGCCCGGGATCGGATTGTTCTTGAGCCAGTTGCCGCAGGAATACTTGAAGAAGTCCTGGCAGGGGCTGACCGCGGCGTCGATGGCGGCCAGGTCGATGCCCGAGCGCGGCGGCTTGGAGAGCCCGCCGGCGGCGGCGCCGGAGGCCGCGCCCTTGGCCGGGGCTCCGGCGCCGGAAAGGACGCCGGCCGCGCCGCCCGTCGCCGCGTCGGCGGAGGCGGCGTTGTCGTAAGAGCGGTCCTGCGCGGCCTTGCCCGAGGAGAGCGCCTGCGGCACCACGGCCTGCGCCTGCCCCGAGCGCGGAGCCGGCACTCCTATATGATAGGAACCATGGCCGGTGGCCGAGGAGAGCTCGACGGCGGCCGGTGCCGAGGAGGGAAGCGGGAGGGCGCGCGCGGAGGCGCACAAAAGAGGCAGGAGCACGGCGGCGCAGACGGTGAACTTGGGCATGGCGCGATCATAGCGAATCGCGCGCGAAACACCGTGGGACCTTCGGACCCGTCGCCCGAGGGACTAAAGCCTCCCCCCTTCTGGGACCTTTGCTGCCCCCGCGAAAGCCCCGGCCTAGCTAAACTTGGGCC
This sequence comes from Elusimicrobiota bacterium, assembly GCA_027452025.1. Taxonomy (GTDB): domain Bacteria; phylum Elusimicrobiota; class Elusimicrobia; order UBA1565; family UBA9628; genus DAIDHI01. The sequence continues at coordinate 5,159 of DAIDHI010000061.1, read as the reverse complement.
ATGCAAAAAACGCTCCTGGCCGTGGCCGTGCTCGCCGTCGCCTCCGCCGCTTCCGCCCAACCCCTCGAGACGCTCGGCACCAGCTTCGCCGGCATGAGCGCGGTCACGCGGACCTTCAAGACCAGCGTCGCCAGGAGCCTCCAGGCCCGCCGCGACCTGCAAAAGCAAGTCGAGCGCGCCGTCAAGAAGGATTCCCCCGGCATCGTCAAGGTCAACATCTCGGCCTACATCTCCATCAGCAAGGAGCAGGCCATCGCCGCCATGGCCAAGCAGATGGGCGTGCCGATGCCCGACCTGCCCGATTCCGTCAAGAAGGAGCGGGTCTACCGCAACGTCGCCGGCAGCGGCTCGGGCTTTGTCGTCAGCAAGGACGCCCAGGGCCGGCCCCTGATCGTCACCAACGCCCACGTCGTCGACATCGTGGGCCGCGACGGGCACGCCACGCCCGAGATGCTCGAGGGCATGGACGTCCAGGTGACCTCGGCCTCGGTGACCATCGAGCTCAACGACGGCAACGTCTACTCGGCCTCCGTCCTCGGCTTCAACCACGCCGTCGACCTGGCCCTGGTGCGGCTCAACACGGCGTGCCCGAGCTGCGGCGTCCTCAAGCTTTCCGATGACCGCGTGGCCCCCGGCGAGTTCGTCCTGGCCATCGGCGCGCCCTTCGGGCTGTCCCAGTCCGTCTCCTTCGGCGTCGTCAGCAACGTGGCCCGCGACGTCCCCGGCGAGGGCCTCGTCGACGACTTCATCCAGACCGACGTGGCCATCAATCCCGGCAACTCCGGCGGCCCGCTGGTCGACATGAAGGGCAACGTCGTCGGCGTGACCAACATGGGGCTGTCTCCGAACGGCTCCCAGGTGGGCATCAATTTCGCCATCCCCGTGCACTACGTGCGCGACCTCCTCACCCGCTATCAGAACACCGGAGCGGTCGACTTCGCCCGGGCGGGCGTCACCCTGCAGCAGCAGGCCAACGGCGAGATCGTCGTCGTCTCCGTGGCCGACGGCGCCAAGGCGGCGGGCCTCGAGCCCGGAGACGTCGTCGTCTCCGTCGACGGCAAGACCTTCGGCAGCCTGCGCGACCTGGTGCTCTACGTGGCCTCGAAGGTCCCGGGCTCGACGGCCGTGTTCGCGGTCAGCCGCAGCGCGCGGCTGGTCACGGTGAGCGTCCCGACGACCGAGATCCAATAAGCGGCGATTAGCCGTTGAAATCGAGCCCGCCGAGGGTCTACAATATCGGCGGCATGGACCGTATCGCGCGCTCGCTCGCCCTGGGCCTCGTCGTTTGCCTGGCGTGCGTCGCGCACGCCCAGCCCGTCCGGCGCTACGACGTCTCCTATCTCTGGCGCGCCACGCTGCCCCAGGCGCAGGCGCGGGAAAAGCAGCTCTCGATCCTCGGCCCCCGCGTCGCGCGGCAGCTGCGCATCGTGGTCGCCGACGGCGGCTACGGGGTCATCTATCTGCGGGAAGGCGACGCCCACGCCGCCTCGCTGACCGCCTCCGTCCACCGGCGCCTGCTCAAGCGCAAGCACCTCGGCAGCGCCTGGCCCGTGCCCTCCCGCGCCTGGATCGAGGTCGCGCAAAACGGCTCCCGGCGGGCGCAGCCCAAGGCCGAGCGCCGCAGGGCCGTGGCCGCGCAAACCGCCGAGCGCTCGGAGCTGGAGGCCCTCATCGACCAGCACGTCAAGGCCATGCGCCGCCGCGGGCACCTGGCCGCCGACGAGCGCACGGCCTGGTCCGTCTACGACTTCACCACCGGCGAGACCCTCGTCGAGATCAACGCCGATCTCGAGCTTCAGACGGCGAGCCTCGTCAAGCCTTTCCTGGCCCTGGCCTTCATGAGCCAGGTCCAGCGAGGCAAGCTCGCCTACGACGCCCAAAGCCGCAGGCAGATGCGCCGCATGATCCAGGTCTCCGACAACCGCGCCGCGGACTGGGTGATGCGCCGGCTGGGCGGCCCGGCCGCCGTCCAAAGGCTTTTGCGAGACCGCTTCGGAAGCCTCTTGCCCGGCGTCAAGATCCGGGAATACATCCCCCGCAGCGGCCGCACCTACCGCAACAAGGCCACGGCCCGCGACTACAGCCGCTTCCTGCTGGCCCTGTGGCGAGACGACCTTCCGGGCTCCGACGAGATCAAGCGCCTCATGGCCCTGCCCAAGAAGGACCGCCTGCGCACGGGCGTGCCGCTGCCGCGAGACATCGAGGTCTACGACAAGACGGGCAGCACCAGCCACCTTTGCGGAGACATCGGCGTGCTCACGGCCAAGGGCCCGGACGGCAAGCAATACGCCTACACCCTCGTCGGCATCATCGAGAAGCGCCGGGCCGCGCGCCACTACTTCCGCTGGCTGCGCTCGCGCGGAAACGTCATCCGCGACATCTCCTACCTGGTCTACCACGGCGTCGGCGCCATGCACGGCTTCGCCTCGCCGCGGTGAGCTAGCGCCCTTCCAGCTCCCGCTCGATCGCGTCGAGCTCTCGCCCCGCGTCGGAAAGCCGCCCCTGCGCCGTGAGCTGGCGGTAGCGCGCGAAATGCTCGCGCACCGAGGACAGCACGGCGGCGCCGGGGCGCGCCGAGACCAGGGCGGCGGCCGGCGCCGCGGCCGGGCCTTCGGAGGCCGCGTCCTCGTCCTCGGGCGCCGGCGGGCGCGCCAGCCGGCGGATCGCCTCGGGCAGGTCGTCGGCGTAGACCAGGCGGTTGCCCACGGCGAGCACCACCTTCTTGAGCTCGGGCATCTTGGCCTGGGTCGCCTGGATGTAGATCGGCTCGACGTATAAGAAGGTGCCGTCGACGGGAAAGACCAGGGTGTTGCCGCGCACGACGCGGCTGCCCTGCTGGTTCCAAAGCGAGAGGTCCTTGCTGATGTCGCGGTCCTGGTCGACGCGGCTTTGCACCTGCAGCGGCCCGTAGATGAGCTGCTCCTTGGGCAGGCGGTAGAAGACGATCTCGCCGTAGTGGTCCGGGTCGCAGCGCGCGGCGATCCAGGCGATGAGGTTGTCGCGGTTGCGGCTGGTGAAGGGCAGCATGAGGGCGAATTCGGCCTTGGTCTCGCCGGGAAGCGGCAGCATGGCGTAGTAAGGCTCGGTGTAGCGCACGTCCTCTTGGGTCACCACCTGCTTGGCCACGTCCCACTGGTCCTCCTTGTTGTAGAAGACCTGGGGATCCTGCATGTGGAAGGTGCGGTAGGTCTGCGCCTGGGCCTTGAAGATCAGCCCGGGATAGCGGATGTGGCGCAGCAGCTCGGCCGGCATGGCCGTTCTAGGCTCGAAAAGCCCGGGCAAGAGGTCGCGGTAGGCCGCCAGCAGCGGGTCCTTGTCGTCGAAGACGTAGAAATGGACGGAGCCGTTGTAGGCGTCGACGGTGACCTTGACGCTGTTGCGGATGTAATTGACGCTGTCGCCGTCGCCGAGATCCACCGGCTGCGAGTAGGGATGGCGGTCGGTGGCCGTGTAGGCGTCGAGCATCCAGAACAGGCGCCCGGAGTCGTCGACCACGAGGTAGGGGTCGGGGTCGAGTGTCAGAAACGGCGCCAGCCGCAGCACGCGCTCGGCCACCTGCCGGTGCAGCAAAAGCTTCGAGTCCTTGGTCAGGTAGTGCGTGAGCAGGACGTTCCAGTCGTCGCGCGCCACGGCGGCCACCAGGCGCATGAAGGGCCTGCCCACGCCGATGCCGGCGCTCCCTTTATACGTCGTGTAGGCGTTGTCGTCGCCCTTGGGATAGTCGAACTCCTGCTGGTCGCTGTCGACGAAGACGCTGCGCCCGGCGCCGGGGCCGAAATAAAGCTCCGGACGCGTGATCTTGAAGGCGGGCAGCTCGCTTTGCGGCGGGGCGTCCTTGAGCACCATCTCCGGCGCGCCCTCGTCGGTGGCCGAGTTGACGAGCGCGGCCACGGCGCCGTAGCCGTGGGTGTACTGCAGGTTCAGGTTCACCCAGGTCTGGGCGTTGTCGGGCAGCAGGTCGGTCTGGAGGCTGCGCGCCGCGATCAAGACCTGCCGCATGCGCCCGTCCACCAGGTAGCGGTCGGTGTCCACCTCGGGGAATGCGTAATAGGGCCGCAGCGCCTGGCGCTGGGTCACGTTGTCGCGGAAGGGCTCCCAATCCCACAGCCGCAGGTTCTGGGCCACGTCCGGCTGCTTGGTCAGGTCCAGCGTCTCGGTGTCGCGCGGCGTGAAGGGCTCCTCATGCGCGCTCTGCGCGAGGTTGAACGCCGCGAGGGTGGCCTTGATGTGGTCCTTGATGTAAGGCCGCTCCAGCGTCAGCTCGTTGGGCCGCACGTAGAGCCCGCGCAGCCCCCCTTCCAGGATCGATGGCGCGAACAGCGCCGCCGCCAGCACGACGCCGACCAGGCCCCAGGCCTTGCCGGGCAGCGCGCCGGCGACGGCGTCGAGCACGCCCAGCCCTTCCTCGACGATGAACCGCCGCCTCGGCGCGCCGGCGATGATCGCCGCCAAAAACAGCGCCGCGAAGAGCTGCGCCCAGCACATCGGGATGCCGAGGCGCGCGTCGACGTAATCGGCGCCGTAGAGGAACTGGTGCTGCGAGTAGAGCAGGCCGTAGCGGGCCAAAAAGCAGCTGGCGGCCCAAAGGACGAGCAGCCACATCCCGCCCGAGCGCGCGGCCTTGGAGATGCGGTCCAGGACGGGGGCGGGAGGCGGCGAAAGGCGCACCGGCTGCTCCGGCCGCTCCATGAACGACATCACGGAGGAGCCGAGCAGCAGCGTCACGACGTAGAGCGCCAGGCCGAGGACGCTCATCGCCGCGATCCAGCCGAGGATCATCTGGTAGAAGGGCAGCTTGTAGAAGTAGAACGAGAGATCGCGGCCGAAAAGCGGGTCGACGTAAACGCCGGTCGTCCGCGCCCCCCACCACAGGGCGGCCGTCCAGGGGTCGACGGCGGCCAGCGAGATCAGGAGCCCGGCCGAGGCGGCGGCCAGCGTGCCGAGGGCGGTGAAGGCGGCCGTGCGCGAGAACGGCGTGCCGCAGCGGCGCCTTGCCGTGTGGAAGATCGCCGCGAAGGCCAGCGCGCCGAGCGCTCCGGCGCCGGCCTGCGGCAGCCAGTCGATGGTGACCATCCGCCAGAAGGTGTCGGCCTGGCCCAGCTCCTTCCACCAGGCCAGCTCGAGCAGCCAGCCCGCCGACGAGCGCAAGGCCACGGCCA
>DAIDHI010000060.1 GCA_027452025.1 Elusimicrobiota bacterium | reverse complement strand
TTTGTCCCCCAGCCTGACCGTCCCGCTGTCGAAGAGCTGGACGGGCCAATGGTGGGGCACTTGGACGCAATCCAAGAGCACTTCCGTGCTGTTCCCATCCAACGCCACCGACCTGGCGATCAACTCGGAGTACACCTGGATGCAGAGCAAGGCTTTCACTCTGACGCTCGGCCTCGGCGGCAACTGGAACAAGGACACGGTCACCCCGGCCAACGACGCCAACGGCCTGACCGCCTCCATGCGCTACTCCTACTCCTTCTAGCCGCCGAACGTCGCCAGGTGCCAACTTCGTTTCGGTGCCTGGCTTTAACTTATTTAACTTTCGGGAACCTTTTCCCGGGGTTATCCGTATACTCAATATGCCCCGCCCACCACGACTTCACTGGCCCAGCATAGTTCATCATGTCATTGGCCACGGCAACGCGAAAGAACACATTTTCCTCGATTCACGCGACCGCGTAGAATTTCTGGAAGCTGTTCGGGAAGCGCGTCTTCGAATGCGCTGTGAAGTCTTCGCCTACTGTCTTATGTCTAATCACTTTCACATCCTAGTTCGCTCGGACGCCGCTTCGATTTCACGGGTCATGCATTATGCTCTGACGCGCTACGTCCGATACTTCAACCGACGGAACGACCGCAAAGGACATCTCTTCCAATCCCGTTTCAAAGCTCTCGCATGCGACAACGACGTTTATCTTCTCGAACTGCTGCGCTATATCCATCTCAACCCCGTAAGGGCGGGTCTCGTTCAAACACCCGAACTCTGGCCCTGGAGCGGCCATAGTGAAATGCTGCGTCCTGCGGTCGATTCCATTATCGATAGCGGATTTCCACTATCATTGTTCGGTCCTGATTTGGCGCAGGCAAGAGCGGCGTATCGAGATTTTTTGGGCGACCCCCGGGCACTGGACGCACCCGACCCATTTGACGCGCAAGTGTCATGTGATCCGATCGCCAGGGCTAGCGATCCCACGGCACGCGAGCAGCGTGACCTCTCCGAAATAGCCCGGGAAGTTCAGGAAGAATCGGGCATTCCGACCGAGACGTTGACCGGAATGGCTAGAACCTCGCCGATCTCAAGCGCAAGGCATGCCTTCATACGCCGGGCCGTTCGCAGAGGATTCAGGCCATCTGACGTGGCGCGATTCCTGAGTTGCTCCCCAGCCGCGGTCTCGAAGGTGCTGCGAACGAGTTAAATTAGTTAAAGCCAGGCACCGACGACGTCAGCGGGGGCCGCATTTGAGGGGGCGGCGGCGGACGAGGAATTGGCGCAAGCTGGGGTCGTTGGGGGAGAGGCGCAGGGCTTCCTTCCAGGCAACGGCGGCTTTGGCTTTGAGACCGAGGCAATAGTAAGCCGAGCCGAGCCGCTCCCAAGCGGGCACGTTCCGCGGCTCGAGCTTGATGATCTCGACCAGGATCTTGATCGCGCCCGAGTAGCGCCCGTCGTAGATGTCGTTGAGCGCCGCTCGCTGCTTATAATCGATCAGGGTCAAGCCGGGGGTGACTTCGTCGTCGGCCAGCTGCGGCTGATCGGAGATCACCAAGTCCTCGAGCTTGCGATAAAGCTCCGCTTTCCGCGTCCGCTCCAGGGCATAGCGCAGCCCGTCGTAAGCGAGCTGATAGTCCGGGACGAAATCGAGATAGCCGGTCATCGCGATGACGGCGGCGCGCGACGCGGCATCCGAGCGCGCGAGGGTCGGGACGATCTCGACGACGCTTTGCAGGCGCTGCCGAAAGGACTCGAGCCTCGGATCGTCCGGATCGAGGTCGAGGAACGGCTGAAGCGCCACTTGCGCCTGCTGAAAGCGGCCTCCGGCGATGAGGCCAAGGATCTGCCTCTGGCGCACCCGCGTCAGCGCCCATATGGTGCGGCGAGCCCGGCCGATCATCGCCCGCGCCGACGCCTGCTGAGGATCCTGCTCGAGGATCAGCTCCCATTTCAAGACCGCCTTTTGGTAGTGGCCGGACGAGTAGAATTGGAAGGCTTCCTGATACTCCTGCTGGAGCTGCTGGCTCAGAGGCTTGGCCGCGGGCTGCTGCGCGAGAGCCGCCCCCGCCAGCGCCGCCAGCCAAACCGCCGCGACCACTATCGGCCTTCCTTTTGAAGACCGCGGATCAGGCTGATCTCGATGCGGCGGTTGAGGCGGCGGCCTTCCTCGGTCGCGTCGGAGGCGATGGGACGATACTGAGCATAGCCGCGGACGTAGAAGCGCTGCGCGGCAATCCCCGAATGGTCGCTCATGAAGCGCACCACCGACAGAGCCCGGGCCGCGGAGAGCTCCCAATTGCTGCGGAAGCGCCCTCCCGCCACCGGAACGTCGTCGGTATAGCCTTCGACCAGGATCGGGGATTTGACGGTCGCGAAAAGCCGGCCGAGGGCCGACAGGACGGGCGCGGCCTGGGGGCCGAGCGCATCGGAGCCTTGGCGAAAAAGGACGGGCGCGGGCAGGCGCAGGCGGACGTAGCGGGCGTCGACCGTCACGCCGAAGTCCCGCAGGGCCAAACCCTTCATGGCTTGCTGGATGCGCTCGGCGACCTCGGTTTCCTCCAGACGCTCGCGCGCCGGCGCGACCTGCGCTCCCGAGGCCATGTTGCTCTCGATCTTGGCCATGAGCTCCTGGTATTGCAGCGAACCTTTCGAGTAGGTCATCGCGAACATCGCCAGGAAGAGGATGACGAGCGTCGACATCAAATCGGCGTAGGGCACCATCCACAAATGGGTCTCGTCGGTCACTTGCGGGCCCTCACGATGACGATCTCCACGCGCCGGTTCTCGAGGCGCCCCGCGGCGTCGGCGTTGGACGCCAGCGGACGATAGGGCCCGTAGCCCGAGGCGATGAGGCGCTCGGGGGCGATCCCGCGCCGCTCCAGGCTCTCGATGACGGCTCCGGACCGCGCGACGGACAGATCCCAGTTATCCCGGTAGCGGGACGTCTTGACGCCCACGGGATCGGTATAGCCCTCGACGATCACGTCGTTGGGCATCTGGCGCAGGACCTCGGCCAGGTAGCCGAGGACGTCGCGAGACTCCGAGGACAACGCCGCCGATCCGCTGGGAAACAGCAGCGCCTCGCGCAAGCGAACGCGGATGTCCCTCTCGCTGACCGTCACGTCGGAAAACAGCTTCTTGAGCCTGTCGGCGGCCTCCGCCTCGCGGTAATCCTGGAGGGCGGCCGCCATGCGCGGGTCCGGCCGCGGGTTGACGGCGCGGCCGGCGTCGAACGTGCGCTCCAGCGCCCGCTGGGCCGCCTTGCCCTGCTGGGCGACGGAAAAGAGAACCAGAAAGAAAAGCATCAGGTTGGTCATCATGTCGGCCAGAACGACCAGCCAAAGCGGATTTTCCTCGAGCGCCTCGCTGCGGAAGCGGTGGAGGAACGGGATCATGCGGGCACTTGGTAGCGCTTGGCCCCGCCCCGCCGCAGGTAGTAGGACATGTAGCCCTCGAGCTTGCGCGACACGAGCCACGGAGCCTCGCCTTGGAGCAGGGCGAGGACGCCCTTGGCGATCAGCTCCCGGTTGAGAGTCTCCTCGTCGGAGTAGAAGGTGAGCTTGGTGGCGATCGGCAAGAACAGGAAGTTGGCGGAGAAGATGCCGTAGAAAGAGGCCGTCATCGCCACCGACATGGCGCTTCCGAGGGCCGTAGGGCTGGTGATGTGGCGCAAGACATCGACCACGCCGATGAGAGTGCCCAGCAGGCCGAAGATCGGAGCGTAGGTGCCGGCAGAGCGAAAGATCCCGCTGATCTGGTGGTGGCGATGCCGGGTGGCGGTGATGTCGCGCTCGAAGCGGTCGCGGATCACGTCTGCGTCGAGGCCGTCCAGCATCATCTGGATGCCGTCGGCCATGAAAGGGTGCGGCGCGCTGGCCATCTCGGGCGCCAAAGAGTCGAGACCTTCCCGCCGGGCCTTTTCCGCCAGGCGCACGAAGGAGGAGATCAGCTGCTGGGGGCTGGGCCTCTTCGGCGGGCGCAGCATCATGAGCAAGGCGTTGGGGACGTGCCTGATCGCCGACCACGGATAACTGATCAGGACGGAGCCGAGGGTGCCGCCGAAGATCAGGATGACGGCCTGCGGATTGAGCAGGAAGCGCGTCATGTGCCCGGCGGCGAGGATGAAGAGGACGACTCCGATGCCGACGGAGCCGCCGACCAGCGTCATGAAGTCGATCACGAGCGCGCGGACTCCTCTTGGGCGGTCTCGGGCTCAGGCGGGCGGCTCACCGCCTCGAAGGCGGCGGGCGTCGGCGCGGCTTTGCGCAGGACGACTCGGCCCTCGCGCACGAGCTTGGTGAGCGCGCCGACCACTTGGCGCACGCGCTCTTCGACGACGGCGGGAGCCGCGGCCGCCTGCAGCTCCACCTCCTGGGCCAGCCACTCCGCCAAGCCCCCGCTCAGCCGGCCGAGCACCGACTTCTTGAGCGCTTCCGAGGTGCTCACGGCCGTGGCCAGGGCCTGCATCGGAATCTGGCGGCCCAGGAGCTTGAACGAAGACTCGTCCAGCGTCATGAGATCGTCGAGCGTGACCAGCCTCTGGGACAGCCGCTGGGCCAGCGCCGGATCGAGGCGGCGCAGATCGGAGAGCACGCTGCCCTGCAGCGCGGGCTGGGCCGAGTCAAGCAGCTTGAGCAGCTGCTCCTCGCCCCCCATCAGATAATCGAGCTGGGTGCGCAGGGACTCCTCGATCTCCGAGACCTCGTCGGAGTCCAGCACGGCCGGACGCCTCATCAAGGCGACGATCTCCTCCCGGGAGGCGGGCGGCAGGGCGCCCAGGAGCTCCGCGGCCATCGCCGGCGGCAGGAAGTGCATCACCACGGCCGCCGTCATGGGCTGCTGGCCGCGGAGAATCAGCTTGAGCGTGGGAAGGTCCCGCTCCTCGACAAAGGAGAAGGGCACCTCGCGGACGCCGGCCGCTGCGGCCCCGGAGGCGGCTGCCGCGGCGGCGGCCGCAGGCTCGGCCTTGGCCGCTTCCTCCTGCGCCTCGCGCACGGCGCCTCGCGCCTTGAGGCTCTCCACCGCGTCGCGCAGGAGAGCGGGAAGAGGCCCGGTGAAGCGGTGCAGCACCCACAGCAGGGCGCACGCCAGGAGCAGCCACAGTCCGGTCAGGACGCCCTGCGGCAGTCTTGCCGGCGCGCCGGCGGCAGGGGGGCTTTGGAAGGCGATCTTCTGGACCGAGAGCGTGTCGCCCCTCTTCGCATTAAGGCCAAGCATGCGCGAGGCCGTCGCCTGCACGAGCTGGGCGTCTGAATCGGAGGCGGCCTTGTCCAGGTAGACGGTCGCCGTGATGCGCCGCACCAGGTTCGAGGAAAGCTCAAGCGCGGCCGGGCTGCCGGGGCTGTCCTTGGTGGGCACCCCGGGCAGGAGATCGTCGTCGGATTGGGCCTGCGTCTCGTGGACGAGGTCGACATTGACGATGGCGATGACGTTGTCGCTGCCCAGCAGCCGCCGCAAGACGGCCTCCAGGCGTTTTTCGACCGAGCCTTCGAGCGCGACCTTGGCCTCGATGGCCTGCGGGGACGGCGACGTCGCGCGGGAGGCGCCTGGGCCCGCCGCCGCGAAAAGCAGGCAGGCCAGGACGGCGGAACGAGGGGTCATGGTCGCTCGGGAGTATAACAGGGGCCTGTTACGAATTCAATACGCGCATTTTCGCGCTGGAAGCCTTAAATTTGCTAAAAAAAAACGTCCATGGCCCACATCCTGATCGTCGATGACGAGGCAAGCATCCGCGACCTTATTAAGGAAGTGCTGACAATGGAAGGCCACACCTCCGAGGAGGCCGCAACCGGCGCGGAGGCGCTGGACTCGGTGCGCAAGAAGCGCTTCGACTTGGTCATCATGGACCGCAACATGCCGAAAATGGGCGGCATCGAGGCCGTCAAGCGGCTGCGGGCCAGCCCCGCGTCCCACGCCCTCAAGGTGATCATGTGCACCTCGGCCGGGATGGTCAACGAGGTCGATGAGGCCTTCGCGGCCGGGGCCACGGACTACGTCATGAAGCCCATCGACCTCAAGCGCCTCGTGGAGAAGGTGGCCAAGCACTGCGCGGCCGGGCCGCGCTAGTCCGCGAGCCAGTCCAGGGACCGGTCGACCGCCTTGTCCCAATAGCGGCACAGCCGGGCGCGCCGGGCCGGCTCCAGGCGCGGCTTCCAGCGGCGCTCGACGGCCCACTGGCGGCGCAGTTGGGGAAGGCCCTCGAAGAACCCGACGGCCAGCCCGGCGGCGTAGGCGGCGCCTAAAGCGGTGGTCTCGCGAACGCGCGGCCGCAGCACCGGCCGGCCGAGCAGGTCGGCCTGGAACTGCATGAGCAGCTCGTTGACGACCATCCCGCCGTCGACGCGCAGGGAGTCGAGCCGGATTCCCGAATCGGATTCCATCGCCTCCAGGACGTCTCTGGTCTGGAACGCCGTGGCCTCCAGCGCGGCTCGCGCGATGTGCCCTTTGTTCGCGTAGCGCGTGAGCCCGGCGATCAGGCCTCGCGCCGCGGCGTTCCAATGCGGCGCGTAAAGGCCCGAGAATGCCGGCACGAAGTAGACGCCGCCGTTGTCGCCCGCGGAGCGCGCCAGTTTTTCCACGTCGGCGCTGGCAGCGATGAGGCCCAGGTCGTCTCGCAGCCATTGGACGAGCGCCCCCGCGACGGCGACGCTGCCCTCGAGGGCGTAGCGCGCCGGCTCGCGGCCCAGCTTGTAGGCGACGGTGGTCAGCAAGCCCCGGCGCGATGGCGCCGGCCGCTCGCCGACGTTCATGAGCAGGAAGCAGCCCGTCCCATAGGTGTTCTTGGCCTGCCCGGGCGAAAAGCACGTTTGACCGAAGAGCGCGGCTTGCTGGTCGCCCAGGATCCCGGCGATCGGCACGCCCTTGATCGGCGCGAGCGCCGCGCGCCCGTAGACCTCGCTGCTGGAGCGTATTTCGGGGAGCACTCCGTCCGGAATGTCGAAGCTCTGCAGCAGCCCGGGATCCCACCGGAGGTTCTCGAGATCCAGCAGCTGCGTCCGGCTGGCGTTGGTGACATCGGTGGCGTGGACGCCCCCGCGCGGCCCGCCGGTGAGGTTCCAGAGCAAGAAAGCGTCGATCGTCCCGAAAAGCAGCTCCCCGGCCCGGGCCTGCCGCCGCGCCCCCCGGACGTGATCGAGGATCCAGCGCAGCTTCAGGGCGCTGAAATAGCAGGCCAACGGCAGGCCGGTCTTCTCGCGAAAGCGGTCGAGGCCGCCGCGGCGGGCCAGGCGCGCGACATCACCCGCGACGCGCATATCCTGCCAGACCAGGGCATTGCCGAGGGGCCTGCCCGTGCGCCGGTGCCAGACGACCGTCGTCTCCCTCTGGTTGGTGATGCCGACGGCGGCCAAGTCGCGCGGGACTAGGCCGGCGGTCCGCATGGCCTCGGCAACGACCTCTCTCGTCCGCCGCCAAAGCTCCTCCGGATCGTGCTCGACCCAGCCAGGCTTCGGGCAGATCTGCCGGTGCTCCTTTTGCGCTTGTGAAACCACGCGGCCGCGGCCGTCGAAGACGATGAAGCGCGTGCTCGTCGTCCCCTGGTCGATCGCTCCAATATAGCCGGCCACGATGCGCAGATGATAGCTTTTCCGGCCTGGGGCCAAAGACCGCCGGAGGCGGTGCCGACCGGCCCATGCCCCGGGCGCGCCGGCTTTGACAGAATCCTCGTCATGAGAGCCCTCCGGCCGGCCTTTCTTGCCGTCCTGACGAGCTCGGCCGTCCTAAGCGCGCTTTGCGCGAGCCCTTCGCGGGCCTGGGACGCGCCGACGCATACCGCGCTGGCGAGTCTGTCGCTCCAAGGCGATCCGGCCCTGGGCGGCCTCGTCTTCGCCGAAAGCCTCGACGACTTCCTGGCCAGCCAGGGCGAAACCGTAGGGCAGTTCGTCTCCGAGCTCAAGCTCAACCCTTCGACTTCCTTCGGCTTTAAGATTCCCGGCGAAGCGTCCGGCGCGAGCGTGCGGGTCCTCGACGTCTTCTCAACCTACATCAACGAGCCCGACTGGGGCATGGACCAGGGCGTCTGCGCGGCCTATGCCGGCTACTGCGGCCGCGACCTCGCGTTCATGGGCGCCTTCCAAAGGGGCTTGCCCAGCCAAGCCTTCCGCCACATGTATTGGCCCGGGGGTTACGTCAAGACGCTCAACCCCAGCCTGCCGATTCCCGTGCACGTCAGACGCCCCATCGGACAGGCTCCCGACCGCAGCCAGCTCTTCTTCGACTGGAGCGTGCGCGCCGGCCGCGCCGGCCATCCCTACTGGGCGGCACGGTTCCTGGCCTGGTCCATGCATTACGCGCAGGACGTCTCCCAGCCCTTCCACGCGGCGCAACTGCCGTCGCCGAGGCTCGAGGGCAGGAGATTCGGTCTTCCCGACGTCAAGAGGACCGTCAAGAAGCTGACCTATTACCACCTAGCCTTCGAAAGCTACGTAGACGGGCTCGTCGCCTCGGAGCCGTCCTTGACGACGGCGATCGCGTCCGCGCCCGCCTTGACGGGGATCTCGGCGGCCGCCGTCACTCGCGCCGTGGCCGCGAAATCCCTCGCGCAGGCGCGCCGTGCGGCCGACGCGGCGCTGGCGTTTTTCCCTCCTTTGCCGGACATCGATCATACGGACCCCCAGACCTACCTCGAAAGCGCGTCGTTCCAGCGGGCCTTGGCCGCCCGCGCGACGGATTTCGCGGCCCGGGGCGAGTTCGTCTCCATAGCCTCGTCCTGCCTGGCCGAAGGCGCCGGCGCCTCGCGCGCCCTGGTGGCGCTCTACTTCCAACAAGTCGGCTCCGGCATCGCCGTGCGCCGCTTGCCGGCGGCCCCGGCGCGATTACCGGCGCGGCTCGCCGCCTTCGCCGCCGCCCTCCAACGCTAAACCAATCCCGATTGGCCGACCGGTTCGACCGGCACGGCACGAGGAGCCCTCCCTTTCGGGAGGGCTCCGTGCTGTGCGCGGCCTCGGACGCCTTAGGGGTGATGCAGTATGATCGGCACCGAGGAACTGGCCGTATCGCCCCCCGCGTCGAAGGCCACGGCCTTGATCGTGTGCGGGGCGTTGTAGCCGTACTGCGCGTACCACTTCAAGCTGAACGGCGAGCTCGTGGAGGTGCCGAGCAGGACTCCGTCGATCCACCACTGGACCTTGGTCACGTTGCTGCTGACGCCGCAAGTGAGCGTGTAGAGCCCGGTGATGGTCTGGCCCGGCGTCAGGTCCGTGATGTTCACCGTCACCGGTCCCGAGCCGCTGCTGGGCGCGGGCGTCGGCGCCGGCGAAGGAGCCGGTGCGGGCGCCGGAGCCGGAGCAGGAGCCGGCGTGGGCGTGGGCGGGGGCGCTGGAGCCGGTGAGCCGCTGGATGAGCCCGTCGGAGTGCAAGTCGGCGTCACGCTCGACGGGCCGCTTGAGCCGCCCGTCAGGACGATCGGTTCCGAGGACGTGCCGAGGGTGTTTCCGGCGGCGTCCAAGGCCACGGCTTTGATCGTATGGTTGCCGTTGTATCCGTTCTGCGACCACCAGCTCAGCGAGTAGGGAGCAATGATGGAGGTGCCGAGCATCACGCTATCGTTCCACCACTGCACGCTGGCGACGTTGCCGGCGACCGTCGCGGTCAGAGGCGTCGGACCGCTCGTAATCGTCTCGCAGTACGTCGGATTCGTGATGGATAGGACCGACGACGTCGAGCCGCTGCTCGGCGCCGGAGTCGGCGTGGGCGTCGGAGTCGGCGTCGGGGTCGGGGTCGGCGTCGGGGCCGGCGTCGGAGTCGGCGTCGGAGTCGGGCTCGGCGTCGGGCTCGGCGACCCGCTCAGCGAGCAGGAAGTCTGAAAGCTCGTCGGGCCGCTTGAGCCGCCCGTCAAGGCGACGATGGTCTGGGACGTGCCGAGCGTGTTGCCCGACGAGTCCAGTGCCACCGCCTTGATGACGTGGTTGCCGTTATAGCCGTTCTGCGACCACCAATTCAGGGTGAAGGGCGCCGAAGATTCCGTGCCGAGCTGGCTGCTGTCGATCCACCACTGGACGGTGGCGACGTTGGAGCCGACCGTGGCCGTCAAAGGCGTCGGGCCGCCGGTGATGTCCTGGCAGTAGATCGGGTTGGTGATGGTGACGGCGGAGGAGCCCGCGGTGCCGCCCGGAGCCGGCGCCGGAGACGGCGAGGGGCTCGGCGACGGGCTCGGCGACGGCGAAGGGGCCGGCGAGGGAGCCGGCGTGGTGCCGCCCGAGGTGCTGACGCCGCTTCCAAAGAACGCCGACTTGATCGCGGCCATCAAGTTCTGCTGCTGGCCGGCCGGCTGGCTGGAACGGTAGCCGTCCTGCAGGTCCCATACGATGAGGCCGCCCAGGCCGTTGGAGCCGATGTAGTTCTTCTTCATCTGCGCCGATATCTCGTTGTCGTAGGAGATGAAGAGGTTCGGCGTCTGGTTGGTGATGCTCAGGTAAGGAGCCTGGGCATTGGCGTCCCACTTGTAGTACGGGTTCGAATAGTTGCCTTCCACGATGCCGTACTTGTCGGCGATCGTGTTGTAGGCGGTCTCGCTGGCCGTGGGGACCGTCGTCGTCCAGGTCTGGCCCGGGTAGCTGGCGTTGGTCCAAATATAGGGATCCATGCTGAAGCCGATGCCGAGCTTGCTGGCGGGAACGCCGGCGCCCTCGAACTGCTTGACGAGGGTATCGGCCGAGGGCGGCGGATTCGCGCTGTTCGGGAACAAATAGCCCGTGCTGTAGACGGGGGCGTTATGCCAGACGAACCAGCCTTGATAGGGCCCCGAGAGGCTGTAGCTCATGATATTGATCTCGTCGACGTCGCTCGCGACGGCCCCGAAGGTGGCCGGGGTCCACAACGCCGTCGTGGTCAGCAGGGGCCGCGGGCTGAGCGTATTGAGCTTGGCCCGGAGGTTGGCGACGAACTGCTCGAAGAGCGGGGCGTCGCTCGACGACATCGGCTCCATGTCGAGGTCGATTCCGTCGTAGTGGTTGTTCTGCAGAAAGGCCGCCAGGTTGTTGATGAAGTTGGCTTGGTTGGCCGCGCTCATGGCGCTTTCGAACTGGGACTGGCTGGGATAGCCGCCGACCGTGAACAAGATCTGCTTGCCCGCGGCATGAGCGGCCGAGACGGCGGCCTGGACGTTGGCCGCGGTCAGTCCGTTGGTGTTTTGATCCAGCGTGCCGTCGTTGTTGGGAATGACGGCGAAGTGGATGAGCTGCGTCATGCCGCTGAAGTCGATGAGGTTGGGCGGCATCTGACCCTGCTGCCAGCCGGTATAGTACACCTGGACCCAGGGGCCCGCCCAACTGGCGCCCGCCATGGCCATCAGCGCGGCGGCAGCGAGGGCCCGTGTCATGAGCTTTTTCATCACGTGACCTTCCTTGACGTTGGATTCGGGCGCGAGGCAGCCCGTGTTGAGCGTCTGGTGGTCGTGGATGAGGCGGGGACTAGCGGGGAACGCCTGTCATCAACTTGACGTCATGGTCCCATACGGGCCCAAAAGCCCGCAAGACCGGCGTAACAACCGGTTGATGAGGGACTAACAGCTTTGTAACACGGATTTGGTATTGGTGTTCACGACGGGTGTCGCGCGGGGAGGGCGGCCGTCCAACGCTCGGCGGGAGTCCCGGCAAGGGCGCGGGCCAGCGAGAAGGAGCCGCCGGCAAGCCGATGGGCTTCTATGCCCTTGTAGGTCTTGAGCACGTCCAAGACGTCGCCGACCGTGACGCCGTTGAAATACGCGGTGATGCGCTCGGAGGCCACGTCCTTGGCGATCATGAAGCGCACGTGCGCCTGCCGCGCCACGTCGGCCATCAGGGCGGAAACGGTCTCGCGATCGGCGTGCACGGTGATGCGTCCGCCCGCGCGGGCGGGGACGGCCGCGAGAAGGGTCAAGAACAGGGCAGTCGGCTTCATGAGTTCTCCTGGGCGCTCACGGCTGCATCCCGGCCAGCGCTTGGCGCGCCGCCTGACGAACGGCCATGAGATTGTCTTGCTCGAGCTTCTTGAGCGCCGAGGCGGCCTTGGCGCCGCCTAGACGCTGAAGCTGCGGGATGATGGACAGCTTGAGCGGAGTATCGGCCTTCCCGAGCGCCTTCACGAGGACGGCGACCGCCCGGGCGCTTCCCGACTGGCCGAGCGTGCGTTCGGCCAGCGCCTGCTCGGCCGGGCTCCCGCCGCTCAGCCAGCGTCCCAGGAAGTCGAATGCGACCTTACGGCCCAGCTTCATCAAATAGTAGGCCGCGAGCGCGCGTGCTTCCGGGTCCAACCCTTCGTTGAGCATCAAGGCGTTGAGCGACAGCTTGTCCGAGGCTTGGTTGCGGATGCGCGACAGCGCGTAGGCCGCCTCGGCCTCGAGGACGGGGTCGCCCGTCTTGAGCGCGGCCTCAAGCCTGGGCACGGCGCGGGAGTCGCCGATATCGGCCAGGGCCTCATAGGCGGACTGCCCGACGGGCCCCCGCCGCGACAGAAGATCGAGAAGGGGATCGACGGCGCGCTTGTCGCGCAGGCGGCCCAGGCCGCGGGCGGCGTTCTCGACGACGACGGGATCGTCGTCGGAGAGCGCCTCCAGGAGTATTTCCGCGCCGCGCTCGCCTCCCACCCCGCCCAAAGCGCCCGCGACCGTCTCGCGCAAGGCGACGAGGCGCGGCGGCATGCCGTCGTCGCCCAATCCCAGGCGCACGCCGTTGAGATAGTCCCAGGCTCCGGTGAGCGCGTCCTCCGCCCGCGGGTCTCCCAGTTCCCCGAGCGAGCGGGCGAGCGCCAAAGACAGCTCCGGCGCGGCGTTTTTGACGTCGAAGAGAGAGAGAAGGACGGGCACGGCATGGCGGTCTTTCGAGCGCCCGAGCCGCTCGATGATCTCGACTTTCCGCGCGAAAGGGGCCGCGGGCAGCTGCTGCGCGAGCTTGTCGACGGCGGACTTGGCGAAAGCGGAGCCCGCGCAAGCGAGCAGCACGCCCAGCAGCGGCGTCATCCTCACGCCGGAAAGTTAACAGGAATTCGGCTCCGCGTCCAGGTCGAAGTTGTTACAGGAAGCCCGCTCGCGAATTTGGTAACGTGAGCGCGATGGACGCCGACCCCCTGAGCCTGGAGCCCCTCCTCGAGGCGGGCCGACTCTTGTCGTCCCAGCTCGAGCTTCCAGAGCTGCTGCGCACGGTGCTGAGCCTGGCGTCCAAGGTGGTCGGAGCCGAGACGGCCTCGCTGCTGCTGCTCGACGAGCGCTCGCAGGAGCTCTACTTCGACGTGGCCCTGGGACTTGGCGAGGCCGCCGGGCGCGTGCGCCTGAAACTTGGACAAGGCGTCGCCGGCTGCGTCGCCCGCGACCGGGTCGCCGCCGTGATCAACGACGTCCGACGGGACGCGCGATGGTCTTCGCAGATGGATGCGCAATCCGGCTTCAACACCCGCTCCATCCTCGCCGTGCCGATGATCTTTCGAGGGCGGCTCGCCGGCGTCCTCGAGGCCATCAACAAGCGCTCCGGGCAGTTCTCACAAGCCGATCGGTCCACCTTCGAGGCTTTCGCCTCCCAAGCCGCCGTAGCCATCGAGAACGCACGGCTGTTCTCCTCTTTAAAGGAAGAAAGCCTCAAGCTCAACGCCGTCTTCGCCAACATGGGCGATGCCGCCGCGCTTTGCGGCCGCGAAGGCGGCGTGCTTCTGGCCAACCCCGCCGCGCGGCGCCTGATGGGAGAGGCGGCCGGCCTGCGCGAGGCCTTCGAAGGATTCGCCGTCTCGCCGACCTGGGACGACCTTCTCTCCGGCTCGACCGGCGATCGGGAGTTTTGCGCCGAACGGGGCGGCCCGAAGCGCCTCGTCTTGGCGGGCACGATCACGCGCCTGGAGCAGGGCTGGCTGCTCGTCTTTCGCGACGAGACGGAGCGTCGCCAGCGAGAGAGGCTCAAACGGACCTTTCTTTCGCTGATCTCGCACAAGCTCAAGACCCCGCTTGCCGCCGTCATCGGCTTTTCCGACGTGCTCGTCAGCGAGTTGGCTTCCGGCGCGCCGCCCCTGCTCAAGGCGGCGCGCACGGTGGCCAAAGAGAGCAAGAAGCTGGGCGGCCTCGTCGACAAGCTGCTGCGCTACACCACGCTCGAAAGTCCCGACCAGCAGCCGGCCCGCTGCGCCTGCGCCGTCGATGCTCTCGTGCAGGAGGCGCTCAGGGACCTGGGAGACTGGCTGTCCGAACGCGGCGCGTCCGTCGATTACCGCGGAGCGCCCGACCTGCGGGTCCAGGGAGACCCCGATCAACTCAAGGAAGTGGTCAAGAATCTCGTCGAGAACGCCGCCAAGTTCGACCCAAAGCCGGCGAAGAAGATCCGAGTCGAGGCGGCGAGCCGCGACGGGCAGGCGCTTCTCTGCGTCGCCGACACCGGGCCCGGCATCGCGCCCGAAGACCAAGAGGAAGTGTTCAGCCGCTTTCATCAAGTCGAGGCTTATTTCACGGGCCAGGTCGAGGGGCTCGGTCTCGGGCTGCCCTACGTCCGCAAGGTCGTCGAGAGCCACGGCGGCCGGGTGGAGCTCAAGAGCCGCCTCGGCGCCGGGACCACGGTGACGGTGCGCCTGCCGAGCCTCTCTTCGGAGGCGGCTTGAGCTTGCTGCCAGCCATCGACCCGGAAGCCTTCGCCGGAGCGCTCGGGGGAGCCGACTACGGCGAGGTCTATCTCGAGCAATCGCAGGCCGCCTCGATCCGGTACGAGGAATCCCGCGTCGAGGACTTCGCCGCGAGCCGGGAACGCGGCCTCGGCCTGCGGTATCTCTTGCGCAGAGACGGCGCCATAGAGACGCGGCAGGGAAGCGCGCAGGCCGTCGACCCCGAGGCGGCGCTGCGCCTGCGCCGCGGGCTCTTCGGCCCCGCGACGCCGCCGGCGCCGCGGCCCGTCGGCCCCCTGACCGCCGCGACGCACCCCGTGCGCATCGATCCGCAGTCCGTGCCGCTCGACGTCAAGGTGGCGCTGCTGCGCCGCATCGACGAGACTATCCGCGCCGAATTTCCGCTCGTGCGGCAGTTGACGCTCGCCTACAGCGAGCGCCGGCGCGACGTATGCGTCCTCAACAGCGAGGGCGCCTTTCGCCGCGAGGAGCGCGTGTCCGTCATCTTTTCCGCCGTCGCCGTGGCCGAACGCGACGGGCGCCTGCAGACCGGCATGGAGGTCATCGGCGGCCTCAAGGGCTACGAGATCCTGACCGATTCCGACCCCTTGGCCTTCTCGCGCGCCGCGGCGCGGCGGGCCGTCGCCAAGCTCGACGCCCCGCAGGCCCGCGCCGGCGAGATGCCCGTGATCTTGTCGTCCTCCGCCGGCGGCACCTTCATCCACGAGGCGATCGGCCACTCTCTGGAGGCCGACCACGTCCAAGAGGGCTCCTCGCCCGCCTACAAAGGGAAGATCGGCGCGACGGTGGCGCCGGAAAACATCACCGTCGTCGACGATCCCACCTTGCCCTTTTACCGCGGCTCCTTCGCCTTCGACGACGACGGCATCGAAGCGCGCCCGACGACCCTGGTCAAGAACGGCGTCCTCGTCGATTACCTCTACGACCGCGTCACGGCCATGCGCGAAAGCAAGGCCTCCAACGGGCACGGACGGCGCGAATCGTTCCAGTGCCGTCCCATTCCGCGCATGTCGAACCTCTACATCGCCCCGGGCAAGGACGACCCGGGCGAGATCCTGCGCGGGCTTGCGGCCGGCCTTTTCGTCACCCGCATGGGCGGAGGCCAGGTGAATACGGCCACCGGGGAGTTCGTTTTCGAGGTCGACGAGGGCTTCTGGATCGAGGAAGGCAAGATCAAGCACATGGTCCGCGACGCCAACCTCCTCGGCGTCGGTCCCGAGGTCCTGCGCTCCATCGACCGCGTCGGCTCGGACATCGGCTGGGGCATCGGGACATGCGGCAAGGACGGCCAGGGCGTGCCCGTCGGCGACGGCCAGCCCACCATCCGGATGCCCAAGATCCTCGTCGGGGGCAAGAATGACTAGGACGATCCTCGCGCTCGCCGTTTGGCTCGCGGCCGCGGGCGGCGCGGCGCGCGCCGAGATCACGAAAGGGGTGGTGCCGCCTATGGAATGGAAGGGGACCTTCAGCCTCTTGGACTCGCCCGATGTCTTCATCGCTCAGGACAAGGCGCAATGGGACGTCGTCTGGGCCAAGATCGGCAAGCCCGCGCCGGACGCCGATTTGGACAAAAACTTCGCCGTGGCCGTTTTCGCGGGCCAGCGGCCGACGGGCGGATACTCCTTCGCCTGGGACAAGCCTTTCGAGCGCGGAGGCAAGACCGTCGTGCGCTATCATTTCCTCAAGCCCAAAGGCATGGTCATCCAGGCGATCACGCAGCCTTACTCGGTCCACCTCTTCCCGAAGACGGGCAAGCCCGTGGAAGTCGAGCTGGCCCAATGAAGCTCTTGGCGGCGGCCCTGGTCTTGGCCGCTCTGGCGGCCGGGCAGATGGACAACCGGCCGGACGCGCGGGCGACCAGCTCGTCGGTCGCGCCGGACGACGCCCAAGCGGTGGCCGATTACAAAGCCAGGCTTTCCGACGATTCCGCCGTCGCCGCGCTCGCCCAGCGCCTGGCCCAATCCAGCCTCGGCGCGCAGATCTCGGACAATCCCGACCAAGCAGGCCGCCTCGCCGACATCGCGGCCTGGATCCGGGCCAATCCCGACCAGGCCGCGGGCTTGGGGGTCGGCCTGGCTCGCGACGACGCCTCCGGCACCCACCAGTTCGAAAACGCGATGGACGGCGCGATCCAGCAGGGCCGTTTCGTCTTCAATCCGGCCTCCAAAAACGGCCTCTACGGCCGCCTGCGCAAGACGAGCCTCGATTCGCGGCTCATGACGAGGGACGCCGGGATGAAGGACGAGGAGCGCGCCGAGATCCTGAGCCGGATCTTCGAGGGCAAGAACGGCGCCTCCAACCGCATCATCACCCGCAATGAACAGCCCCCGCCTCCCGGCGCGTCATCCTCGGGGCCCGGAGTGCTCGACTCCGGCTACTATGATCGCCTCGGCCGCGGCAACCTGCGCGGCTACTCGCCGCAGCTCCAAGCCCTGCAAAGCGCCTTGAACCGGCGCCGGCCTCCGGGCGCGCCGCCGTTGATCGAGACCGGCCGCCTCGACTACGCGACGCTGAGCTACCCGGGCTGGGGCCTGCGCTACGACATCGCCAATCTGGAGCAGCGCCTGCGACTGGAGCGCAATTATGCCCTGGCGCGCGCGCTGGGACAGGCGCAGGGGCTTACCCGCGACAAGCTGCTCGACGACGCCTTCGAGGCCGGGCTGCTCGCGCAGGCCAAGGCCCGCGGGATCGCGTTGAGCGCGCGGGCTGCGGCCGGGCTTGCCGACCTCGAGCAGGCGGCCGCCGCCACTCGCGCCTTCGACTCCGCCGCCCGGGCCGCGAAAAGCCCATCGCGCATCTCGCGTCGCCTGCTCAAGACCCTGGGACAGCGGCAGAAAGAGGCGGCGCGCTGGATCACGGCCGCCTCCCTCGAAGAGGAGCTCGAGCGCCTGGACCCCATGGAGGGCTTCCTGAGCCCCGAGCTGCTGGCCGTCATCGATCGCTGCCCCGCGGCGCCGCACGACCGGGATGAATACCGCCGCCGCGGCCAGGACTACGAAGCCGGGCTTGAGCGCCTGCGACAGGACGACAAGGCCGCCCTCGCGGGCCTCGAGTCCGACGGCTGGGCCGCCCAGGTCGCTCCGATCCAGTCAGGCCTCGATGCCGACGCTCAGCTGCGCCAAGCCTTGGGGCGCGACATCGACGACTACGTCAAAGCCGCCTACCTGTTCGCCGAATCCGCCTCGAATGATCCGCGCTGGCGGCAGATCCTCGATGATTGGATCCGCACGTACCTGCCTTCCTCTTCATACGGCCGCGAGCTCGTCGCCGCGAAGCGCCGGCGCGCCTCGCTCAAGGACGTCTTCGTCAGGATCGCGATGGGCGACGCCGATGCCGCCCACCGAATCCTCGCCGCCGACGACCCCAGCGGTGTCAGACGTTGACTTGTTGACTTGTTTGACAAGTCAACAAGTCAACGTCTGACACCCGACAGCGTCTTGACAGCCTCAGGCGCCCGTCTTAAACTTCTGCCGTGAAGGCCCTCGCGTTTTTGCTTCTGCTCCTCGCCGCCCCGGCGCGCGCGCAAGAGCGCCTGCTGGACCTGTCCAAGATGAACTACGCCGTCGAGCGCGTCGGCACCTTCACCTATCTGCATTGCGCCGACCGCCAAGCCCCCGGCTGCGCGCTCTTCGAAAAGCTTCAGCTTCAGCCCGACACCGACTGGGACTCGCTCATCGCCGCGGCGCGCAAGCCGCGCCGGCGCAGCCTCCGGGGCCCCCTGCCCGTCCTGGCCAAGACCCGCGTCGTCGACCAGCACGGCGGGATGTGGATCGTCGCTCTCTTGCCGCCGCGCAACGGACGGTCGGCCGGGTTCCTGGGGGAATTGACCTATGTGGTGGTGCCGGAGTTTCCTGGCTACCGCATCACCTTGAACGATCGAGGAGCCGTGGCCTCCGCCGATGTCGTCGTCGACAAGGCGGAATGGCGGCGCGACCTGGCCGCCCAGCCCAAGCCGAAAAAGGGCCTCGCCCGCTTGTTCGAGTAGGCCCCGCTTATTGACTCGTCAAGGGACTCGACAACCGGATCGGCACTCGGCAGGAGTCCGAAAAGTAAGGGATGAGCGCCTTGATCTGCGGGACGTACTGCTCGGCGACGAGCTGGCCGGCCCGGATGAGCTCCTTGGCTCGGTGCATCTCCGTCCAAGAGAAGCCTTTGAGGTCGGGATGAATCACGATGTGGGCCAAGCCCAGACGCGACTGAGCAATCTCGTATTCCATCGTATAGATCATTTGGAAGAAGACGTCGAACATGTTCGGGGCCTTGAGGACCTCGGGCAGAGCCAACTGCTTGAGGCTGGCCAGATCGACGGGAGCGTTGAGCACGGTGCGGCCCTTGGGCTTGACGTCCCGGGCGCTGTCGCCCGCCGGCATCGTCAGGTTGACGGCGATGAGAGTGTCGGCGCCCTGCTCGGCGAGGAGGCTCGTCGGCACCGGGTTGACCAGGCCGCCGTCGACGAGGTAGCGGCCGTTCAAGCGTATCGGCTGAAAGATCAAAGGCAGCCCGCAACTGGCGCGGATCGCCTCGGCCACCCGCCCCTCCTTGAGCACCACTTCCTCGCCCGTCTCGATGTCGGTGGCCACGCAAGCGAAGGGCCTCTCGAGATCCGCGAACTCCCGGGTGCCGAAATAGGACCGGAGGAAGCGCAGCAGCGTCTGGCCGGCGAACAGTCCCGAGCGCGGCAAGGTCAGGTCCCAGAACAGGTTCTCGTAGACCCAACCCTTGTCTATGCGCAGCGCCAAGTCCTCGATCTCCTCCGGCTCCAGGCCGAGGGCGCTCAGTCCCGCGACGAGCGAGCCCATGGAGGTGCCGGCCAGGACGTCGATGGGTATGTGCTCCCTCTTGAACACCTTGAGTATGCCGATGAGCGAATGGCCGAGCGCCGCTCCCGTGCCGAAGGCGAGGCCGACTTGCAGGCCGCAAAGCCGGCGCGCCAGCCGTTCCGTCGCGTCGCGCGACTTGGGATTGGCCTCCAAGGCCTCGAACGGCGAGCCGCTGCGCTCGAAGCGTTCCCCGACGTCGGCGCTCCACGGCAGGACGATCGGGGCGGCGTCGAGAGACAACGCCGCGTCCTCGGCGTCGAGTTCGCCCAGCCATAGGCGCGTCAGGCGCTTCGGCTCGATGAGCCCCGCGAGCTCCGCCTCGAGCTGCCGGAACTGCGGGCGCGCCGCCTCGCTTCCGGCGACCAGGGCCTTGTCGCATTCCGCGAGCACGCTGCGCTCGACGTCGCCGAGCTCCCCGCCCAGCGACACGAGCACGAGATCGTGGATCTCGCGCAAGAAGTTGAGGAACAGGTAGATGCCGGAGTAGAGCCTCCCGCCGAGAGTCGAGGCCGGCATGGTGAGGATCTCCAGGCCGGAGGGATGCTGCTGCGCCAGGGTGCGCACGCGCACGGGATCGCGCAGGTTGATCTCGCGCAGCGACTGCTCCGTCACAAGGGAGGGCTTCAGGCCCAGGGCCCTGGCCACTCCGCCGGCGTCCGGCGTCATCTCGACGACAAGCACGCGCCGGCGCGTCTGCTCGAGCAGCTGCAGCCCGAGCTGCGCCGTCAGCAGGATGCGATCGGGCCGCGGCAGAGCCGTGTTGAGGGCGAAGAGCTGGTTGACCTCCTTGCGCTTTTGGCCCGGGCGGTTGGTCTCTATGAGGCGCATCATCACGATGCGCGACAGGTGCAGCAGGATGGAGGGCGTCTCGCGCAGAATCTCCTCGAAGTCCTTCTTGAGGAGCTTGAGGAACTCGCAGGTCGTGGCCAGGCGGATCGTCGTCGTGCGCGGCTCGCCGGTGAGCACGCCGCCCTCGCCCAGCGTATCGCCGCGTCCCAGAAAGGCGTCGACGACCTCCATGCCCTTCACTTCACGCACGACGCGGACCTGGCCCGACGTGATGACGTAGAGCGCGTCGGATTCCGCGCCCTGCTGGAAGAGCGTGGCGCCTTTGGGCATCGAGAGGATCTGCATGCGCGCGGCGACGCGCGCCATGTCGTCGGTCGAAAGGCCGGCAAAAAGAGAGATGCGCTTGAGAAACGGCTCCCAGGCCGGGAACTCTTCGGGAGTCATCGGCGCCAGAGGGCGCAGGCGAGCAGGCCGATGATCGTCTTCGAGTCCTTGATGCGGCCCGTCCGCACGGCCTCGAGGGCCCGGGCGAAGGGCAGCCGCACGACGTCGAGGAACTCGTCGTCGTCGGGGTGGCGCTTGCCCGCGGTCAGACCCTCGGCAACGTAAAGGTGCAGGATCTCATTGGCGAAGGCGCAGGTCGGCCAATAGTCCAACAGGTGCGTGAGCTTGCGCGGAGCATAGCCCGTCTCTTCGTGAAGCTCCCGGCGGACACAGGCCAGGACGGGCTCGCCGGCGTCGAGCTTTCCAGCCGGCAGCTCCAAGGTGATTTCCCCGACCGGATGGCGGTACTGCCGCACCATGGCGATGGTGTCCTCGTCGATAAAGGGCACGATGCCGACGGCTCCGGGGTGGTCCATGAACTCCCGCGTGGCGCGCTTGCCGTTGGGAAGCCCGACGGTGTCGACCACGAAATCGACCATGCGCCCCTCGTAGACCGTCTTGCGGCTGACGAACGTCTCGAGCAGGCGCTTGTCGGCGGCGGAAGGGCTCTTTTTCATGAGGTCTCGCGTCGGCGCGATTATAACAAAGTCCTTATCCGGCAATTTACCCGCTCGTGCCGTTTTTTTACCGTACGGAGGGCGGCCGGCGGCCTATCCTATCGGCGCATGCACGCCCTGCTGCTCGCCGGCCTCGCCGTCTTTGCCAGCGCCCAGACCGGAGCGTCGGAGCAAGACGCTTTGGCGGCCGTGGCGTCTCTGCAGCGCTCCCATTTGGCCGCGAAAAGAATATCCGTCAAGGGGCCCTGCTTCGACGGTTCCTGCTACGAGACGAAGGTTCAGCCGACGACGGTCATCTCCACCGATCGCGGGCCGGTGCGCATCGTGGCCCCCGGCCGCCCGCGCGAGGAGCCCACGCGCTTGCCCGCTCCTCCCCCGGGGCTCGAGACGCCGAGCGTGGCGGCCCTCGTCGCGGCCGGGAAGCTCCCCGCCGACTTCCTGAGATACTCGGCCGAGCGCGGACGCGCGCTGGCCCACGCCTCCGCGGTCTTCGGCCAGCACCCCTTCGAGGAGTGTCTCTACGCCGTCAAGGAGACCCTGCGCCGCGCCGGGCTTCCCATCGACGGCATCGCGGGCAGCCGCGCCTACGACTTCGCGCGCCATCTGGCGCCCAAGGTCCTGGACCGCCTGCATCTATTTCTCGTGCCGGCCGCCGATCTGCGGCGCGTCTCGACCCTTCCCCCCGGCGCGCTCATTTTTTACCCGCCCGGCGTCTGCCGCTCGGATCCGCGGTCCGGGCACGTCGAACTCGTCACCCAGCAGGGAGTGCCCGAGGCCGGCGTGCCGACGATCGCCGAGAGCGACTTTCCGCACAAAGTGAACTTCGCCTGCGTCCGCCAGGCGCGGGTCTACATCCCCGTCAACTGAGACGCTGCGCCGGGCCCAGATGCCGCGTCAGCAGCTCCATGGCGCGCCGCCGCCATTGGCCGGCGCGCGGCGGGTCGAGCCGGGACTGGAAGCGGGCGGCCGCCTGGATGAACCCGGCGAAGAAATGACGGTAGACGGGCAGCGGCCGCAGGGCGTCTGCCCCGAGCAGCTTGTTCCACACGCGGCAGGACCGCGCGAGGCTCAACCCTCCCGCCTCCGGCCACTCCGGCTCGCCGCGGTCCTCCAGGCTCCGGCGCCCGAAGAGCTCCTTTTGATCCGACGCCATCACGGGCAGGATGCAGCAGGGATAGACGCCGCCCCGCGCGTCGACGCCGCGCACGCGAGCTCCCCAGAGACAAGAGCCGCCGCCTTCGCCGACGTCCGCGCCCAGAGCCGTCGAAAGCTCTCCGCCTTCGATGCACTCGTTGTAGTGGAACGGCACATAGAGCCCTCGCTTGAGCCGCTGCGCTGCGGCGTCGGCCAGACGCAGGAGCGAGGAGCGCGTCGCCCGCAGGTCGCGCTCCGACCAGCGCCGAGACGCCGCGGGCATCGCGTTGATATGGGCGCGCGGGAAACCCAGGCCGGCGAGAAAAGCATAGGTCGAATCCAGGGAGGCCCCGTTGCCGGGCGACACGGTGACGCGGAAAGTAGGGTTTGGAAAGCCGCGGTCGCGCAGAAACCTCAGGCGCCTTTCCAGGGCGGCGAAGGTGCCCCCGCCGCCGAGAGCGCGCCTCTCGGCGTCATGGACTTGCCCCACCCCATCGATGCTGACGATCAGGTTGAGGCGGTGCTCCTCGAAGAAATCGACGACCCGGTCGTCGAGGAGGAGGCCGTTGGTGAAGACGTCGAAGCGCTCCACGCCCAGCCGCCGGCCCTCGAGGACGAAATCGCGAAAGAGATCCCAGCGCAGCAGCGGCTCTCCGCCGAAAGGAATCAAGGCCACGCGGGGGCCGAACGCTCGCCGGGCGTAGGCCGCGGCCGCCAGGGCGGTGCGGCGAGACGCTTCGCCGTCCTGGCGCGCGAAGCAGTAGCCGCAGTCCAAGTTGCAGCGGCTGGTCAGGGAGACCGAAACCCTGCCGGAGGCGGCGTCGGGCACGCCGGACGCCTACGCAATGAATCGGCCGCGCCCTAGGACCATCAGGCCGCGCGTCCTAGGCCGAAAGAACGGACCCGGCGGCCCATTTTCCTCGACGAGTCCTGAGGTTTTTTTGATAACTTACCCCGATGTCCAAGCCGGAGTTCGTCCACCTCCACAACCACTCGGAATACTCGCTGCTCGACGGCGTCATCCGCATCTCGGACAAGAGCGGCGGCCCCTCCGAGACGCTCAAGACCCTGGCCGCCGAGGGCGCCAAGGGCTTCGCCGTCACCGATCACGGCAACATGTTCGGCGCGGTGGAATTCTACCAGCACGCCAACAAGGTGGGGCTCAAGCCCATCGTCGGCTGCGAGATGTATTTTTCCAAGGGCAAGCTCACCGATCGCGGCCACTCGCAGAAGGAGAACTGCCATCTCACCGTCCTGGCCAAGAACTACGAGGGCTACCAGAACCTCATGGCCCTCGTCTCCAAGGGGTTCACCGAGGGCTACTACTACGATCCGCGCGTCGACAAGGACCTGCTCTCCAAGCACTCAAGGGGCCTGGTCATCCTGTCCGGCTGCCTCAAGTCGGAACTGTCGCAGCTGATCCTGTCCGGGAACCTCGTCGAGGCCGAGAAGCTGGCCTGCTGGTTCCGCGACACCCTCGACCCGGAGTCCTTCTACCTCGAGATCATGGACCATAACCTGGACAAGCAGCGCCAGGTGCTCAAGGCCCTGCTCGAGCTCCACGAGCGCACGAGAATCCCTCTCATCGCGACCAACGACTGCCATTACTCCCACCCCGCCGACTGGGAGGCGCACGACGCGCGGGTCTGCATCTCGACGGGGCGCAAGCTCGAGGACGTCGACCGCCTCAAGTTCGAGACCCACGAGTTCTACGTCAAGAGCCCGGAGCAGATGCACCAGATCTTCTCCTTCAAGCCCGACGCCCTGGCCAACACGCTGAAGGTGGCCGAGATGTGCCACTTGAAGATCCCGATGGACTCGCTGCTTCTGCCCGAGTTCACGGTGCCCGAGGGCTTTTCGCAGGACAGCTACCTTGAGGACCTCTGCCTCAAGGGACTCAAGGAAAGGATCGGCGAAATACGGCCGGAATATCGCGAGCGGCTCAACTACGAGCTCGGCGTCATCAAGAAGATGGGCTTCTCCGGCTACTTCCTGATCGTCTGGGACTTCATCAACGAATCGCGCAGGATGGGCGTGCCCGTGGGCCCGGGACGCGGCTCCGGCGCCGGGGCGCTCGTCGCTTACTGCCTGCGCATCACCAACGTCGACCCGCTCAAGCACAACCTGCTCTTCGAGCGCTTCCTCAACCCCGACCGCAAGTCGATGCCCGACCTCGACATCGACTTCGCCGACACGGGCCGCGATAAGGTGATCGACTACGTGCGGCACAAGTACGGCGAGACCAACGTCGCGCAGATCATCACTTTCGGCTCGATGGCGGCCAAGCTCGTCGTGCGCGACGTGGGACGCGTGATGAACATGCCGCTGTCCGAGGTCGACAAGATCGCCAAGATGATCCCGGCGGGACCCAACGTCACGCTCAACGATTCCATGCAGAAGGTGCCCGAGCTCGCCGAGGCGGCGAAAAGCCCGCAGATCAAGCGGCTGCTCGATCTCTCCATGAAGCTGGAGGGCCTCAAGCGCCATACCGGCGTCCACGCCGCCGGCACGCTGATCACCAAGGAGCCCGTCGTCAAGTACACGCCGCTGGCCAAAGGCACCAAGAGCGACGTCGTCACCACGCAGTACGACGGCGACATCTGCCCCAAGCTCGGCTTGCTCAAGGTGGACTTCCTGGGCCTGCGCACCCTGTCGATCATCGATGACGCGATCAAGTTCATCCGCGCGCGCAAAGACCCGAAATTCGACATCGACGCGATACCGATGGACGACGCCAAGACCTTCGACCTCCTGCGCTCGGCCAAGGCCCTGGCCGTCTTCCAGCTCGACTCCCAAGGCATGCGCGACCTGCTCTTCCGCATCAAGCCGAGCGAATTCCACGACATCGTCTCCTTGATCGCCTTGTTCCGTCCCGGCCCGATGCAATCCGGCATGCTCGATCAGTTCGTCGAGCGCAAGCATGGGCGCGAAAAGGTCGTCTACGAGCATCCGCTCATGGAGCCGATCTTGAAGGAAACCTACGGCTGCATGGTCTTCCAAGAGCAGATCATGGAGATCAGCAAGAAGCTCGCCGGTTTCACCCCCGGCGAGGCCGACGGCCTGCGCAAGGCCATGGGCAAGAAGCATCCGGAAGACCTGGAGAAGATGCGCGGCAAGTTCGTGGAAGGCTGCGCCAAGAACAAGATCAAGGACAAGCTGGCCAACAAGATCTACGACCAGATGGTTAAGTTCGGCGGCTACGGCTTCAATAAGTCTCATTCGGCCGCTTACGGGGTGGTCGCCTATCAGACCGCCTATCTCAAGGCCAACTATCCGCTGGAGTTCATGACGGCGGTGGCGACCTCGGAGATCGGCCACTCGGCCATCGGCAACGACGACAAGGAGAATAAGCTCGTTACGTATTTGGAAGAGGCCAGGCACATGGGCCTCAAGATCCTGCCGCCGGACATCCAGAAGAGCGAGGCCAAGTTCTCGATCGAGGACCCCGACAACATCCGCTTCGGGCTCGTCGCGATCAAGAACGTGGGCCAGGGCGCCGTCGATTCCATTCTCCAGGCTCGCGCCGAGCGCCCGTTCAAGGACCTCGACGACTTTTGCGCGCGCGTCGACCTTCACGCCGCCAATAAAAAGGTGCTCGAGTCGCTCGTCAAGGCCGGCGCGATGGACGGACTCGACGCGGGCGCCAATCCCGAGGCCAAGCGCGGCCGCCTGCTCGCCGGCCTCGACTCCGCCGTCGACCGCCAGGCGCGCATCCGGGAAGACCTGTCGCGGGGACAGGGCCTGCTCTTCGGCGCGGACGTCGCCACCGTCGAGCCTCCGCGCACCTCCCAGGGCTCGGGACCGTCCTTGTCCGAGCACGACGTCTTGAAGTTCGAAAAGGAAGTGCTCGGATTCTACTTTTCCGGCCATCCGCTGCTGGGCGTCAAGGATCAGCTCAAGGGCGTGGCCACCCACGAGATCGCGGCCTTAAACGCCGAGATCACCGCGCCGGTGCGCGTCGCGGGCCTGATCACCCAAGTCAAACGCGCCGTCACCAAGAGCAAGGGCGAGCAATGGGCCAGCGCCAACCTGGAAGACCTTTCGGGCGAGATCAGGCTGCTGGTCTTTCCGCGCGCCTATGCCTCGGGCCTGGGCCAGCAGCTCAAGGTGGGCGCGATCGTGACCGCCGCCGGACGCCTGTCGGTCCGAGGCGAGGGCGCCGAGAGCGCCCCCGAGCTCATCGTCGACGAGATTCAGCCGCTTGAACTCGCCATGCTTCGCTTCGGACGGAAGCTGCGGATATTCGCCCACGCCGAGGCCTTGGAAGAGTCCGTTTTGGAGCGCCTGCGATCCGCCCTCGAGGAGCACCCCGGCCGATGCCCCGTCGTCATGGAGCATGAGACGCCGGAGGGGCGCGCCGTCCTGGAATTGGAACATAAAGTGCGTCTTGACCAAAATTTGTTAGACTCAATCGTCACAATCCTCGGGGAAAAATCATGGCGGATCGAAAGCGCATCTTAGTCGCCGACGACGACCCGGATCTCCTGGAACTGCTGAAGATGGATCTCACGTTCCAGGGATACGAAATCCTTGCCGCCGCCAACGGCAAGGATGCCCTCCAGATCGCCATGGCCGAGAAAGTGGACCTGGTGCTCCTGGACGTGATGATGCCCTATATCGACGGCTACCACGTCGCCTACGAGATCACCAACAAGCTCGGCGCCAAGGCCCCCCAAATCATGCTGATGACCTCCCGCGACACCACGCGCGAAAAAGGCATCGCCCTCATGAGCGGCGCCGCGGAGGTCATGCAGAAGCCCTTCGAGATGGCCGCCCTTCACGTCAAGCTCCAGGAAGTCCTCTCCAAGCCGCCTTCCAATCAATGAACGCGACCGCGCCGGCCGCCGCCCTTTTCTCCGCGCTCCTTTTCTGCGGTCCGGCCCTCGCCTCCGACGCTCCGGGGACGGTCCCGTCCGACGAGCCGGCTCCGGGCGCGGCCCCGGCGACCGCGCCCGTGCCCCGGGCGCCGGACTACGAGCCCGGCCAGCCGCCGAAGATCCATCCCAAGAATCAGGCCTCGGCCGCCGCAGACGGTGCCGGGGACGTCGGCCTGCTGGCGCCCGACGTCAACGTGATCGACGATCCGACGGCGGCGGTGCTGGACTACGGCGGCTACTCCTCGCAGAGCCGCTTCTACCGCGGCGGCGGCCTGCTCGAGTACGCCTCCTTCGGCGTCTATAACGGCATCAACATCGGCGCCTCCATGGCCGTCGACGGCCTCATCGGGGACAGCAAGGACATTCGCGCGCGCGCGCCCGCCGCTCAAGTCAAATGGCGCATTTACGACGGAGATCGCTGGATTCCCGCGGTGGCCGTCGGCTACGACGGGCAGGGCTGGGACTATAATTCCGTCGACCACCGCTACAACCAGAAGCAGCGCGGCGGCTACATCGTCGCCAGCCAAGAACTCGGCATCCCCGGGCTCATGGTCCACCCGGAGTTCAACATCTCCGATTTCAACACGAACTCTTTTTACGGGGCCTTGCCGTTTAGCTACAATATCAAGGACAAGGTCGCTTTGTTGCTGGAGTGGGACAACATCAGCAACTTCGTAGACAGCCGGGTCAATGCCGGCCTGCGAGTGTACGTCACGCCTCATTTCGACGTCGATTTCGCCGTCCGCGCCATCGGGCAGGGAGGCCATTTCGACAATGGCGACCCCCGCGGGCCGGAACGTATCGTCCAGCTGCGTTACGTCGGAAATTTCTAAGGGTGTCAGACGTTGACTTGTTGACTCGTTTAAACGAGTCAACAAGTCAACGTCTGACACCAAAAGGAGACTAATATGGCCACCGCCACCCCCCTCAAGACGGATTCCGCCTCTTTGAAGGATCATTTCGTGCGCCTTTCGCCCGGGAAGCTCATGGGCCTGCGCCAGATCACCGACGCGAACAACAAGTTCAAGGTCTTCGCCCTCGACCAGTCCAATTCCTTCAAGAAGGCTCTGCGCGCCATGCACGAACGCGCCGGAAAGCCGGCGGAACCGACGTATCACGAGATCCGCGACGTCAAGCTCAAGATGGTGTCCACCCTCGCGCAGTACGGCTCCGCCGTGCTGCTCGACGTCAACTTCGGCGCGCGCCAGTGCATCAACTCCATGGCCCTGCCCCACGGGGTGGGCCTGATCGTGCGCTCCGAGGCCTCCAAGGACCCCGGCATCCCCTCCGAGTACGAGCCCGGCTGGTCCGTCGAGCAGATCAAGAAAATGGGCGCCTCGGCGGTCAAGCTCCTGATCTACATGGATGTCGAGGACAAGCCTTTCACGAAAGCTCAGCTCGCCTTCCTTCAAAAGCTCGAGAAGGCCTGCCGAGACAACGACATCCTCCTGATGACCGAGGAGCTGACCTTCCCCCGCAAGGGCGAGGAAAAGTCCTCTCCCGAGTATCAGGCGCGCAAAGTCAAGAACATCATGGAGTCGACCAAGCTCATCGGCCCGCACACCGACATCCTCAAGCTCGAGTTCCCGGGCGACATCAAGAACGACGCCGCGCAGAAGATGCAGGACAACCTCGGCAAGCTCAATGAGGCGGCCATCCGGCCCTGGGTGCTGCTTTCCGCCGGAGAGAAGTTCGACCTCTTCGTCAAGCAAGTCGAGCTGTCCATGAAGGCCGGCTGCTCCGGCTACATGGCCGGCCGCGCCATCTTCAACGAGTATTTCGAGCAGCAGGGCGAGAAGGCCCAGGACCAGTTCCTGCTCACCACCGCCGCCGAGCGCATGAAGAAGCTCAATCAAGTCGTCGACGGTTACGCTCAGGCGTGGACCCAGCGCTATCACGTGACCGGCGCCGAGATGCTCGAGGCCGTCGACCCGCACTGGTACAACGGCGGCAAGGCGTCCAAGCAGGCGGCCACCACGGGAGCGTACTGATCCCATGGCCGCAAAGAAGCTGGCCATCCTCACCGGCGGCGGCGACTGCCCCGGCCTCAACCCGGCCATCCGGGGCGTCGTCCTCAAGGCCACGGACCTCGGCTACGAGTGCCTCGGCGTCCAGGAAGGCTGGAAGGGCATGATCTCCGGCGACGCCAAGCCCTTGCGCCGGGAGGACGTCGAGGAAATCGTCGGCCGCGGCGGCACGATCCTGGGCACCTCCCGCACCAATCCCTACAAGAAAGAGGGCGGCGTCGAGGGCGTCGTCGGGACGTTTAAGAAGCTCGGTCTCCACGCCCTGGTCGCCATGGGCGGCGAGGACACGCTCGGCGTGGCCGCCAAGCTCTACAAGGAGAAGAAGCTCAACGTCGTCGGCGTGCCCAAGACGATGGATAACGACCTCTCGGCCACGGACTACACCTTCGGCTTCGACACCTCGGTAACCGTCGCCGTCGACGCGGCCGCGCGCCTGATCGACACGGGCCGCAGCCACCGCCGCATCATGGTCCTCGAGGTCATGGGGCGGCATGCGGGCTGGGTCTCGCTGTTTACCGGCATCGCCGCCGGGGCGGACTACGTCTGCCTGCCGGAGCGCAGGGTGGACGTGGCCGACATGACGGCGAAGCTGCGGCAGGCTCACAAGCGCAAAAACGTCGCACTTGTCGTGGCCTCGGAGGCCATCGACATGGGCGACTCGGGCAAAGAGGAGCTCGATCAGTTCGGGCACATGATCCTCAAGGAGCGCGGCGTCGGAGAGAAGCTCGCCAAGCTCATCGAGAAAGAGACGGGCATCGAGACGCGGGCGGCCGTCATAGGCCACATTCAGCGCGGCGGCGCGCCGACCCTGTTCGACCGCATGCTCGGCACCCGCGCGGGCGTCAAGGCGGCCGAGCTCGTCGACGCCGGCGACTTCGGCAAGATGGTGGCCCTGCGGGGCGACAAAGTCGTGCCCGTGAGCCTTTCCGAGGCGACCGGCACGCTCAAGACCGTCACGCCGGAATGGTTCTCGCTGCTCGACACGCTGACGGCAGGCGCGGCCAAGACGAGCCCCGCCAAGGCGGCGGTGAAGAGTTGATGGAAACGTCCAGCCCCGCGACGGCGCCGCGGTTCCAGCGCCGCACGGTCATCATCAAGCGCGCCCTGCAGTTCAAATACGTCGCGATGGTCTTTTTCAGCGCCCTCATCGCGTCGCTGCTCGTGGGGCTGGACGTCTATTACACGATGGCCAAGATGCTCCTGGCCGACAACCCGGCGATGGCCGGCGCCCTCGCCCAGTTCGACACGATCATCGTGGTCAAGATCGCCCTGTATTTGGTGATCATCCTGCTCATCTCGCTCTACGTCTCCCATCGCTTCGCCGGCCCCATCCATCGCTTTGAAAAGAGCGCGCAGGTGGCCGCTTCCGGAGACCTCACGCACCGGGTGTCGCTGCGCACCGGAGACGAGCTCCTGGAGCTCCAGGAGGAGTTCAACGGAATGCTGGCGAGCCTGCAGGGCATGGTCCAAAAGGACCGCAATTTAGCCGCGCATTTGAGCGAAAAAATCGAGTCGCTGATGAGAAGACTGCCGGACGGGCCCGCCGCGGCGGCGCAGCGGGACGAACTGCAGTCGATTCGGATGGAACTCGACCATATCACCCGGTCATTCAAAGTTTAGTGCGTTCGACAAGCATTCTTTCGGCCTTCCTCCTCGCCTGCGCCATCGGCGCTCGGGCTCAGGAGCCTATCGGCGAGCCCCTCAGCCTCGTCGAGAAGGTCTACACCCTCGACGACGCCGAGCACCTGGCCCTGCTCAACGACGCCCGCCTGCTGTCGGCCGAGCAGCAGCAGGTCATCGCGGCCGAGCGGGTGCGAGAGGCCAAGTTCCTCTTCTTGCCCGAAGTCGGCCTCCAGGCCAGCGGCACCAAGTACAACGCCAACTACCCCTTCTCCCTTTCCGGGGACTTCCGCAACATCCTGCTGTTCCCCGGAAACCAGTATGCCACCAACACGGGCACCTTTTATTCCGGCCGCGCCTACATGAACATGTCGCTCTACGACGGCGGCCGCACCTTGAGCACCCTGCGGCTGGCGCAAGCCGCCGCCAAGCAGGCGAACACCACCCACGACTCCATCCGGATGGACATCCTGATGGAAGTCAAGGAAGTGTTCTATCGCCTGCTGCTCGCGCAGGATCGGCTCAAGGCCGCGGACCAATACCGGTCGGCCGTCGATGATCTGCTGCGCAAGGCCTCGCTCCCCGCGCTCGAGCGCATCGAAGCCGAGGCCAGGCTCTCGGCGGCGCGCGCGGAATCCGCCGAGGCCGAGCATCAGCTGGATCTGCGCCGTCTCGCGTTCCTGAAAAGCCTCAACGTCGAGCTCGACACGCCCTTCCGGGTGGAGGGAGCGCTCCAGACCAAGCCCGTCGACATCGACATCGAGAAAGCCGCGCTCTGGGCCATCGAGCTGCGCCCCGAGCTCCAGTCGGAGACCTACAAGGCTCAGATGGACGCCATTTCCGTCAACCTCGCCCAGGCGCGCCGCCTGCCGACGGTCTTTCTGGCCGGCGACTATGAGCTCGCCGACACCGATTTTCCCCTGCGCCAAAACAACTGGGACGCGACCGTAGGCCTGAAGCTGCCGTTTTCCTACGACTACTGGAGCCAGAT
This sequence comes from Elusimicrobiota bacterium, assembly GCA_027452025.1. Classification (GTDB taxonomy): domain Bacteria; phylum Elusimicrobiota; class Elusimicrobia; order UBA1565; family UBA9628; genus DAIDHI01. The sequence goes on along the minus strand of DAIDHI010000060.1, from coordinate 14,311 downwards.
CAAGCAGCGCCGCGCCGAGCAGCGCCAGGGCCAGATCAAACGCTCGGAGCTTCAGGATCGGGTCCGGCTCGAGGTGCGGCAAGCCTACGAGGACCTCGAGTACTGGCAGCGCGAATTCCCCCTGCGCGAGGCCGAGTATCGCAAGGTCCAGGCCATTTACGACGCCGCCGGCTCCTCCGGCACGGCGCTCGAGCGCATCGGAGCGCTCCAGAGCCTGCTGGATTTGAAGCTGTCCTACGAGAAGGCCGTGACGGAGCACATTATCGCCCTGGCCAAGCTGGAACGCGCCGTCGGGCGCGACATCGCCCCTTGATGAGACGCCGCGCGGCCCTCCTGCTCGCGCTATTGCTCGGGACCGCCGTCTCGCTGAAGGCCGCCCCGGACCTTTCGGACGACGCCATACTGCGCGACAGCCTCTGGAAGCAGCTCGTCTCCAAACCGAAAGGCGAGCGCCCCACGGTCGGGGTGGTCCTCTCCGCCGGCTCGCTTCGCGCCACGGCTCACATCGGGGTGCTCTCCGTCCTCGTGGACGCCGGCTTTCCCATAGACCTGATGGCCGGCACCTCCATGGGCGCCGTCATCGGCTCGCTCTTCGCCGCGGGGGACTCTATCTCCAGGCTTCGCGACATGGCCACCCACGTCAGGGTGAACACGGGCAACAACCTCAACGCCTTCACGTTCTTGCGCTACATCCTCTTTTCCAAGCTCCTATCCTCGGCGCGGGCGGCGAAGTTCATCAATCAGGAAGTCGGGGGCCGGACCTTCGAGCAGCTCAAGATCCCCTTCGCCTGCGTGGCGATGGACCTCTACTCGGGCGAGGCGATCGTCTTCCGCGAGGGCCCGCTCGCCCCCGCCGTGCGCGCGAGCATGAACCTGCCCGGGATCTTCCAGCCCGTCGAGTATCGCCAGCGCTACCTCGTCGACGGCGGCGTCGTCGACTATATTCCGATCGACGCGGCGAGGCTGCTCGGCGCCGACTGGGTTCTGGCGAGCGTGACCGAGACCGACTACACGCAATCCAAGCCGCGCAGCGTCATCGAGAGCCTGGAACAGGTCATCGACATCCGCGGCTCCCTGCTCTCGCGCGAGGAGAAGCGCGCCGCGAATTTCGTCATCGAGCCTCCGGTCGGCGGGATCGGCATGGCGGAATCCGACCGCATCCCGGAGGCGATCAAGAAAGGAACCATCGCCGCCGACAGGGCCCTCAATCCCGCCATGGAAAGCCTCATCCTCTTCTCGATGCCCAGCCTGGCCTCGGATTATCTCCCGAAGGAGGCCTCGCGGTGAACGCCGCAGCAGGGCTGCTCGCGCTTTTGCTGGCCGCCCAGCCGGCCGCCGCGGCCTTCATCTCCTCGCTCGCGGCCGACCCCCTGCGCAAGGCAAGCCAGTCCTTTCAGGGCGGCCATTACCGCCAAGTCATCGCCGACCTCTCTCCCGAGACCATGCAGAAGCTGGGCGGCGAGAAGCTGGCGCAAGCCTATCTTTATCTCGGCCGATCCTTTGAACGCGTGGGCCGTCTTGACCTGGCGCTCGGCGTGTATCAAGTCAGCACGAGGATGTTCCCCAAGGACATCAACCTGCTGACCCAGCTCGGCCTGCTTCTGCATCACGCCGGGCTCGAGGAGCAGGCCCAACCGGTCTTCGACGACGTGCTGGCGATCCATCCCAACAACGCCGTGGCCCACCAGGGCCTAGCCGAGATCGACGCTTCGCTCGGCCTGCTCGATGCCAGCGTCGGCCACTATCAAAAGGCCCTGCAGATTCTCGGCGGCAAGCCCGGCCTCTGGAGAGATTATGGCCAGGTCCTCTACCGAAAGCGCGACTTCGCCGGCGCCGAGGCCGCCGCGCGCAAATCGCTTGCCCTGGCCCCGTCCGCGTCCGGTTTCATCACCTTGGCCATGGTCCAACGCGCCGAGGGCCGCGGCGGCGACGCCGTCAAGACGCTGGACTCCGCCATGTCCCTGGAGCCCGGACGCTCCGATCTGCGCCTGTTGCGCGCGGCCTGGCAGCTCGAGCTCGGCCGCTGGCCGGAAGCCCTCGCCGGCGCGCAAGCCGCGCTCGCGCAGGACCCGCGGGAGCCGCTGGCGCTGTGGATCCGCGCCCGCGTGGCGCTCAAACGCGGCGACGAGAAGGCGGCGCGGGCCGACTTGGCCCTTGCGGCCCAATGCGAGCGGCGCTCGCCTTTCGTCGCCCACGCCTCGGCGGCGCTCTTAAAAGAGCTCCGGAAGGGCCGGCGCTGATGCCGCGCCGACTGCTCTTTTCCAAGCTTTCCGGGGCCGGCAACGACTTCGTGCTGGTCGAAGGCGCGCCTTCCCGCCCCGCGGAGCTGGCCCGACGGCTGTGCGACCGTCGCGGGGCCATTGGAGCCGACGGGCTCCTGGTCCTCAAGCGCGGCCGCCTCCCCGCCCTGCGCTACTTCAATGCCGACGGCTCCGAGGCGTTCTGCGGCAACGGAACCCGGTGCGCGGCTTGGTGGCTCAAGGAGCGGGGCGACGCCGGCGCCGAGGAATTTTCCATCGTCACCGCCGCCGGGACGCTGTCCGCCCGCGTGACCGGCCGCCAAAAGGCCGCCATCGCCATGCCGGGGCCGAAAGGGCTTCGCCTGGGACTGGACCTGTCCGTGGCCGGCCGCCGGCTGACGGCGCACTTCGTCGACACCGGGGTGCCGCACGCCGTCGTTTTCGTCGAAGGCCTCCAAGACTATCCCGTAGACGAGGTCGGCGCCGCCCTGCGCCGGCACGAGGCCTTCGGCGCCGCGGGCGCCAACGCCGACTTCGTCTCGGCCGAAAACGGCGGTTTGTCGCTGCGCACCTTCGAGCGCGGCGTGGAGGCGGAGACCTTGGCCTGCGGCACCGGCGCCCTCGCCGCCGCGGCGGCCGCCGCCGTCCTCGGCCTGGCCGAAAGCCCCGTTTCCGTCAAGGCGCGGGGCGGCGAGCTGCGCGCGAGCTTCTCTCGCGCCGGCTCGAGCTTCTCCGACGTCTGGCTCGAAGGCCCGGCGCGCGTCGTCTTCACTGGAGAGATCACGTCATGAAACACCCGTTCCAAGGCTGCTTGACCGCCCTCGTCACCCCCTTCGGCCGCGACGGCCGGCTCGATCCCGTCGCCTTGCGCCGGCTGGCCCAGCTGCAGCTTGCCGGCGGGGTGTCCGGTCTGGTGCCCTGCGGCTCGACCGGCGAGGCCGCCACGCTCTCCCACGACGAGTATCGCCGGTCCATCGACGTCTGCCTGGAGGTCTCGCAAGGGCGCGTCCCCGTCGTCGCCGGCGTGGGCACCAACGCCACCTGGAAGGCGGTGGAGATGGTCCGCGAAGCGGAGTCATTGGGGGCCGACGCCGTGCTCGTGCTCGCGCCCTACTACAACAAGCCGACCCAGGAAGGGCTGTTCCAGCATTTCACGGCCGTGGCGCGCGGCTGCCGCCTGCCCGTCGTCGTCTACAACATCCCCGGCCGCACGGCCGTCAACATCCTTCCCAAGACCTTGGCGCGCATGGCCAAGGCCTGCCCCAACGTCGTCGCCGTCAAGGAAGCCTCGGGAAGCCTCGACCAAGTCAGCGAGATCCTGCGCCTTCTGCCGGCGCCCTTCTCCGTGCTCAGCGGCGACGACTCCCTGACCTTGCCCATGATGGCCGCCGGCGCCGCGGGCGTGGTCTCCGTCGTCTCGAACGTCGCGCCCAAGAAGACCTCGCAGCTGTGCCGGCACGCGCTCTCCGGAGACTTCGCCAAAGCGCGCGCCCTCCACCTAGAGCTGTTCCCGCTCATCAAGGCGCTCTTCTCGGAAACCAACCCGATCCCGGTCAAGGCCGCCCTGGAGATGCTGGGCGTCTGCGGCGGCGCTCCGCGGCTGCCCCTGACGCCGCTCTCCAAGGAATTGCGTCCGGAGCTTCGCCAGGCGCTGCGCGCGGCGGGCCTGCTCTAGGCCCCGCTCAGCCTCGAGCAGCGGCAGCAAACCATCTCGAACAAGAGGATTTCCCCTGTCCAGCCGGCGCCCTTTGACCACGCCTGCATGGCGCAGGCGCGCCAAGGCGTCGACGCAGGACTGATGATTGATCCGAGCCGCCCGCGCCAAGGACCGTGCGCTGGCTCCCTCGGAGGTGTACTCAAGAACGCGCAGAATGAGGATGTGGCTCGGGGCCTGGAACACCTCGTCAAGGGGATGGGTTCGACGTGTCCTTTTCATGTTTTGTCAGGGAAAGCAGACATTTCTCAAGAGACGATCAGCCTGGCCCGCTCTGATAGATACGTTTAGACGCCCATTTTAGTTCCCTAGGGCGTTGGGGCCGCCGGCGCGGGGTCTAATGGCGCCTCCGTGTTGGGCCCTCCGGCCCACGGGGTTTTTGGCGCCATATCGTAGACTGGGAGCGATGAAGCCTCTGTCCCGCGCTCTCGCCTCGCTGCTCGCCGCCGCCGTCCTGGCGGCCTCGTGGCCGCCGTCGGCCGCGCTGGCGATGGAAACCGAGGGCCCGGCCGGCGAAAATCTTCCGCGCGCGGGGATCGCGATCCCCTCCGGCGCGCCCCAGCTGCCCGCCGCCCTCGATCTTTCCGCCGCCGCAGCGCCCGAAGCGCCGGCCGCCGCCTCCGCGAGCCCCGAAGCGGCCGCGCCCCAGGCGGCCGTGGCCGAAGCGGCCGCCGCTCGCGCCGAGCCGAAGGCGGCTTTCGCGCCGGTCGCCAAGAGCGTCTTGGGGCGTGCCTCCCCCTCCCCGGCCCGAAGCCGCGCCGCGGCGACTCCCGAGTCCGCGAAGGCCGGCGCAGACCGCGTCTTCGATGGGGCTCTGGGCTCGGTGGAAGGCAGGCTCGTGGAGCGGCCGGACTGGCTGCGCCTCGCGATCCACAAGGTCCTGTCGCACCGCAGCACGCACTATCTGCTCCCCGCTCCCCTCCGCAGCCTCGCCCCCCTGCAAAAGGCCGCCCAGCCGCCCGCGCCGCGAGTCGTGCTCAAGACCACGGACGACTTCGGCGGCCCTCAGGCTCTGCCCAAGAAGCTTCCGGGCAAGATCCTCTTCGGCTTGAAGTGGGGCGTCAACATGGTGGGACTGTCTTTCCTCATTCAGCTCGTCCTCGGACCGGTTTTCGCCCTTTCGAGCTGGCCTCTCCGCGTGCCGGCCGGCACGCTGCACTCCCTGGGGCGCGTCGAGCTCCTGACCCAGTTCGGCCCGCAGGCCATCGCGGAGCTGGTGCACAAAAACCCCTGGCACTTCTTCGCGCAGACCCTGCCGCTGGCCACGGGCATGGAGGAGCTGGTCTTCCGTCTCGGCTTTTTCGTCCTGCCGTTCATGGCGCTGGCCGCGATCAGGCCCGGCGCGCAGCTCGCCGCCAAGGTGGCCGGCAGCCTCTCCGACCCGATCGGCTGGCGCGCCGGCACGCAGAAGGCCCTGGCCTGGCTCTCCAAGCTTTCGGTGGCGGCGTTCCCGCTGGCCGCCGTCTACTCCGCGAACCGCTTCGCCGTCGCTCACTTCGCCGCCTGGGGCATTAACCCGTTCTTCTACTCGCTGCACTTCGCCCTCGGCTTGACGCTCGCCTACGTTCTCTATCGCAGCCGCAGCCTCGTGGCGCCCTTCGTCGCTCACCTGACCTACAACGCGCTGGCCGTCGCCGCGGCCTTCTTCCTGCCCTTGCCGCTCCAGCTTCTGGTCTCGGCGCTCTCCGTGGTCTTTCTCTTCGTCAATTGGCGCCTGCACCGCAAGGCCCGGGCCGCCGCGTACGCGCAAGCCCGGGCCGAGGCGCAAGCCGCCGTGCGCCGCTCCTCCAAAGGCGCGACGCTGCTGCTCCTGGCCGCGCTTCTGGGCGGCTCTTGGCTCGGCCTCGGCGGCCCCGTCGCCCAGTCTCCCAGCCAGGCCGTCTATCACGCGGCGGCCTACCAGCAGGACGAGGCCCAGCTGCCCCCGCAGTTGCTCAACGCCCTGCGGCAGGCCGCGCAGCAGGCTCAGTCTCCAGACCTGACTCGCCAGCAGGTCGTCGATAAGGTCGTCCCTTCCGTGGCCGAGATCGTGGTGCGAATGCCCAACGGCTACGCCATCGGCTCCGGCTACGTCGTCACGACGGGCGGCCTCATGGCCACCAACGCGCACGTCGTCGCCGACGCCGGGCTCGGGGGCGAGGTGCTCGTGCGCATGGACGAGGGCGGCGCCCAGGTCAAGGCCAAGGTCGTGGCGATCAACGCCCAGAAAGACATCGCCTTGGTGCAGCTGCCCAACCGCCAGGGCGGCTGGCCGGCGCTGATGCTGGCCGACAGCGATCATCTCCGCGTCGGCGACGAGGTCATGACTTTCGGCCATCCGCAGGGGCTCGAGCTCGTCGTCAGCCACGGCATGGTGAGCAGCCTGCGCAACAACGGCTCGATCTACGCCCAGTGGGTGCAAATCGACGCCCCGATCACGCACGGCAACTCCGGCGGCGCGCTGACCAATATGCGCGGCGAGGTCGTGGGAATGGATTCGGCTGGAATGGAAGGCCCGGGCAACCTCAATTTCGCCATCGCCTCCAGCGACGTCAAAGCCGCCCTGGATCAGTACCAGGCGACGGGCAACATCGACTCGGCCTGGCTCGGGATCATCGTCGACAATGAGCAAGCCGTCCTGCCCGAGCGCGGCGTCGTCATCGAGGCCGTGCGCCCGGGCAGCCCGGCCGCCGCCGCCGGGCTGCGTCCGGGCGACGTCCTGGTGGGCGTGGACGGCGCCTACTTCCCGCCGGGCGGCAGCCAAGCGCTCATGTCCCTGGCCAAGATCCTGGCCGTCTCAAAGCCCGGCGACAAGCACCGCTTCAAGGTCGCCCGCGACGGCTCCGAAGCCTTCGTGACCGTCGCCTGCGGCGAAAAGGCGCCTCCGGCCGCGCCGAAACAGAAGCCCTAAACCCTGGCCGTTTCCACTTGCCGCTCCGGCTGGGGCAGCGGCCTCGTCGCCACCAGCAGGCGAGTTCCGGTCCGCGCGCCGACGGCGGCCGCGAACATCTCCGAGAGCGAGACCAGGAACGCGAACACGCCAACGCCGCCGACGATCTGAGCGCCTCGCGCCGCCGTCCCAAAAGCGCCTCCCATGATCCCGCCGGCGTTGCCGAGGAGACCGGCTCCGATGCCCAGGACCAGATAGGTCAAGGCCAGGGTCGACATCCCCCAGGATACCAGCGCGTGAATGACGCTCTCGCTGAAGCTCGCGATCGGCGTCAGCCGCCCGGCCATCCAGCCTCCGAGGAAAAACGACACCTCCCCGGTCAAGAACCACCACAACCCCGCGGCGAAAGCCAGCGAGGCCGGCGTCGTCGTCGGCGCCACGGCCAGCCCGATGCTGAAGCCGAGGACGAGGAACACCACGACCAGGGCCGTCGTGAAGATGGCGCTGGCCCAGATCGCCCCCCAGCTCACGCGCGAAAGCGAAGGAGTCAGGCCGCGCGTGGGGAATGTCAGCTCTTTGATCATAGGACCTCCCGCTTCTTTCATGATACCCCCGGAGGTCGCGACCGTTTCGCGACGGCGGCGTCTAGAACCTGGTCGACAAGGAGAACCGATTCGTGATTCCGAGCCCCCCGTAGGGCACGAACGCGTAGTCGAAGGTCAGCTCCCCCGATCCGATCCCCAGCCCTGTATTCCTGGGGGCCGCTCGGTGTGCATTGAGAATTGCCGCCCGTCGGAGCGGGGATGCCGAAGGCGTTGTAGCTGTTGCCATCGACGTCAGTGACCACGAGGTAAAGTCCCTCGGCGCCGGTGATGTTGAAAGGTGCCGTCGGCTGCTGCTCGGTCACATTTCCCGTATGCTGATCGATCACCGTGACGGCGGAAATCGAAAGCGTCGAGGTGAAGCTCATCTGGACGCTGCCGCTTTGGAACTGCTCGACCGAGTTCGGGTTGTTTATATCCGGGTCGTAAAACGTGATGTTCGCGCTCGCTACGGCAACGCCCATGGTCACGACTTGGAACGGCGCGACCGTGGTCACGCCGTTTGCGTTGGTCGCTTCCAGAGTGTACTGGCCGGGCGATAGCGGGTTGAGGATCGAGCCTTGCACGACGGTGAAGGAGGTCTGGGCCATGACGTTGCCGTTGGAATCCAGCAACTCGGCCGTATAGGTGCCGTCCTCCAAAGTGCCGAAAGACGCGGCGACGGCTTCGCCGGGCGCGAAGGTGACGGGGTCAAAGTTAATTGGGCCGGTCAGGGAGATCGCGGCGGCTCCGTCGCTGCCGTCCACGTAGATGATCGAAACCGCCGTGGTCGAGCCGTCTGGAATCAAATCGCCCTGCTCATCGGTGACCTTAAGGCTGACGAGGTCGAAGGTGACAGATGTATTCTGGGTGGTAGGGTCCGGGTCGATCCCAACGTCGTTGATATTCGTAATGACGTTGACAGTGAAGCTGCCGGACTGGGCGCTCGGATTGATGGTGAAGGACGCAGTAAGAGTTTGAGATACGCCGGGCGCGATCGAAACCGTAGCACTAGGCGTTATGCTTGTCGCCTGAGAGGGGCCGGTCAGCGTTACCTGAACGCCGTTGATTGTGTCGCCGCTATCGGCGGCGTTCTGTATCGGTAGGGAAATCGAGACAACGTCGCCAGGCTGGACGAAGGTCTGAGCGTAGGCTGCGCTGAACGGCAAGCACAACGACAGTGCGAATAGGGCAAAGTCGCAGCCGCTCGCTACGCGTGCTCGCTTCATCTTTCCAGGCTCCTTTCGTCAACGGCCCGTATTGCGTGTTACTGCCCGGTGGTGCGACAAGGATTCAGATCATTTGAAGAGACTCGGGCCACCCCGCCAGGAATCAACCAGCAGCGTGTAGTTATTTCCTCTGGGGTTAAAATTAAACATCCAACTAGACATGCCGTCTGTCTTTACAAGAGCGTTTGCCGCTTGACGCAGAGTGACATTTTGCAGGTGCAGGGTCACTTTCCCGTAATGTCGGTGAATGCCAGCATGAATGGCTCTCCCGCATTTGAGTCCAGCCGCTTCACAAATCTTGTATCCCGCTTCGATCACGGAAAGGTCATTTATGTCCAGAGCCGCGATTTTTAGATCGATAACGGGCGCTCCATCCTTTTGGATTGCATGATCCGGGGTGGGCACGAAGTTAACAACACCGTTCTGAACAGCCCACGAGTAACCCGGATATGCTGCGATAAACTGGTTAAGCTGTTGGCGTAGCGTGCCACTCGAAATTTTCATCGGCTCCGGTTTGCCGTGACTTAACCAATCGTCGCCGGCAGCTAATTCCCAGCCGCAGGGAGTATTCGTCATCTGGCAGAAGGTAGGAGAGATTCCTCCTCGTATGAGCACGAATCCTTTTTCTGGTGTATCTAGAGGATCGGTGGCCAAAACTATCTTCGGCATGCAAACGAAAGACGTGAGTGTCACGAAAAGGAGTAGCCGCGTATTCATCTTCAATTCCCCCAAAATCTTCATTGTTGGTCCGATCTTGTGATTGAACGATTGCCAAAAATATCGGCCGAGAATGTCAAAGTATTAGTCTGCACTTGGCAGGTTCCTGCAAATACGGTCTGTTGATAGACATCCGTGCAACTAGTCGTGCCCGTAGGGAACGAGAGACTGCCCCCAGGAATCTCTAAGTGATCCTCTTCCCGGCGTATTACAGTCTGAATTCAAATTGCTTCCGCTGTCGAGAAACACCGCGTATTCAGAGGTCGGGATGATGATCGTTCCTGAGCCTAAAGCTAGTGTCTTGCTGTTCATCGTGGCGGTTATGTTGGCCTGCGCCGAACACGCACTCGTGTTCGACTGCACAGTCAAAAAACCTCCACTACCGCCATTACAAGATGGATCACTTCCCGCCGTAACAGTTAGCGCGCCACCTGAGTCGCCCGCCCATGTGATCTTAGGTATTTGTCGTGCAGGCGTAACTGTCGCACATACGGTGGTGTTTTGACCATAGCTCACCGTGAAACTCGGAATAGACACTTTCGTCTTGGTGTAGGTGACCTGCGGCAAGGTCACGGAGACAGCTGCGGCGGATGCGTCAGCAGCGGCGAAGCTGGTCAGGAGGGCAACAAAGATCGCCACCGGGAGGGCCCGATGACGATTAGCTGAACGCAACCTTGTTTCACGGCCACTGACGCTCGGCACGTCGTTGGCCACCTTCTCTCCTTGCCCGACAGTCGAGTATTGCCAGGCATAGGATGCCGTGGCGCTTTCCATCAGGCTCGCAAGGGCTAAGAGGCCAATGCGACTGGTTTTCACCGCGATGTCCTCTTCGGCGGCAGTTGGGTATTCCCGATTTTCATAGGATGCTGGTCGCAGTACATTTCTCCGTCGTAGTGAAGCCACTTGCCGGTCAGCCCTGCGATGGCACGCTGAGCGCTCGCCCGCGCATCGGCCCGGGCCTTACGATCATTGAGAATGCTCGTCAACGCTTTTAACGCCTTCTCTCGCATGTCGGGCGGGGAATCGAAATGCCCCAGGAGCTTAGCAGCCTCCTCCTTGTTCCTATCGCCGGGTGTCTCAGCGATCTTTACCGCCAAATCGAGGATGTCTGGATCGTGATGTCCCTTGATAACGCGGGCTTCCAAAACCCCAAGTCCCCTGGCGCGGCGGTAAGCCATTTCGTCGTTCGTCAGGTTGGCGCGTGTCGTGTTTGCGAGCTTGAAAGCAAATTCCACGTCTGAGGAATCTTCTGGATCGGCAGCTTGTCGAGCCCATGCCTCGCCTGCTAATAACCGGATTTGCTGGTCCTTGTCATTCAGCATGGTTCCATCAGCCAGGGCTTCGTCCGGGGATCGCTGAAGTCCACATACCGGGCCCTCAGGCGCTCGCGTCGATCGACTCCGAAAAACGACTCATCTTTTATCCTGGCCAGGGCTTGGATGGCCTGCGCGCCAAGTTCGGTCCTTACGTTTCGCAACCCTCCCTCAGCTGTGGCGTACTCGCGTATTCTTGGAATCGCTTCCCTCGCGTTGAGGTCCGCAAGCTTGAGCATTACAGCCCCTAGGACCTCGGCACGTGGCAAATCTTTTGAGAGCATTTCCGGGTGTTTCGCTAGCTCTACGAGGCGACCTGGCGGATAGGACTGGCTGCGATCCTTAAGAAACTGAACAAGGTCAAGGCTCATCTTTGCATCGCTAATGTTCGACAGCCACACTAGAGCGCGCCGCCTACGAGACTCGTCCCCCTGCGTGAGTTCTGACTCCACAAACTTTAGATCGGCGGATGTTCGCGGCGCGGCCTTTTCCCTCAAATAGGTATCCAATTTTTGCACGCGTTGCGCGTTATGGCTTTCCGACCGCTCCTTGAGGAGGTCCGCAAGCGGCCGGGTATCGAGATCGCTATAGTCCTCGGCATGGCTACCAGTCGGCGCTGACGTTTGTTGAGCGCCGGGACCGCCGCCTCTGGATTCCGCCGCAGTTATTGGAACGGCTACGCCGAGGACAAGCATCAATAAGGCGATCATCCTCGTATTCGTGTTGTCTCTCATGAAGGAATACTCCTCTGCGCCAACAGGCCCAAGCAGTTGCTATGGCGGCGGGAATGCTCCAAGCCATTTCTCGAAGTCTTCCCCCCTTGGTCAAAGACCTTACCCTCTCCAACAACGTCTTGGGTCCTTCCAGCCCGATCAACATCAGCTTTACGATCCTCGAAAATCGCACCCCGAACGAGACGTACACGATCCAGGCCGTAAACACCGACGGCGACGGCAACACGTCGCCCGGACTCGCCGACGGATACACGGCGGCCTGCTCCGGTTTCAATAGGTCCACTCCTCTTATCTCCGTCGAGGACGTGGCCGGGATCATTTTCACAAAGGAGGTAAGCGCCTAAATGAAACTTTGGCGCGCTTCCGTCGATCTCAAGGCGGCGGTCTCGCAGACCGTCGGCTTGGGGGCACGCCGAAGGCGGCGGATTGCTAAACCGTCGGCTTATCGCCCGCAGGGCGGCAAGCCGACGGTTTGCTCCCTCGCAGCTTTGAAGGCTCATAACCTTGAGGTCGCTGGCGCGATCCTCCGTCGAGCCGAAACTAACCTTGTAGCTTTTCCTTCCTCTAACCCCTATCGAGTCCTGGGAAGCGTCCGGGGGCAGGACTCGAACCCCCAACCTCCCAGGTGCCTCAAGGTTAGTCCAGGCGGGGTCCCCGAGGGGATTGGAACCCGCGACCTCCTGGGTCACACCCCCGGCGCGCTTTCGCGCGCCTCCCGTCGTGGGACTCGAACCTACAACCTTCCCATTAACAACGGAGGACCCCTCGTCATGAATACGTCGGAATGGCCGCGCCTTTCCCTGCGGCGTCCAGCAAAGGGCCGCTGGGACCGTCCGAGCGGAGCAATTCCTTGCGGACGGTCTCGTCGTGAAATCGTCCGCCAGCTCGTCGCCTGGCTGCGCCAGGAACGGCTGGCGGCTCCCTACGTCTTGGCCGAGTTTGAGAAAGTCGGGGAACTGCTGCCCGTTGCCTGAGCAAGGTTGGAGCGTTGTGCAGAGAACGATGACAGTTCCGACAGGGCCCGAAACACCAACGTCGACGGGATAGATCAAGTCACCCGCAGCCACGGCGATTCCATCGACCGCACCAATATCAGCGCCTTGGTGAAACCTATCCGGCTTGAATGGGGTTCCCGTGGACCTGGAGGCCTCACGCGCCTCGCCCAAGACAGACGTAATGCTGGTCGCTGTGCCCGGCTCACCGCCGTCCACCATCTGGCAGGCTCTGCCCCGACGTAAAATCAAGCATAGCGTCGCTGCGGCAATCAGACCGCATCGCGAGTGAGAGTTGGACCGTCTTAGGGAACGATGTGCCATTGTCCGAGGACGGAGAATTCTTTCTTAGCCTCCCTCGTTGAAAGCATCCGTGTCCCACCTTCTGCCGTCCATACAATCGCCCAAGATGGAGTAGGCAAAACGAACCCCCAATCCGATGTCTCATCATCTGGGCCGGGTGGCACAGGTATCTTGGCGAGAATCTTGCCATCAGTCGAGAGAACGCCATAAAACTCCGCCTGGTCTGCCTTATCCTGCCTCCAGCCCTTCGGATTCTGACCCTCATCACTCAACCGGCCCATGACGGCTTCTTCGCCGATGCTGCTACGCTCGTACCCAGAATCTCTCACTCCTATGGCAAAGGCCTTCACGTCCCTGGTATGAGACTCGAAGGTTGCCGATGATACGGGATAGGAAAACGTGATGACCCTATAGGGCTTAAGCTGGTAAGCGGCGCCGCCCTTCTTGAATTCAATTCGGAGGGCGTTGTCGTATGCCGTGGCCGCGCCAACACCACCCGCAGGAACCTCGGAGCATGCTGCTCCCCTGCGGAAAAGCGGATCGAAGCACTCGACTCCTGGTGGCAATCTGTAAAATTCCACTCGGTACTGATAAAGGAGCGCGACGAAGGGCCCATCATGGTAAAGGAACGCATGGGTATCCAACGGCTTCCAACTCCTGATCTTCTCGTCGATGTCCGCCGCTTCCTTCCTCTGCTTCAATTCGGCATCGTGAAATTCCTTTACGTTCCTATCCCGTGGCGGAGCATAGCGCCACTCCGGATGCTTGGCGAAGAACTCTTTCTCCAGGGCCATACCCTCCAGCGCCTCGGCCGTCGGCGTCGAGCTGAGAATCCTACGCGAGCATCCGCGACACGATGACGTAATGATCGTGGTCGCTCCTTTGGCTCCAATCAGGCGCCTTGGTCGCGTCGTATAGCTCTTTCGCTTTCCGTTCCAGGGTCTGATGTTGCGTTTGGGTGAGGTGGGCAACGTAATGACGAGCCTCGGGCTCCTGTTGGGCCGTCGCCGCAAGCGCAGCTCCAATCAAAGTGAGCACCGCCATTGCGCAAGCATGCATCGACCGAGCTCCAAACTTCCGCCCCCTGCTATCGTCTTGGTTGCGTACCGAGTTGCGCTTCATCAACGACCTCCGAGTTCCGCCCCGGTGGCGCTGTCGCGCTGGGTAGGTGTCTTGCCTAGGCCGCCAAGGATGCAGTGTAGACCCGCGTCATAATTTCAACAAGCCCTTAACTTACAATTCGAGGTCCCGAAAAGGACCCATGCTCCGTCGAGACCGGTTTTTCCCTGAAGCCATGATCTGGAATTGCTTGCGTCACGTCGAGAACGCTGCCGTCCTGGTTGATCTGCACGAGCCTCAGTTGCGACGGGTCCAGCCCGCCCAGGTTGAAATCGTCGAAGGAGGCGTAGAGCGCGATCGGACCCGCGTAGGAGGCGTTGGTCGAGGCGTGATAGACCCGGCGCGGGGCCAGATCCAGCTTCAGGTCGCTGTTGGTGGCCATCGCGATCTTCCAGAGCATGTCGACCGTCGCGTTCTGGCGGCCGGCCTCCAGGCGCCAGATCGCCTTCTGGTCGGTCTTGACCTTCTTGGCCAACTGGACCTGGGTCAGGTGCGCCCGC